>NZ_JBVVPZ010000068.1:0-22592 GCF_055811415.1 Mesorhizobium sp. WSM4846
TCGCGTCGACCTTAATCAAGACGCTTCGGTGCGAGTGGATCCACGGCTTCATCGCCGACTTCTTCAACACTATCGGTCATGTGCGTAAATTCGGCCGAGGCCGAACGAGCTTCCGCTAGGGGTCGGCACCGGTACTCCGCTTAGGGTACCAAGCGCTAGACTTTCACGACTAGCGAACGCTTCAACCGGCTCCAGCGCAGATTAGAAGGTAACGCGGCCGAGCACGCGCAGGCCGTCGCCTTGCGGCTCGACGATCACGGCTTCGCCTTCGCGCGGCGAGATGCCGGTGAGCGCCATGATGTTCTCCAGATGGGTGACCATGACGACATTGTCGGAGCCGGAATAGGCGCTGATCTCGTTCATGATCGCCTCGAGCTGGGCGGCTTTCTCGCTCGCGTCGGTCTTCAGCAGGTCAAGCGGAGCGAAGGGTTCGGGCTCTTCTCTGAAAGCGGTGCGAGCCGTGTCGAGGGCGCGGCAATAGCGGCTGGACAGCACGCGCTCGACCGGCGCCGCGCGGGCGTCGAAAAGCGCGCCGATCTTGCGTGCCTGCTGCTTGCCGCGCACCGAGAGATTGACCTGGGTGGCGCATTTCTCGATGTCGAAATTCGCCGGATCGGTAGTGCCGGTGACCATGGCATGGCGAAGCAGCACGACATGTCCGCCGTCGCGCAACAGCGCCCAGCCGGCTTCGGTCGCGTGGGCCGCGGCGGGAATGACGAGCAGCAATAGAGCCAGCACAGATCGAAGCATCAGGCGTCCTTTTCCGGTCACCGGAGGTGGCTTCCGGTGACCGCATATAGGGACGGCAAAGCCGGCTGAAAAACAAGGCGGCACCGATCCCGGCTGTTTGCGAGAACGGACTGCTTTGCAAGGCGGGGCGGTTGCGCTCAAATCCCGGCTCGCCTATCAGGGGAAAAATGTCCCCACTCATCGAAACCGTCCTTTTTGTCTTCGGCCTTGTCGCGCTCGGCTATCTGGCCGGGCTCACCGGCTATCTGAAGGCCGAGGCGGGTGGGGCCATCGCCGAATTCGCCGTCGGGGTGGCGATGCCGCTGCTTCTGTTCCGCACCATGGTCAACGCCGATTTCCATGGCACCGCGCCCTGGTTGTTCTGGGGAGCCTATTTTTCGGCTGCCGCAGTGACGTGGGCCGCAGGCCACCTGGTCATCACCCGGGTGTTCGGGCGCGACGCGCGTGCCGGGGTCGTCGGCGGCGTGTCGTCGGCTTTTTCCAACCTCGTTCTGCTCGGCATCCCGTTCTTCCTCGGCACATTCGGGCCAAGTGGATTCGAAGTGCTGTCGCTGCTGATTTCCGTGCATCTGCCGACGATGATCATGGCATCGATCATCCTGTTTGAGATATTTGGCCGCGGCGACGAGCATATGCATCCGCTGCGCATCATCCGGCGCTTCTTTCGAAAGTTGCTCTCCAATCCGCTGATCATCGGCATCCTGGCCGGATGGGCATGGCGTATCACCGGCCTGCCTTTGCCCGCGCTAGCTGTCCGGCTGGTCGACGCGCTGGCCAACATCGCCGGGCCGGTCGCGCTGTTTGCCATGGGGCTGGGCCTGTGCCGTTTCGGCATCTCCGGCAATGTGCGGCCGGCGCTGGCGCTGTCGGCGCTGAAGCTGATGCTGATGCCGGCCGTCGCGCTCGGCCTGGTCTGGCTGCTTGGCCTGCCGCCGCTGTCGGCGAAAGTCGCGGTCGTGGCCGCCGCGCTGCCATCCGGGGTGAATTCCTACCTGATTGCGACGCAGTTCAACACCGGCCAGGCGCTGGCATCGAACCAGATGACCATCGCCACCGCCTGCGCGGTCGTCACCACGGCCTTTTGGCTGACGGTGGTTGTCCACGTGTTTGGATAGGTGTGATCGATATTGATGCCTGCGAAGGGCGGTTTCCTGGTACTTCCGGTACTCATATACCCAAACGTTACGCTCCGTTCCGGTTCTCGGGAGCCACCGGTCCGGTCGTTTCCCACACACCCTCAAGCAACAACGGGAGCGCAAATCGGCCTCGCCTTGTGCTGGCCCAAACCCTATATGCCATCTTGCGATTGATTGCGGGGCTTGCCCTAGGTAAAGAGCAGTGGCTCCAGGCGTGCTGGCATCGATGCCAGTGCGCACGCCCGTCAAGGAAATCCAGATAGCGGCCCGTCAGCGCGCCGAACGGAGGCTAGACCATGCTTCAGAAAACCAGCCATTTCATGCGCCAGGCCAATCTCATCAACGGCGAATGGGTGCAGGCCGACAGCGGCCAGTCGGTCGACGTCAACAATCCGGCCACCGGCCTCAAGATCGGCACCGTGCCGAAGTCGGGCAAGGTCGAGACGCGCCGCGCCATCGAAGCTGCCGACGCCGCCTTCCAGACATGGCGCAAGACGACCGCGCTCGAGCGCTCGAAGCTGTTGCGCAAGCTGCATGACGCCATGATGGACAACCAGGACGTGCTGGCCGAGCTGCTGACCATCGAGCAGGGCAAGTCGCTGTTCGAATCGAAGGGCGAGATCGGTTCTGCAGCCTCCTATATCTTGTGGTTCGCCGAAGAGGGCCGCCGCACCTATGGCGATGTCGTGCCGTCGCCCTGGGCGGACCGCCGCATCCTGGTGACCAAGGAGCCGGTCGGCGTCATCGCCGCCATCACGCCGTGGAATTTCCCGTCCTCGATGCTGGCTCGCAAGCTCGGCCCGGCACTTGCCGCCGGCTGCACCGCGGTGGTCAAACCGGCGTCGCAGACGCCTTATTCCGGCCTTGCCTGGGGCGCGCTCGCCGAGGAAGTCGGCTTCCCCAATGGTGTCATCAACATCCTGACCGGCGCCGCCGGTGAGATCGGCGACGAGATCTGCGCCAACCCGCTGGTCAAGAAGATCACCTTCACCGGCTCGACCGAGGTCGGCAAGATCCTGATCCAGAAGTCGTCCGTCACCGTCAAGAAGGTGTCGATGGAACTCGGCGGCAACGCGCCGTTCCTGGTCTTCGACGACGCCGATATCGAGCGCGCCGTCGCCGGCGCGATCACCGCCAAATACCGCAATTCCGGCCAGACCTGCGTCTGCACCAACCGCTTCCTGGTCCAGGCTGGCGTCTACGACAAGTTCGTCGAAAAGCTCGCCGCCGCCAGCGACGGGCTGAAGGTCGGTTCCGGCCTCGATGACGGCGTGCAGCAGGGGCCGCTGATCGACGAGAAGGCGGTCGAGAAGGTCGAGGAACTGATCGCCGACGCCACCGCCAAGGGCGGCAAGATCGTCGCCGGTGGCAAGCGCCATGCGCTCGGCGGCTCGTTCTTCCAGCCGACGGTGATCGCCGACGCGACACCGAAGATGCGCTTCATGAAGGAAGAGATCTTTGGCCCGGTAGCGCCCGTGTTCAAGTTCGAAACCGAGGAGGAGGCGATCGCACTCGCCAACGATACCGAGTTCGGCCTCGCCTGCTATTTCTACACCGGCGATCTCGGCCGCGCCTTCCGGGTCATGGAAGGGCTGAAATACGGCATGGTCGGCGTCAATGAAGGGCTGATCACCACGCCCGAGGCGCCGTTCGGCGGCGTCAAGGAATCGGGTCTCGGCAAGGAAGGCGGACATCAGGGCATCGAGGATTATCTCGACACCAAATATGTCTGCATCGGCGGCCTCGGCCTCTGATCGGGCAGGGCCTGTTGACTGCCAATGGACCCAGGCCGGCCTCAGAGGCCAGGCGCGGATCGATCAACCAACCGGCGTTTCGGGCATGGCGATGAAGGACGGCGAGGTTTTCGGTACGACGCAGGCGGGCGAGGCTATCCGCCGCTTCAGCATCCGCGGCGGCGGCCTCACCGCCAACATCATCGGGCTGGGCGCCATCATCCAGGATCTGCGCCTGGCCGGCCACGATGCGCCGCTGGTGCTCGGCTATGACAGTCTTGAGCCCTATGAAACGGATACCGCCTTCTTCGGCGCCGTCGTCGGACGCTATGCCAACCGTATCCGCGATGGCCGCTTCACCATCGCCGGCCAGCGCTACCAGACCGAGCGCAACTTCCTCGACAAGCACACGCTGCATGGCGGCTCGCACGGTTTTTCGCACCGGCCATGGGAGGTTTCGCTGCATGGCAGGGATTTTGTCACGCTGACGCTGCATGATCCCGACGGCACGATGGGCTTTTCCGGCGCGCTCGACGTGACCTGCACCTACAGGTTGAAGATCCCAGGCACGCTCAGCGTCGAGCTGACCGCCACCTGCGAGGAGCCGACGCTGTGCAATCTCACCCAGCATTCCTATTTCAACCTGGATGACGGCGGCGCCGGCGATGTCCTCGATCATCGGCTGATGCTGAACGCCGGCGCCTATCTTCCGGTCGATGGCGACCTGATCCCGACCGGCGTCGTGAAGCCGGTCGACGGCACGCCGTTCGATTTCCGTCAGGCGCGGCCGCTGCGCATGGAGAGCGAGGGCAAGCAGCTCCCCTACGACCAGAATTTCTGCCTTGCCTCGACGCGCGGGCCGCACAAGCTGGCGTCATGGGCGCAAGGCGCGAATTCCGGCGTCGAGATGGAGCTGTGGACCACGGAACCGGGCGTCCAGCTCTATACCGGCCAGTATCTGGCCCCAGCTTCGCCGGGGCTCGGGAGAGTTCGTTACGAGGCTTATTCGGGCTTCTGCCTGGAGCCGCAGGTCTGGCCGGATGCGCCGAACCGGCCGTATTTCCCGCAGGCCACGCTATGGCCGGGCCAGATCTACCATCATGTGACGGAATACCGGTTCCGGCTGCCTGGCGCCTGAGGCCTGACGCTCGGAAGCCGGTACCGGCCTTTTGCTGTGCCGACCTTCGGTCCGGAAAGGATCATGCGCAAAGTTCAAAGGGCGTCCTTTGCAGTTCCATTAGACGCGCGACGCTCCCGGATCGGAACCCAATCCACGCTCGCGGAAAAGGACTGTCGGCGCTGACGGGATTGGCGTAAGCTACGGCCTTTGGGGTGCATCCATGCACCGTATCATCACCGTAGCTATTGTCGCGCTTGCGGCCGCCGCGCTTAGCTGTCCTGCGCGGGCGGAGGTGCTGATCGGGGTCGCAGGCCCGATGACCGGAAAGCTCGAATGGACTGGCACGCAATTGAAGCGCGGCGCAGAGGTGGCTGTGGCCGACATCAATGCGGCGGGCGGTGTCCTCGGCGAGCAAGTGCGGCTCATCACGGTCGACGACTTCTGCGATCCCAAGCAAGCGGTGGCTGCTGCCCAAAAATTGGTGGCTGACGGTGTAGTGTTCGTCGTCGGGCACTACTGCTCTGGAGCCTCGATTCCGGCATCGGAGGTGTACGAGGCGGCGGGAATTCTGCAGATTTCGCCGTCCTCGACCAATCCGATATTGACCGACCAAGGCCGCGCCAACGTTTTCCGGGTCTGCAGTCGCGACGATGCGCAAGGCTTCGAAGCCGGCAACTTCTTGGCCGATCATTGGGGCGGCAAGAAGATCGCAATCCTCCACGACAACACGACCTACGGAAAAGGTCTCGCCGATGAAACCAGGAAGCAGGTGAACAAGCGCGGCACGACCGAAACGATTTTCGAAGCGTACGCTCCCGGGAAAGACGATTACTCGGCCGAGATCGCCGCGCTGCAGGCGGCGGATATCGCCGTGCTCTATCTGGGCGGGTACCATACCGAGGCCGCGCTCATGGTTCGCGCGGCGCGCGACCGGGGCTACCCGGTTCAGCTGATCTCGGGCGATGATACGGCGACCGAGGCATTCGGGCTCATTGCCGGCCCTGCCGCCGAGGGCACGCTCTTCACCTTTGTCCCAGACCCGCGTCGAAACGCCGAAGCGGCCAAAGTCGTCGAACGATTCCGAGCCGAGAACTTCGAACCCGATTCCTGGACGCTGCATAGTTACGGCGCCGCCCAGACCTGGGCGCAGGCGGTCGAGAAGGCAGGCTCACTAGAACTCCAAGCCGTGATTGCGTCACTGCGCGGCAATCAATTTGACACTGTGTTGGGCCGAATGGACTTCGATAATAAGGGCGACCTCACTGTTCAGAGTTGGGTATGGTATGTCTGGAAGGGTGGCGAATACGTGCCGTTGGAGTAATGGACCACCGATCCGGCGAATCGCCTTGAGCCAATCTGTGCAGACCCTATTGGCCGCGCCAGCTGAATCAATGCGTCGCCGCGATGCTTAAGCGTCTCGGCATACGCGGCCGTTTGTTGCTCGCTTTTTTCGGTATCAGCACCTTCGCGGTGCTCGCGACAACAGCCGCTCTTTATGCCTTCCTCGAGGTGGGGGAGGTCGTCAACCACATCACCAAGGAGCGTGTGCCGTCGGCGCTCGCGTCCCTCCAGCTGTCGCGCCAGGCCGAGCGGGTCGCCGCCACTGCGCCCGCCGCACTTGCTTCGACCAGCAAGGCTCAGCATAACGAGGTCTCGACTGCGATCGCGGCAGAGATGACGCGCCTCGAGGAACTGCTTGCCGCTCTCAAAGGCGCCAAGCCTAGCACGGCGGTAGTGGGTGAGATCGAGGCTGCGGTGCTTAGTCTGCGGCGCAATCTCAACGCCCTCGACGACCTTGTCGCCGCCCGCCTCACCGTGGTGGCGCGCAAAGAGGAACTGTTACGTCGCCTGTCGGCTACGACAAATGCAAGCCAGCGCCTTGTGGCGCCCGGCATGCTCGTGATGAATTCCAAACTCCAGCAATGGCGGGCGGTCACGGCCGACACGCCGCTCGCGTCCGATCGAGGCGCGGAGGCGACGGCCGACCTGGTCCAGTCGATAGCGGCCTACATCCCGCAGCAGAAGGCGCAGCAGGAGATCTCGGCGGTCAATGACGCGCTGGTCAACACGGCGGACGCGCCGACGCCAGGCGATCTGGCGTTGATCCTGTTTCCGCTGCGCCGGTCACTCGCCGTTCTGGACACGATTTCTAACGAGATCGACGATAGGCTACGAACCCGTTTCCAGCAGCGGGTCAACGAGTTCAAGGCACTGATCGACGGTGGAAACAGCATCCCGAAGGCGCGGCAGGACGAGTTCGCCGTCCTGGCGCAGGGCGAAGAGCTTCTGGCCGAAAACAATCAGCTGTCGCGCAGTCTTACCGTTGCCGTCGATCGCCTGGTCGCCGCGGCAGACCGCGAGATCACCGCATCCGGTCTCGAAGCCGCGGTCGTCCAGCGCTACGGGACCGGAGTTGTCCTTGGCTCCGCCTTTCTCAGCCTCTTGAGTTCCATTCTGGTTGTTTGGCTCTATGTCGACCGCAGCCTCCTCGCCCGCCTGGGAGGGGTGAGCCAAAGCATGCTCGCAATCGCCGGCGGCAATCTTCGTGCGCCATTGCCTGCCGCGGGCCACGACGAAATCGGCCGCATGGCCGAGGCGCTCAGGCTCTTCCGGGACACTGCAGTCGAGGTCGAGGAAAAGAACCTGCGCGAGGTCGCCGAAGCGCGCCAGCGGCTCATCGATGCCATCGAGAGCATCTCCGAGGGATTCGCTCTCTACGACGGCGAGGACCGGCTCATCCTCAGCAATAGTCGCTACCGCGAACTGCTCTACAGCGACCTTGCGATCGAACTGACGCCCGGCACGACATTCGAGCACATCATTCGCCGATCCGCTGAGCGCGGCTACATCAAGGATGCCGAGGGGCGGTTCGAGGAATGGGTCGCCGAGCGGCTCTCCCGGCACCGCAACCCTGCCGAACCGTGGGTGCAGCGGCGAGGCGACGGGCGGTGGGTCCTGATAAGCGAGCGACGGATCACCGGCGGCGGCACGGTCGCGGTCTACTCGGACATCACCGAGCTGAAGCAACGGGAGGAGAACCTAGCCGAGAAATCCGCGGCCCTCGAGGCACTTTCCAGCAAGCTGGCGAAGTACCTGGCGCCCCAGGTGTACAACTCGATATTCACCGGCCGCCAGGACGTCAGGATCGCCAGCCAGCGGAAGAAGCTGACTATATGCTTCACGGATATCGCCGGCTTTACCGAGACCACCGACAAGATGGAGTCGGAGGACCTGACCCAGCTCCTCAATCACTATCTGACGGAAATGTCGAAAATTGCTTCGGATCATGGCGCGACGATCGACAAGTATGTCGGCGACGCGATTCTGATGTTTTTCGGCGATCCGGAAACGCGCGGCGTCAAGGAGGACGCGCTCGCCGGCGTGCAGATGGCTCTCGCCATGCAGAAGCGGATGAGCGAACTTGCCGAAGTCTGGCGCGACATTGGAATTGAAACACCACTGCGTTGCCGCATCGGCATCCACACCGACTACTGCACTGTCGGCAACTTCGGCAGCGAGGACCGGATGGACTACACGATAATCGGCGGCGCCGTGAATCTCGCCTCACGTCTTGAGCAGGAGGCGCAGCCAGGGACCGTGCTCATTTCTTATGAGACGTTTGCGCAAGTGAAGGACAGGATTGACTGCGACGAGCGGGGGCGCATCCACGTCAAAGGGATCGCCTATCCGGTCGCCACTTATCGCGTCATCGATGTGAAGGCCAATCTTGTCGCTGCCCGTCGCGCCGTTCGAACCGAACTGCCGCATCTCAGACTAGAAGCTGAGCCCGAGCTGATGTCTGCTGACGAGCGTGACGAAGCCGCGACTGCGCTTCGAGACGTGCTCGATCGACTTTGTCACAAGCCTGGGTAGGAGGGATCGTCGCCCCGGCTCTGTGGACAAGACCCCATTCGGAAACACGCAGGACGGCAAAGCCGTCGATCTCTACACGCTCACCAACGACGGAGGCGCGTCCATCAAGTTCATCGCCTATGGCGGTATCATCACGGCGATCAATGTGCCCGACCGCTGGGGCGGGCTCGACAACGTCGTGCTCGGCTTCAAGGAACTCGCCGACTACGAATCCTTGACCCCCTATTTCGGCGCCTTGATCGGGCGCTACGGCAATCGCAGACCGGTGCGCGGAATGAACTGCGACGAGTTTGGAGACAATGTAGCGGTTTTGATGGCCGGAGGTCCGCTTATGGCAGCGCGACAGACGTTCCTGTTTCTGATATCTATTGAGGCTGTGAAAAGTGCCCGTGCAATGACGTGGTTGGTGTGTGTTGATACTTCCTGCGCTTGATCAGCTCTGTTAGGCGTCGGAATGATTTTATCGGAGCGCAAACGGCATGCCGACGGCCTTCTTTATCACCCATCCGGAAGTTTCCGTTGATCCCGCCCTGCCAGTCCCAGCCTGGCGGCTTTCGGATCGCGGCGTCACCCGGATGAGGGCTTTCGCGCGCAATGCGGTGCTGTCGGGCCTGAGGTCCATCTGGTCGAGCTCCGAGGCCAAGGCAATTGAAGCGGCTGGCCTGCTGGCCGCGGGGTTTGGCTTGCCCGTCCAAGTGGATGAGCACCTTGGCGAGAACGATCGCTCCGCAACAGGCTTTCTTCCACCCGCTGATTTCGAACGAGTTGCTGACGCCTTCTTCGCTAGCCCACATGAGAGTGTCCGCGGATGGGAGCGTGCACTCGATGCCCAAGAACGCGTAGTACGGGCCGTGTTTCGCATTCTTGCGACCCATCACGACGGTGACATTGCTTTCATCGCGCACGGCGGCGTTGGCACGCTGCTGCTCTGCAAGCTGCTGGATGCGCCGATTTCGCGCAGTCGGGATCAACCATTCCAAGGACATTTCTTCGCTTTCGACTTGCCAGGTTGCAAGATCATCCACGAATGGCATCCGATCGCCGAGCGTTAACCTCAACTTTTCCCTGCAGAATTGGGCCTTTAGAACAAAGAGCCGGGGAACGAATGGAAGCAGAAACAATGACGGAATTGACTGCGTGAATGGTGACGATAACGATCGGATGCTGTTTGCGACTGCGCTGGCGCGGCGCGGCGGCGAACTCGGCCTGCAATATTTCCGACAACTGGAGACACTCACAATCGAGAGCAAGGGTCATCAGGACCTGGTCTCCGAGGCCGACCGGAATGTCGAGACGTTCATCCGCCGGGAGCTTGCGGCGCAATATCCTGAAGACGGCGTTATCGGAGAGGAACACGCCGCACTCGCCGGCGGATCGGGTTACACATGGGTGATAGATCCAATCGACGGCACTGCCAACTTTCTGTGCGGCATCCCGGCCTGGACCGTCGTCATCGCCTGCGTCAAGGAGGGTGTGGCGGTCGTGGGCGTTATCCATGAACCCTCTACCGGCGAGACGTTTTATGGACGCCGCGGCGGTGGCGCTTTCCTCAACGGCCGGCCCATCAAGACAAGCCCGACGACGAGCCTGACGCAAGGCTCGGTCGGAACCGGCTTCTCCAATCGTCGTGAAGCGCGCACCGTCGCCAAGCTGATCGATCTCCTGCTTCAGGAGGGCGGCGTGTTTTTCCGCAATGCATCCGGTGCGCTTATGCTTGCCTACGTCGCCTCGGGCAGGCTGCTCGCCTATGTCGAGGAGCATATGAATGCTTGGGACTGCCTCGCCGGCATGCTTCTGGTCGAAGAGGCCGGCGGGTCGGTCGTCACGCCCGACCCGAAAACGGTTCTCGAGGAAGGAACACTGGTCATCGCGGGCGGCAAGGGCGTGTTCGACAAGGTCCACGCGCTCTGCAAAGAGGCGTTCAGTCTGTGATCAGCACGGGTCCGCGTTTGAGAAAGCTTATGCTCACCGGCTGCCCCGCTCGAAACTCGGTATCGACATTCGGCGAGACCACGAAGACTTCGCCGAATTGCGTGGCGATTACGAACTCGAGGTGGCTGCCGACATAGGTCACTTTTTCAAGCGTGCCGGGCAAGGCGCCAGGCGCATTCGGCTCGCCAATCTCGAGGCGGCTCGGTCGCGCCGCCAGCTTGGCCGGCCCCGGTTTGCGGCCGCGAGCCGGCAGCTTCAGCACGGCGGGTCCCAGATGCACGGTGGCGCTGTCGCCCTCGACCGACACGACCTCGCATTGGAACATGTTGGCTTCGCCGATGAAGTCGGCCACGAAAGCATTCGCGGGCTGCTCGTAGAGGTCGCGTGGCGTGCCGTCTTGGGCGATCACCGCATTGTTCATGACAATGATGCGATCGGAGACGGCGAGCGCTTCCTCCTGGTCGTGGGTGACATAGACGACGGTCAGGCCGAGTTTCTGCTGAATCTCGCGGATTTCCTCGCGCACGCGCCGGCGGAGCTTGGCATCCAGGTTCGATAAAGGCTCGTCGAAGAGCAGCACCTGCGGCTCCAGGACCAGCGCCCGCGCCACCGCGACACGCTGTTGCTGTCCGCCCGAAAGCTGGCTCGGCAGGCGGTCGCCGAAATTGGAGAGGCCGACCAGTTCAAGCCCGGCTCTGGCCCTCTCGGCCGTCTCCTTCCTGCCGAAGCCGGAAAAGCCCAGGCCGTATTCGACGTTCTGGGTCACGGTCATGTGCGGGAAAAGCGCGTAGGATTGAAACACCATGGAGACATCACGATCAGTAGCCGGCAGCCGGGTGACGTCGGCGCCTCCGATCAGGATCTGGCCGCTCGTTACCATTTCCAGTCCGGCTATCATGCGCAAGGTGGTCGTCTTGCCGCAGCCCGACGGTCCAAGCAGGGTGACCAGCTTCCCGGCCTCGATGAACAGCGAGACGTCGTTGACGGCGGGCGCCTTGCTCCTGCCGTAGATCTTGGTGACATTCCTGAATTCGACTGAGGCGGCATTGCCGCGAATTTCGGCCATTCATCCGCCTCCCGAGATCGCCGGCTGTGGACGCGCTACGACCGCCTGGCTGACATTGGTGCGCGACTGCGCCAGATCGCCGTCGAGACCGCGCCGGCCGATCATGCGGCTGCCAACGGCAAGCTGCATCAGGCCGATCATCGCCAGCATGACGCCGATCAGGACGGCGGAATAAGCGATGGCGACGCCATATTCGTTGTTCTCGACGCGGCCGACGATGTAGCTGGTCGACATGTCATACTGGGCGCTGACTAGGAAGATAATGGCGCTAATGGCGGTCATGGCGCGAACGAAGGAATAGACGAGCGCGGCAAGGATGGCCGGCCGCAGCAGCGGCAACACCACTTTGCGGAAGGTCTGCCAGGAGTTGGCCCCCAGCGTGAGGGAGGACTCGTCAAGGCTGCGGTCGATCTGCGACATCGACGCGACACCGGCGCGAACCCCGACAGGCATGTTGCGGAAGATGAAGGAGAGCACCAGGATGATGCCGGTGCCGGTGAGCTCGATCGGCGGCACATTGAACGCGATCACATAGGACACGCCGATCACAGTGCCGGGGATGGCGAAGGACAGCATCGTCGCGAATTCGAAGGTGTCCTTGCCGGCAAAGTCCTGACGGACCAGCAAATAGGCGGTCAAAAGTCCGATGGCCGCGGTCAGCGGCGCGGAGATCATCGCTATTTCCATGGTCGTCCAGAAAGAACTCCAGGCCGACCCGCGCCAGTGGATGCCGAACTCGTTCCAGCCGATGGAGAACGCCGTCACGTAGTGTTCAAAAGTCAGAGAGAAATCGACGCCCCACAGCTTGACGAAGCTGCCGTAGAAGATCGTCACGTAAATCAGCAAGGTAAAAAGCGTCCAGACGGCGGCCACCGCGAAGACGACGTTGCGCAATCTTGCCGGCAGATGCGGGTGAACGCCGGCGTCGCCTTTGCCGGAGACGGTCGTGTAGGACTTCTTCCCAAGCCAGAATCGCTGCGCGTAGAACGCCCCGAGCGTGAAGAACAGGAGCACGAGGGCGAGGATCGCCGCCTGCGCCTGGTCGTATTGCGCGCCGACGATGGCGAAGAAGATCTCGGTGGACAGCACATCGAAATTGCCGCCGAGCACCAGCGGATTGCCGAAATCAGCCATGCTCTCGATGAAGCCGAGCAGAAAGGCATTGGCCAGACCTGGCCGCATCAACGGCAGGGAGACGGTGATGAATGTCTGCCAGCGATTGGCGCGCAGGGTCTGCGCGGCCTCCTCCATGGATGGGCTCACACCCTCGACCACACCGATCATCACCAGAAAAGCGATCGGCGTGAAAGCGAGCACCTGGGCAATCAGCAGGCCAGGCAGGCCGTAGACCCATCGCGTCGGTTGGACGCCGATCAGCTCGGCGAAACCAAGATTGATGGCGCCCGAGAGGCCGAACAGAAGGATGATGGCGAGGCCGATGACGAAGGGTGGTGTGATGATCGGCAGCACGGTCAGCGCGCGCAACAGCGCGCCGTAGCGAAAGCCGGTACGGGTCACCACCAGGGCAAAGACAAGGCCGAGCGCGGTGGTCGTCACGCCGACGAGCACGGCGAGAAGGAGCGAATTCCAGGCGACGCCGCAGCGCGGGCCGCCGGTGAGGCAGCCGAGGCTCCAGAGCCGGTCGCTGGAGAGTTTCGCGAGAAAGACGGGAAGCGAATAGTCGCCCTCTTGCGTGAGCAGCGCGCTCCCCAGCATTTGACCGATCGGCATGAAGATGAAGATGGCGACAACAGCGACAACGAAGCCGATCGAGCCGGCGACGAATTCGTCGCCTGCCACCGCGCCGCGAGCCGCAAGCCCGAGGGTGAACAGGAACAGGAAAGCGCAGCCTACCAGCAGTGCTCCCCAGCCCATGTCAAACTGGCGGTCATCAAGCTCGCCAAACAGCGAGGTCAGCCATTGCCACTGGAAGCCACGCAGGCCAATCCCGAAGCCTTGAAGCAGGAAATAGGCGCCGCCGGTCGCGCCGACGGCGATCAGCAAATAGCCAAAGAAGGGATCGGACTTGCGCGGCCGCCATAGCAGGAGCGGCGCGAGAAGCAGCGGGCCGATAGGGGCGAGCCAGAGTTTGTCGCCTTGCAGCACAAGGAAAAGCGCCGGCGCTACGTCATCGTCAAGCGGATAGCCGTCCAGCAGCCAGGACAGGGTGAAGAGATTGCTGTCCAACCCGTACCAAGGCAGCAGCGCATAGCCGAGCAAGCCGACCGCCGTCCACAGGACGACGGTCGGGTGAAGCGCGCTCGTGGCAGTGCGGACGCGCATGATCACTGCGGCAGGGTCGAGACCTCCGTATCCCACTTCTGCAGCAGGCGCTTGCGCTCGGCGCTCGATCCATACTTCTTGAAATCATAGTCGATGAGCCTGATGGTCGACAGGTCGGGCGACAATTCGGACGCGGTGGCGTTCTTGTTCGACGGCAACTGGAACGACTTCACGTCCTTGGCCTTCGACTGCATCTCGGCGGTCAGCGCCCAGTCGTAGAACTGCTTCGCCGCTTCCGGGTTGCGGGCGCCCTTGATCAGCGACATCGAGCCGATCTCATAGCCGGTGCCTTCGCAAGGCGCCACCGTGACGATCGGGAAGCCGGCTGCCGTCTGCGCCACCGCATCATGCATGAAAACGATGCCGATGGTGGTTTCGCCGAGACCCGCGGCCTTAATCGGAGCGGAGCCGGACTTGGTGTACTGGTTGATGTTGGCGTGGAGCGCCTTCAGGTACTCAAAACCCTTGTCCTCGCCCATCAGCTGAACCATCGTCGCGAGCATTGTATAGGCGGTGCCCGATGAGTTCGGGTTGGCCATCTGGATGTGGCCCTTGTATTCCGGCTTGGTCAGATCGGCCCAGCATTTCGGCTCCGGCAGGTTGCCCTTGGCCAACAGATCCTTGTTGTAGCCGAAGCCGAGCGCACCGGAGTAGACGCCGATCGTCTTGTTGTTGGCGGCTTCCGCCTGCTTGATCGCCCAGTCGTGCAGTTCGCCGCGCATCGGGGACATATATTCCTCGGTCAGTCCTTCCTCTGCGGCCTGGAGATGAGGATCGCCGGTGCCGCCCCACCAAACGTCGCCCTTTGGGTTTCCGGCCTCGGCGCGCACCTGGGCATATGTCTCGCCTGAGCTCTTGCGGGTCATATCGACAGTGATGCCGGTCTTTTCCTCGAAGCTAGTCTTGATTTGCTGGCACCAGGCCTCGTCGGCGGAGCAATAGAGGGTGAGGCTGTCGGCGTAAGCCGAACTGGCGGCAGAGACGAGCATTACTGCTGTTGCCGCCAGGCGGACACAGGTCTTTTTCATGTGCGAATTTCCTCCCATCGTTTCGCCGTCTAACAAGTATCAAGCATTGCTGCGGCGGCGACCAGATTGGGAGCTTTTGCGCCGATTTGCAAATCGAGTCGGCGGCGGCTGGAACAGCGGATCGTACGCGTGGCGAAGAGGGAAACCGATCAGGCAAGTTGCGGCAGTTCCGTTCCCCTCCAACACGACCAACCGCTTCATCTTGCCGAAAGGCCGGCCGATGAAGGCATGAGCGGAAAGATGGCAGCAGTGACCGAAGCATGGGAAGGGCGGGCCTTGTCGGCGAGAGTCGCAATCGGCGGCTCCATCGGAATAGCGCCACACTTGTTACTCCCACTGGTCGTTTTCCGGTGCCAAACTATTTTAGGCCCAACAACCAGCGATGAGCAGCGAGTGGAGCCCGCGCTTCAGCGATGAGGCGCGGGAATTCGCCCAGATCAGGAGGAAGCCATGACTTCAGCAGCCAAGAGCGAACGGAAAAGCGGACAGACTGCCATGCGCACACCACCGGTGGTGTCGCCGCAGGAGTGGGAAGCGGCCCACGAGCAGCTGCTCGTGAAGGAAAAGGCCCAGACCCGCGCCCGTGACGCGCTGGCCGCCGATCGGCGGCGGATGCCGTGGATGGCGGTGGAGAAGAATTATGCGTTCGAGGGGCCCGACGGGAAGGTGAGCCTGCTCGACCTGTTCGACGGTCGGCGTCAGCTGATCGTCTACCGCGCCTTCTTCGAGCCGGGAGTGTTCGGCTGGCCCGACCATGCCTGCCGCGGCTGCTCCATGGTGGCTGACCAGGTTGCCCACCTCGCCCATCTGAACGCCCGTGACACCACCCTCGTCTTCGTCTCGCGTGCGCCGCAGGCTGATATCGCGCGGCTAAAGGCGCGGATGGGCTGGGAGATACCATGGTTCACGCTCACCGACAGCTTCGACGCCGATTTCGGCGTCGACGAGTGGCACGGCCACAACGTGTTCATCCGCGACGGCGACCGTGTGTTCCGCACCTACTTCATCAACAACCGCGGCGACGAGCAGATGGGCGGCACCTGGAACTATCTCGACATCACGCCGCTGGGCCGGCAGGAGGCCTGGGAGGACTCGCCCGAGGGCTATCCGCAGACCCCGGCCTATAAATGGTGGAACTGGCACGACAGCTACGCCGCGGATCCGGCAGCCGACAAGAAGTGGGCCGAGGTGTCGGCCGCAGGCGAGGCGGCGTTCCGGGAGGCGAGCACGAAGCAATGAGCCAGACCTGATCCGGGCGTCAGACGGGCGGCGATGGTCGATCGGCTAGCCGGATATCCGGGCCCGAGACATCGCCGCTGGACCCTTGCTGAGGAAGCGCGACGACGGCTGGCGGCAACCGCTCCGCCGCCATTCAGGCCGACTTGACGATCGACAATGTCCGTTTGTAGGTGGCCGGTTTCGTGCGGAAATTCGCGGCGGGAGCAGGACGGCCGACGTGAAAGCCCTGGATCTTATCGATGTCGAATTCGCGGATAAGGGCCAACTGCTCGTCGGTTTCCACCCCCTCGATCAGGATTTTATGACCGCGATTTCGCACCAGGGCAATAATGTCCTGCAGCATCGCCTTGCCCCTTGGGGTGCCGCAGTCATGCAGGAACGAGCGGTCGATCTTCACCGTATCGAAATCGATGAGACGAAGCCATGAGAGGCCCGCGAAGCCCGTCCCGAAGTCGTCAAGCCATACCCTGACCCCCAGCAGCTTCAGGTCGCTGATGCAGCGCAGAATGTCGGAGTGCATCTCCATCTCCAGCCCTTCGGTGATTTCGAGGGCCAGCCTGCTGCCGGCGATGCCGGTCTCGCTCAAAATCGTCGCAACCGAAGCTGCGAAGCCGGGCGTCTTGAGCTGAATTGGAGAGACGTTGACGCTGACGACACGGACGTGATCGTCCGCCAGGAGTTCAGTGCACACTGTCCTTATGGCCCAGCGCCCGAGTTCCAGCACCGCGCCGGTTCGTTCCGCAACAGGAATGAACAGGCTCGGCGGAACCGATGTGCCGTCCAGCATTTTGAGGCGCATCAGGGCCTCGACGGCTTCAACCCGGCCAGACGCCACATTCTGGATCGGTTGATAGACGAGTGAAACGAGATCCTGGCCGATCGCGATCTTCAGCAAGGCCGCAATATTCTCGCTCTCGTCGCTGCTCTGGGGATCGTTTGGATCGAACAGCCAGGTACAATTGCGACCGCCTGCTTTTGCCAGATAGAGCGCACGATCGGCCTCGTGGATGATCTTTTCCAGCTTGGCGCCGGTCTGCGGCCTGGTGAAGGCAGCGCCAACGCTCACCGTCACCACCGAGGTGCCGTCCCTGCGCTGCTGGTGGGGAAGCGCGAGGTTCTCCACCGTGCTTCGAATGGCTTCCGCGAGACCTGCAACCTGTTCCCTTTTCTCCATGCGAGCCAGGACAATGAATTCTTCCCCGCCGTAGCGGCCGATTGAGCCATTGTGCTGCTTGATCATCTCGGCAAGGGCATTGGCGACAAGTATCAGGCAGCGGTCGCCTTCCTGATGTCCGTAGTAGTCGTTGAACCTTTTGAAGAAGTCCACGTCGATGAGGATCGCCACAAAAACGCTGCCATGCCTTTGCCAGTCGCTCCAGTAGTCGCGCAGCTTCTCGTCAATCGCCCGCCGGTTCTCCAGACCCGTAAGCGGATCGGTTCTCGACAGACTCAACAGCGCCTGGCCGCGCTCGGTGGCTTCCTTGTGCTGGATTTTGGCTTCGAGGGCGTTCAGGAAGACGTTGTAACGTTCCTCATTCAGCTTCCAGTTTACGTAAGATGTAAATGTGAAGCATGAGATGTAGAAAGTTCCAAAGACCATTTTGTACGTTAATGTGGAAGGCACAAAGTAGTTTACAATATACAATATTACCAGGATTATACTTGAAGTCACAATAGACAGGCTGAATTTAAACGTGAAAAATAGATTGGCGCTCATCATGAAGATGGTGCCGAAGACCATATAGTAAGAGACGCTTTCCTTGTCCGCGCCCAACACCGCTGGGGACAACCAGCCGATATAGCCAAAGATGATGGCCGCAGCGCAAGTCACGTCAATCCATTCCGTGGCGACCCCGCGGCGAAGTTGTGCTTCCAGGGTCAACAGCGCCGTCATTCCGACCGCGAAGCGTGCCATGATCGTATAAAGCGCGACATCCGGTATCAGCAGCAGATCCGTTGCCGAAAACAGCAGATAGATGGCCACGGCGATCCAAAGCCCAGGCCTGGCGTCCATTCTTCGCTTCGCCTGGCCTTCCTCCCGGTAGAGTTTGCGGAGCTCGTCGGAGCGCGGCTCGTAGCGCCGCTCGAGCGGTTCCGCATGGGCCATATCGGCCAATGCGGATGACGCGTATTCGTTCGTCACCCTAAGCCCCATTTGAACGGGGCTTTGCATGCCGAACTCATTTCTAGCTTCTGCCCCCACGCCGGAAAACTCCTCGGGCGCGACAGCGAATTGCGGCGCCTCGCAAGCAATATGCAGTCGCGCAGATAGGTTTGCGTTAACTCGTATCGGGAATCCGACCCGCAAGGCGTCCAAATAATCAGTATGGTTGGCGTGAATTTAACGACACCGCTAAAATGCCAGGGAAGTGTCTTGGCAAAGATAAAATTTTAGGCAATATCTAACTATATCTAGTTAAATGTGATTATGGAGTTCTGCGGTGGCAACAATCCTCGATGGCAAAAGTCTGATTACTGCCGAGATGATCGCCGCCAGTCTCCCTCGAAGCAAGCTCGAGCCTCATAGCGAAGCGTTCGAAACCGCTCGCGTCGAGCTTGCGCTCATTCTCCACATCACGCACCAGCAGATCGAGCAGCAGAAGGACCCCGCGGAGATCATTCGCCGTCTGATGGCGCATCTCGAAGCAATGCGTACCAAGGTTCATCCGGACGTTTGGCAAGCATTGATGCCGGTGGTGCGGGACCACCCGGTCCTGGAGTACTTTCTTGAGGATCCGCTCACGCGATGGTCCCACGACAAGCCCAGAGGCTATTCCGGCGACGCGCAGTTGCTCGACTACATCTATTGTGATCCGCACGTGGCGGAGAGCGTGGCAAACGCCTCGGAGGTCGGCAAGGCGCTCTACAGGCATACCAAGGATGTGCCGTCGTGCGTCGCGGCACGCGAACGACGCGATCTTTTGACTCGATATGTCGATGAGATTGCGACCAGGAATGGACCGCAAGCCGAGGTCCTGGCGATTGCGGCCGGCCATTTGAGGGAGGCCAATCGCTCGGCCGCCTTGCAGGAGGGCCGTCTCAAGCGCTGGGTTGCGCTCGATCAGGATCCTCAGAGCGTTGGATTGATCACGCGCGACTTTCAGGGCACTGCGGTAGAGGCGATCGACGGCTCGGTGCGAACCATGCTCACGAGGGGCCACAAGCTTGGCAAGTTCGACTTCATCTATGCCTCCGGCCTTTACGACTACCTTGCGCACAACGTCGCCGTGAAGCTCACGAAAACCTGCCTGCAGATGTTGAAGCCGAACGGGACATTCCTCTTCGCGAACTACGCAGAGGGCAATCCTGACGCCGGCTACCGGGAGACGTTCATGAACTGGGTGTTGCTGCTGCGGTCCGAGGCCGATATGTGGAACATCATCAATGCCAGCGTCGACCGAAACACCGTCGAGGCGCAGGTGTTCTTTGGCGAGAACCGCAACGTCCTCTACGGCGTCATCGAAAAGCGCGGATAGCGACCGCCTTGGGCTGCAAGCTTGTCGGCGGTTGGCGGCAGCCAGTCTGATTGCGTTTAATCTTCGAACGCTGTCCTTAACGTCTCGAATGGCGCCAGCGCGCCGCGCACCTGGACGACGGCCGCGGCGACGCGATGCGCGCGCGGCACCGCCTCGGTCGGGAAATGGCCGGCAAGCCGGGCGGCGAGATAGGCGCCATTGAAGGAATCGCCGGCGCCGGTGGTGTCGACCGGGGCGGCGACATGCATGGCCGGAACGGGTTGCAGGATCCCGTTTGCGGCGATCAGCGCCGGCTCCTCGCCGTTTTTGACGACGACTTCGCCGACCAGCCTTCCCAGCCGTTCCGCGGTTTTTTGCGGCGCTGCGTCGCCGAACAGCATCTGCTCGTCGGGAAAGGTCGGCAGCGCGATGTCGGTGACTGCCAGCGCATCGAGGATCGCGGTCTGTGCTTCCTCGCGCCGGCGCCACAGCCGCGGCCGATAATTGGGATCGAAGGCGACAAGCGAGCCGGCGGTGCGCGCCTGGGCCACCGCCGCCAAAAGTGTCTTGCGCGCGGCGTCGTCCAGAATTGCCAAAGTGATTCCGGAAAAGTAAACAAGCGCCTGATTTTTAAGGCTTTTCTCCAATGCAGCCGCGTCGGAGGCAAGCTGCCTCGCGGCTGCATCGCCACGCCAGTAGGTGAAGGAGCGTTCGGCGCCGGTCAGCGTGATTGCATAGAGGCCAGGCCGTGCGCCTGGTATAATCGGGCTGGCGCCGATGCCGATGCCGTTTTGCGCGAAGAAATCGATCTGGTCGCGGGAGAACGGGTCGTCGCCGAAGGCCGACACATAGGTTGCCGGCCGGTCGCCGCTCAGCGCATGCAACGCCCACAGCGTATTGAACGTGTCGCCGGCAAAGCCCATGCGCCAGTTCGGCCCGGCCTGGCCTGAAAGCTCGAGCATGCATTCACCGATCGAGGCGACGCCGTTTCCTGCCATGTATCTCTCTCCAGGTGCATGTCGCCCACAGCTTGCGCAGCGGTTTTGGGATAACGACATGCACAAACCAAGATCCGGTGCTGTAGCTTTTTGCGGGCGCCAGCGCCATGCTTGGCGGCAGCGGATTTTTGCGTCGGCGGGGTTTTCCCAGCGGCGCGGCGGGACGCGATCTGCTCAGTGAGACGTTATTTCTGGAAGAGGAACCGGTTTGGCATCGTTATGGCGCTACGTTCTGGCAGGTGTTGGTCTGGCCGCCTTGCTGGCCGGTATTCTCGCCGCCGTCTATCTGACCGCGCCGCAAGCGCCTCGGCTCGCCGGCTCCGAGATTGCCCGTTCGAAAGAGACGGCGAACGGCCTGTTTGTAGCCAGTTTCGAGCCGGAGCGGGGTGTTGTCCGTCAAGGCGAGCTGCAATCCTGGCTGCTGACCCTGAAGACAAATGCGGGCACCCCGGTGGAGGGCGCTGCGATCTCGATATCCGGCGGCATGCCGCAGCACAGGCACGGTCTGCCGACCAGCCCGCATGCGACCGATTATCTGGGCGATGGCCGCTATCGCATCGGCGGGGTGAAATTCACAATGAGCGGACTGTGGCAACTGCATTTTGCCATTTCCGCGGCGGCCGGATCCGACACGGTGGTCTTCAATGTGCTGCTCTGAGCGCTGGAGCAAGATGATCCGCTTTCCGCGACTTTTCGCGCTGCTGGCGATGGCTGTGCTTGCCGGCTGCGGCAAGCCTGAGTTTTCCGATGCCGAAAGGAAGACCATCGCCTCGCTGGCGCTGTCAGCCCTGCCGCCGCTAGAAGCCGACACCACCAATCGCTTCGCCGACGTGCCGGCTGCCGCCGCGCTCGGCGCGACGCTGTTTTTCGACGCCGGGATGAGCGGCGACGGCAAGGTTTCCTGTGCGACCTGCCACAAGATCGACCGGCAGTTCCAGGACGATCTGCCGCGAGCGGTCGGTGTCGGCCGCACCAACCGGCGCACCATGCCGCTGGCCGGCGTTGCGCATGACGCATGGTTCTTCTGGGACGGGCGGCGCGACAGTCTCTGGGCGCAGGCGCTGGCGCCGCTGGAAAATCCGCTGGAGCAGGCCGGCAACCGCGCCGCCTACGCGCATTACATCAAGGCGCGATTCGGCGAGCGCTACGAGCGCATCTTCGGGCCGCTGCCCGACCTTTCAAATGTGCCGGCCAATGCCAGTCCGCTCGGCAGCGATGCCGAGAAGGCTGCCTGGAATGCCATGTCCGGTGCGCAAGCCGAGGACGTCAACCGCGTCTTCGCCAATATCGGCAAGGCGATCGCCGCCTTCGAGCGATCGATCTCGCCACCGCAGACGCGCTTCGACCGGTTCGCTGCCGCTTTGGATACCGGTATACAGGCGCCGCAAGGCGACGATGCCTTGTCGCCCGAAGAAATCCTCGGGCTAAAGCTGTTCATCGGCAAGGCCAATTGCGTGACCTGCCATAACGGGCCGCGTTTTACGGACGGCGGTTTTCACAATACCGGCGTGCCGTCGGTGGCGAACCTGCCGCCGGATCGCGGCCGCATAGATGCGGTACGCCAAGTCGAGGCCGATCCGTTCAACTGTTTCGGCGTGTTTCGCGATGGCGACGCCAGCGCCTGCGGCGAACTGCGCTTCATGGTCAAGGCCGGGCCGGGACTCGTCCGCGCGTACAAGACGCCGTCGCTGCGCGCCGCCGCCACCCGTGCGCCCTACATGCATGCCGGGCAGTTTTCCTCGCTCGAGGAGGTTGTGGCGCATTATTCGAAGGCGCCTGCCAGTGTCGAGGGTTTATCCGAGATCCACCCGCTGCAGCTTTCGGACCGCGAGCGCGCGGCGCTGGTGGCGTTCTTGAAGACGCTGGCGGAGTGAGGGACCAGCTGCTCGGTAGCGATCCTTCGCGCCCCCCTCTGTCCTGCCGGACATCTCCCCCACTTGGGGGGAGATCGGCGGCTTCGGCGACAGTGCCCCTTTTCT
>NZ_JBVVPZ010000069.1:0-20343 GCF_055811415.1 Mesorhizobium sp. WSM4846
GGGGTTAGGGGTGGGGGTACTGCGGTCGGTGCTCTTGGCGGCCGCCTCGCCGCCCGGCTCCGCAGCTGCCTTCACATTGCCCTCGCCGGCCACTTTCAAGCGTACAATGGGCGAGCCGATCGCCACCGTGTCGCCGATCTCCGCACCCAGCCAGACGATCTCGCCGTCGACTGGCGAAGGAATCTCGACCGTCGCCTTGTCGGTCATGACGGCGGCAAGCACCGCGTCCTCGCGCACGAGATCGCCGACCTTGACCTGCCATTCGACCAGTTCGGCCTCGGCGACGCCTTCGCCGACATCGGGCAGCTTGATCACATATTCGCCCATCGTCAGGTCCCCTCTACCGAAGCGTTTGCGCTGCCCCTCACCCCTGCCCATTCCGGGGCGAGCCGCTTGTCTCGCCCGTCCTTCGGACCCCCGTGAAAAACGGGGAGTTGGGGATCGCCGGCGTGGCGGCCAGTCCCTTCTCCCCGTTCTGCACGGGGAGAAGGTGCCGGCAGGCGGATGAGGGGCGGCGCCACCATTGGCAATTGGTCTGAGACTCTGCCGGCCATCGTCAGGCCTCCATCGTTTCGACGAGTGCGCGGCCGAGCCTGGCCGGACCGGGAAAATAGTCCCATTCCTGCGCATGCGGATAGGGGGTGTCCCAGCCGGCGACCCGCACCACGGGCGCTTCCAGATGGTAGAAGCAGTTTTCCTGCACCAGCGCCGACAGCTCGGCGCCGAAGCCGGATGTCAGCGTCGCCTCGTGCACAATCACGCAGCGGCCTGTCCTGTTGACCGAGTCGACGATCGTCTCGAGATCGAGTGGCAGCAGCGTCCTCAGATCGATGATCTCGGCGTCGATGCCGGTCTCCTCGGCCGCCGCCTGCGCGACATAGACCATCGTGCCGTAGGCCAGCACGGTGACAGCGGCGCCCGGCCGGCGGATCACCGCCTTGCCGAGCGGGACCGTGTAATGCCCGTCGGCGACCTCGCCGAGCTCATGCTTCGACCACGGCGTCACCGGGCGCTCGTGATGGCCATCGAACGGGCCGTTGTAGAGCCGCTTCGGCTCCAGGAAGATCACCGGATCGGGATCCTCTATCGCCGCGATCAGAAGACCCTTGGCGTCATGCGGATTGGACGGCACGACGACCTTCAGGCCGGAGACATGCGTGAACAGCGCCTCCGGGCTCTGGCTGTGGGTCTGGCCGCCAAAAATGCCGCCGCCGGTCGGCATCCTGACCACGATCGGGCAGGTGAAATCGCCGTTCGAGCGGTAGCGTAGCCGCGCCGCCTCCGAGACGATCTGGTCATAGGCCGGATAAACATAGTCGGCAAATTGCACCTCGACGCAGGGTTTCAGGCCGTAGGCGGCCATGCCGATGGCCGAGCCGACGATGCCCGCTTCGCTGATAGGCGTGTCGAAGCAGCGGCTCTTGCCGTATTTCGCCTGCAGGCCTTGGGTGCAGCGAAAGACGCCGCCGAAAAAACCGACATCCTCGCCGAACACGATGACGCGTTCGTCGCGCCCCATCGACACGTCCATGGCGTCGCGGATCGCCTCGATCATGGTCCGTCTTGGCATGGTCAGACCCCCGCCTGCTGGCGCTGGCGTCTGAGATGCGGCGGCATCTCACCATAGACGCCTTCGAACATGTCGCGCGTCGAAGGCTTGCCGCCGGCATGCAGCGTGCCGTGGCGCTCGGCCTCCCTTTGCGCCGCGATCACCGTTTCGAGGATTTCCGCCTCGGCCTGGGTGTGGCGCTCGTCCGACCAGACGCCGCGCTGGATGAGATGGTTCTTCAGCCTGACGATCGGGTCGCCGAGCGGCCAGGCGTCGGATTCGGCCTTCGGCCGGTAGGCCGACGGATCGTCGGAGCTTGAATGCGCGCCGACGCGATAGGTGACATATTCGACCAGCGTCGGCCCAAGATTTTTCCGCGCCCGCTCCGCCGCCCATTTGGCCACCGCGTGGACGGCGAGATAGTCGTTGCCGTCGACCCGCAGCGACGGAATGCCGAAGCCGAGGCCGCGGGCGGCAAATGTGCCGGAGCCGCCGCGGGCGATGCCCTGGAAGGTCGAGATCGCCCACTGGTTGTTGACGACGTTGAGCACGACCGGCGCCTTGTAGGTCGAGGCGAACACCAGCGCCGAATGGAAGTCGGACTCGGCCGTCGAGCCGTCGCCGATCCAGGCGGCGGCGATCTTCGAATCATTGCTGATCGCCGAAGCCATCGCCCAGCCGACCGCCTGGATATATTGCGTCGCCAGATTACCGGAGATCGAGAAGAAGCCGTGCTCCTTCGACGAATACATGATCGGCAGTTGCCGGCCCTTCAGCGGATCGGCCTCGTTCGAATAGATCTGGTTCATCATCGTGACCATCGGATAGCCGTCGGCGATGAGCAGGCCGGCCTGCCGATAGGTCGGGAAATTCATGTCGCCCGGCGCCAGCGCCTTGCGGAAGGCGCAGCTCACCGCCTCTTCGCCGAGATGCTGCATGTAGAACGAGGTCTTGCCCTGCCGCTGCGCCATCTGCATGCGCGCGTCGAAGCTGCGCAGCGTCATCATATGGCGCAGGCCTTCCAGCAACTCGTCGTCGGAAAGCAGGCCGGCCCACGGCCCGACGGCTTCGCCGGCGCGGTTGAGCACGCGGATGATCGAAAACGCCAGATCACGGATATCACGCGGATCGACATCGATCTCGGGACGCGGCACCGAGCCGGCCTTGGGGATGGTCACATCAGAAAAATCCGGCGTCCCGCCCGGTCGCACCTCGGGCTCCGGCACATGGAAGCGCAACATTCCCGCATCGGCCATGACCTTCGTCCTCCCATGTTGCCCGGCCAAGATACTTGCACACCGGCAGACCAGTGCCAATTCGTCGGGCAAGGCTTCCGGCCAACCACCGCGCCGCCAGCAGCACCTGTCAGGATGAAGATATGTCAGCGAAATTTCTTGTCGATCTTCCGGCTCTGCGCGCAATTTGGCGCATGATTACGCCGGGTTTCCCGCCAGATTGGACAAGGCCTCGGATTGAGGCTGAGCACGGCGGCCGGAGCTGCCAATCTTCCCCCTTGTGGGGGGATCACGCTCCTCATCGTTTGTCCGCAGCGATTGCCCACCTATCGTTTCACCCCGCGCCCGCATCATGCTAACCCAGAACCCATGGCACAGAAGAAAGGTTACGAGGTCGATTCGTGGTTGGCGCGGCCGGACCCGCGTGTCTCGATCGTCCTGCTCTACGGGCCCGACCGCGGGCTGGTCGCCGAGCGCGCCCGTGCCTTTGCCGGCAAGACCGGCCTGCCGCTCGATGATCCGTTCTCTGTGGTCAGGCTGGACGGTTCGGAAGTCGATCGCGACGAGGGCCGCCTGCTCGACGAGGCCCGCACCGTGCCGATGTTTTCGGACCGGCGCCTGCTCTGGGTGCGCAATGCGTCCGGCCAGAAGGCGCTTGCCGACGACGTCAAGGCGCTGACCGCGGAGCCGCCGCGTGACGCCATCATCCTGATCGAGGCCGGCGACCTGAAGAAGGGCGTCGGGCTGCGCGCCATTGTCGAGGCGGCGGACATTGCCATGGCGCTGCCGTGCTACGCCGACGAGGCGCGGGACATCGATACGGTCATCGACGACGAATTGCGCAAGGCCGGCATGTCGATGACGCTGGAAGCCCGCCAGGCGCTGCGCCGCAACCTCGGTGGTGACCGGCTGGCCTCGCGCGGCGAGATCGAAAAGCTGGTGCTCTATGCCCACGGCCAGAGCGAAATCGGCCTCGATGACGTCAAGGCGACGTCGGGCGACGTCTCTGGCCTGTCCTTCGATGACGCCGTCGATGCCTTGCTCGACGGCAAGGTCGGCGACTTCGACATCGCCTTCACCCGTCACTGCCAGTCCGGCGGCCAGGCATTTCTGGTGCTGTCGTCGGCGATGCGGCAGCTGCAGGCGATCCAGGCAATGCGCGGCCTGATGGACGCCGGCGGCCGCAACGCCGCTTCGGTCGTCGCCGCGGCGCGCCCGCCGGTTTTTTTCGCGCGGCGCAAGCTGGTCGAAAAAGCCCTCGAACGCTGGAGCAGCGAGGCGCTCGCCCGCGCGCTCAACCGCCTGCAGACGGCGGTGCTGCAGACCCGGCGCCGGCCGGACCTCGCGGTCGCGCTGGCCCGGCAGGCGCTGCTCGGCATCGCCGTGGAGAGCGCAAGACTGGCGCGCACCTGATCTCCCCCCTTGAGGGGGAGATGTCGCCGAAGGCGACAGGGCAGCGCGTGGAGCGCCGACATCTTCTTCGCTTCAGCAAGGTGCCGGCGCTTGATGTGAGGCGACCCCTTCTGGCCTGCCGGCCATCTCCCCCTCAGGGAGGGAGATCAGCAGCCTCGACGATTTCGCCAATCACCGGCGCTAGAAAAGGGAAGGGCTGGCAATCGCCGCCCCTCATTGCCCTGCCGGCCTCTTATCGGCAACGTTGGTGATTGGCGAAGCCGTCGATGACAGCCCCCTCTCCCCGTCACTATACGGGGAGAGGATGCCGGCAGGCAGGTGAGGGGCGGCGCAAACGCTGGAGCAGGTAGCCTATAAGGTCGCCGATCCTCGTCTAAAACAAGCGGGACCCGAGGCTCTTTGCCGGCTAATTACCCCTCCTGCTTCAGCCGCCGGCAAAGCTCGTCGAGTTGCTCCAGCGTCCGATAGGCGACGCTGATCACGCCGCCGCGCTCGTTGTGCTCGATCGTGACGAACATGCCGAGCGTGTCGGTCATGAACTTTTCCAGCGCCCGCGTATCAGCATCCTTTTGCACCGGTGCTGCAGGCTGTCGCTTCACCGTCGGCGCACCCGCCGGCATCTGCGCCAGCGCTTCGGCCTGGCGCACCGAAAGCCCGTCCTCGACGATGCGCTTGGCCAGGCCCGCCGGATCCTGCGCCGTCACCAATGTACGGGCATGGCCGGCCGACAGCGCGCCGTCGACCAGCATGTCGCGGATCACGTCCGGCAGCTTCAACAGCCGCAGCGTGTTGGCGACATGGCTGCGGCTCTTGCCGATCACCTGGCCGAGATCGGCCTGGGTGTAGCCGTGATCGTCGATCAGCTGCTGGTAGCCCATCGCCTCCTCGACCGGATTGAGGTCGGTGCGCTGGACGTTCTCGATGATCGCCAGTTCGAGCGCGGTGCGATCGTTGACATCGCGCACGATGATCGGGATCTCGCTCAGCCCGGCGCGCTGCGCGGCGCGCCAGCGCCGCTCGCCGGCGATGATCTCGTAGCGGCCAGCTTGCGTCGGCGATGGCCGCGCCACCACCGGCTGCACCACGCCATGTTCGCGGATCGACTGGGCAAGATCGGTCAGGTCGGCGTCGCCGAAATGCCGGCGTGGATTCTTTGGGTTCGGGCTCAGGAACTCGATCGGCACCTTGCCGTCGGCATTCATGCCCGGCTTTTCCACTGCTGCCGGACGATCGATTTCGCCGATCAGCGCCGCCAGTCCCCGGCCCAGTCTTTTTCTCGAAAGGTCTTCGCTCATCGTCTGTCCAGATCGTTTCGGTATCAATTCGGCTTCTAAGCGGCGCGCAGTTTGCGCTCGCGGCGGATCACCTCGGAGGCAAGCTGCAGATAGGCCTGGCTGCCGGAGCATTTGAGGTCGTAGAGGATCGCCGGCTTGCCGTAGGACGGCGCCTCGGAGACGCGCACATTGCGCGGGATGACGGTTTCATAGACCTTGTCGCCCATATGCGCCCGCACGTCCTGCACCACCTGGTTGGCGAGGTTGTTGCGCCCGTCGAACATGGTCAGCACGATGCCCTGGATGGTCAGCTCGGGATTGATCGAGCGGCGGACCTGCTCGACCGTCTCCAAAAGCTGGCTCAGGCCCTCGAGCGCAAAGAACTCGCATTGCAGCGGCACCAGCACCGAATCGGCTGCCGCCATCGAGTTCAGCGTCAGCAGATTGAGCGACGGCGGGCAATCGATCAGCACATAGCCAAAATTCGCCGAGCGCTCGGCCGAGGCACGCAAGGCGTTGCGCAGCCGCAGCACCCGGTCCGGCGCCGAGGCGATCTCCATTTCGATGCCGAGCAGGTCGAGCGTCGACGGCACGATAGACAGTCCCGGCACCGCCGTCGGGATCGCCGCCGCCTCCAGATCGAGCTCGCCGGTCAGCACGTCATAGGAGGAAACGGTCCGGTCGCGCCGGTCGATGCCGAGACCGGTGCTGGCATTGCCTTGCGGGTCGAGATCGACGATCAGCACCTGCTCGCCGATCGCCGCCAGCGCCGTCGCCAGATTGATGGCCGTCGTCGTCTTGCCGACGCCGCCCTTCTGGTTGGCTACGGTGATGATTCGGGGGCCATTCTTCATCATGGGTCTATGCCAGAAATTCATGCCGAGGTCGCCGATCTAAGTCAGTTGGCGCAAATCAGACAGTTCGAGGATGACGCCATGAGCGTCGGTCGCGCTGGCATGTTCTACCAGATCGAACGACCATCGTTGAGCGCTTTCTGCCAATTCGGTACGGTAATCCCGGCCTTTGTGGAACAGGCCGCAGGTGCCCGTCGTCAGCCACGGCGCCGCCAGTTCGAGCAACACAGGAAGCGACGCCAGCGCTCTGGCGGTAACGATTTGAGGTGTTGAAACAAACGGATACGCGTCGTCGATGCGCCGTGCGACGACCCTGGCCGGCAGGTTGAACTGGCCCACGACCGCTTGCAGGAACGATGCCTTTTTCCGATTGCTTTCAACCAGGTCGATGCTGGCGCCGTCGCGCTCGGCAAGCAGGAACGCCAGCACCAGGCCGGGAAAACCGCCACCGGAGCCGAGATCGAGCCAGCGCTTCGCGTCTGGTTTGATTCGCGCCAGCTGCGCGCTGTCGAGGATGTGGCGGCGCCAGACGTCGCCCTGCGTCGACTGCGCCGCCAGGTTTATCCGGCGGTTCCATTTCTGAAAGACCGTCTCGAACTCTACCAAGCGTTCGAATGTTTCACGTGAAACCGGACCGGCAGCCGATTGCAGGCCCGCCCATGAGGCAGCGCTCACGCAACATTCCTTCGCGTGGCAGCCTCGGCGTTGCGGACATGCGCGACAATGATTGCCAGTGCCGCCGGCGTCATGCCTTCCATACGCTGAGCGTCGGCGATCGAGCGCGGCTGACGTGCCAGCATCTTTTGCTTCAACTCGTTGGACAGCCCCGGAACGGAAGCAAAATCGAGCGACCCCGGGATCAATCGGCTCTCTTCATGCCTGATCTGCGTGACGTCAGCTTGCTGGCGATTTAGATAGACCGAATATTTCGCTTCCGTTTCAAGGCGTTCAGCCGTTTTGCTGTCAATTCCCGCAAACTGCGGGGCGATTCTGGCCAGCCAGGCGACGTCGACGCCGGGATAGGCCAGCAACTCATAGGCCGAGCGGCGTACCCCGTCCCGGTTGATCACCAGCCCATGACGCGCCGCTTCATTCGGGGTCATGGTGAAGCCAAGCGCAAGGTCCCTCGCATTTTCAAGGTTCTGCACGATATCGCTAAACCGTTGCATCCGCTCCTGCGAGGCAATCCCGAGCTTCATCGCCAGCGGCGTCAGCCGCTCATCGGCATTGTCGGCGCGCAGCGACAGCCGGAACTCGGCCCGCGAAGTGAACATCCGATACGGTTCGGCGATGCCACGGCTGGTCAGGTCGTCGACCATCACCCCGATATAGGCCTCGGTGCGGCTGAGCACGATCTGGTCGCTTGCCGACGTTTTGCGCGCGGCGTTGAGGCCGGCCAACAACCCCTGCGCCCCGGCCTCCTCGTAACCGGTGGTGCCGTTGATCTGCCCGGCCAGAAAAAGACCGGCGATCCGCTTGGTTTCGAGCGTCGGCTTGAGCTCGCGCGGATCGACATGGTCATACTCGATGGCATAGCCGGGCTGCAGCATGGTGGCGCGTTCAAGGCCCGGAATGGTTTTTAGAATGTCGAGCTGCACGTCCTGCGGCAGCGAGGTCGAAATGCCATTCGGGTAGACCGTGTCGTCGTCCAGTCCTTCCGGCTCGAGAAAAATCTGGTGGCCTTCACGATCGCCGAACTTGACGATCTTGTCCTCGATCGACGGGCAGTAACGCGGCCCCACCCCTTCGATCGAGCCGGAATACATCGCCGAACGGCCCAGATTGGCGCGGATCAGATCATGTGTAGCCGCCGTCGTGCGCGTGATGCCGCAATGGATCTGCGGATTGTCGATGCGGTCGGTCATCAGCGAGAACGGCACCGGGTCGTCATCCGCCGCCTGGCTTTCCAGCGACGCCCAATCGATCGTGCGTCCATCCAGCCGTGGCGGGGTGCCGGTCTTCAGCCGTCCGAGCTTGAAGCCGGCGCGGCTCATCGTAGCCGACAGGCCAAGGCTGGCTTGCTCGTTCATGCGGCCGGCAACGATTTTCTTGTCGCCGATATGGATCAGCCCGCGCAGGAAAGTGCCGGTGGTCAGCACCACGGCGCCGCAGCCAAGCCGGCGGCCATCCGCCAGCAGCACCGCCCCCAGGCGCCCATTGGCGATTTCGAAATCCAGGACCTCGCCCTCGACCACGTCGAGACCCGCCTGTTCGCGAATCGCCGCTTGCATGGCAAGCCGATAGAGTTTTCTGTCGGCTTGCGTGCGCGGCCCGCGCACCGCCGGGCCCTTGCGGCGATTGAGCAAACGGAACTGAATGCCGGCCGCATCGGCGACGCGCCCCATCACCCCGTCCATGGCGTCGATCTCGCGGACCAGATGGCCCTTGCCGAGGCCGCCGATCGCCGGATTGCACGACATGACGCCGATTGTCTCGAAGCGCAGCGTCACCAGGGCAGTCTTCGCGCCAGCGCGCGCGGCAGCACTGGCCGCCTCGCAACCAGCATGGCCGCCGCCCACGACAACCACATCATAGTGATCGGTCATTTTTAGTGTTCCAGATTCAGGGTGACCGACACATGTCCCCGTCAGGACGTAGTGTCAAGAACAGCTGCGGCCTTCTTTCCTTCTCCCCTTCTGGGAGAAGGAAGAGTCGCACAGCGCCCGGAACCTAGAATGAAGCGATTGCTCAGCGAATCGTTTCACGTGAAACAATGCCTTCGAGCTAATCGCGTGGTGTTTCACGTGAATCACCCAGAGCTGGCCGGCCCGCAATGTTTCACGTGAGTCATTTGCCGATGCAGAACTGCGCAAAGATGACATCGAGCATGTCCTCGACATCGACCGCTCCAACAATGCGGCCAAGCCGATCAGCCGCCAGCCGCAATTCCTCTGCCCGCAGCTCTTGCCCGCGCCCATCCTCTGCCGCTGCCGCCAGCAGGAAGCGCTTCGTCTCGTTGAGCAGTTCGACGTGCCGCAGCCGCGATGGCAGGATATCGCCGGCCTGGCCGACCTGCGCAGCGGCGCGACGGCCGATCTCGGCCAGCAATTCCGCCAACCCGGTGCCGTTCCTGGTTGAGATTGCCAGGTCATAGCGCGCCACAAGCGATTCATCCCGCAGCAAATCGGACTTCGTCCCAATCCTCAAGGCCGGGACATCAGGTGGTATTGCGCCGATCGGCACGGGCTCCACCATATCCTCCAGCACCAGCAGCAGATCGGCAGTGCCGGCCTTGCTCCTCGCCCTTTCGATACCGATCGCCTCGATCCTGCCGGGCGTCTCGCGCAGGCCGGCGGTATCGGTCACTCTTACCCGCATCCCCTCCAGGTCCAGCGCCACTTCAAGCAGATCGCGGGTGGTGCCGGGCTCTTCGGTGACGATCGCCGCCTCGCGCCGGGCCAGAGCGTTGAACAGGCTCGATTTGCCAGCATTCGGCGCACCAAGAATGACGACCTCGAAGCCGTCGCGGATGATTTCGGCGGCCCGGAAGCCTTGGACATGACGCTCGATCTCGCCGATCATCGCGCGGACGCCGGACCAGACCGTGTCTGCAACGGAACCCGGCACATCGTCTTCGTCGGCAAAATCGATTTCCGCCTCGATCATCGCCCGCGCATGAATCAGCCGACGGCGCCAGGCGAGGTAGAGCTCGCTCTGCACGCCTTCGGCATTCCGGACGGCAAAGCGCCGCTGCGCCTCGGTCTCGGCATTGACGAGATCGGCCAGCGCCTCGGTCTCGACCAGATCGACCTTGCCATTGAGAAAGGCGCGGCGGGTGAACTCGCCCGGCTCGGCATGTCTGACGCCGTCCAAGCCGGCGATCACCTCCAGCATCTTCGCCACCACGGCCCGCCCGCCATGGACGTGGAATTCGGCGACATCCTCACCGGTAAAGCTGTTTGGGCCGGAAAAGAAAACCACCAGCCCGCTGTCGAGCACCGATCCGTCCAGCGCCCTGAACTGGCGATAGGCGGCAACACGGTTCTTGATCTTGGGGCCAGCAATCGTTTCAACGACGAATCGACTTTGCGGTCCGGAAATGCGGATCACGGCAACACCGGCGGGCAGGCGGCCGCTCGACAGGGCAACAATGGAATTACCTGAAATCATTTGCCGACCCAGCACAACCGCCCTAGCTTCGCTTGTTCACCAACAGATTGCCGAGTTATCAACAGTGACGTTGCCCGCGAAGAACCTGCTTGCCGAAGAGGCCAGCCCCTATCTGCAGCAGCACAGCGGCAACCCCGTGCATTGGCGGGCGTGGTCGCCGGCATCGCTCGCCGAAGCCAAGGCGCTCGAGCGGCCGATCCTGCTCTCAGTCGGCTACGCCGCCTGCCACTGGTGCCATGTTATGGCGCACGAAAGTTTTGAGAACGGCGACGTCGCCGCCGTCATGAACCGTCTGTTCGTCAATATCAAGGTCGATCGCGAAGAGCGGCCGGACATCGACCAGATCTATATGGCCGCATTGTCGGCGATGGGCGAGCAGGGCGGATGGCCGCTGACCATGTTTTTGACACCGGACGGAAAACCTTTCTGGGGCGGCACCTATTTTCCGCGCGAAGCCCGTTACGGCCGCCCGGGCTTCGTCCAGGTGCTGGAGGCGGTCGACAAGGCGTGGAGCGGGAAGAAAGAAAGCGTTAACCAAAGCGCCCACGGCCTGACCACGCACGTCGAGGCGCGGCTGGCCGGCCGCCATGCCAAGGCGGTGCTCGATCGCGACACGCTCGCGACGCTCGCCAACGGCATCGACGGCATGATCGACAGGGATCTGGGCGGGCTGCGCGGCGCGCCCAAATTCCCCAATGCGCCGTTCATGCAGACGCTGTGGCTGTCCTGGCTGCGCGACGGCGCCACAGCCCATCGTGACGCTGTCCTGCTCAGCCTCGAAAAGATGCTGGCGGGCGGCATCTATGACCATATCGGCGGCGGGCTGAGCCGGTACTCGACCGATGCCGAATGGCTGGTGCCGCATTTCGAAAAAATGCTCTACGACAACGCGCAGCTCATCCGGCTGTGCAACTGGGTTTTTGCGGCGACCCGCAACGAATTGTTCCGGGTACGAATCGAAGACACGATCGACTGGCTGCTGCGCGAGATGCGCGTCGATGGCGGTGCTTTCGCCGCCAGCCTGGACGCCGACAGCGAGGGTGAGGAGGGGTTGTTCTACACCTGGAGCAAGGATGAGATCGAAACCGCTCTCGGCGACGAATCCGCCTTGTTTTTCAACTATTTCACGCTTTCCAGCCCGCATGGCTGGGAGGGCAAGCCTATCATCCACCAGACTGAAGCCCAGCAAAAACAAAGCGTCGCCGATCGCGACCGGCTCATTCCGCTCACAGAAAAACTGCTGGCGGCCAGGGAGCAGCGCGTCAGGCCCGGGCGTGACGGAAAAATCCTGACCGACTGGAACGGCCTGGTGATCGCGGCTCTCGCCGAGGCCGGGCGCGCCCTGAAACGGATCGACTGGATCGAGGCGGCGGAACAGGCCTTTGCTGCCATTGCCAGTGCTGGCCGAGACGGTCGCCTGCCGCATTCGATGCTTGGCGCCAAGAAGCTGTTTCCGGCGCTGTCGAGCGACTACGCCGCCATGGCCAACGCCGCAATCTCGCTGTTCGAGGCTACCGGAACATCGAGTTATGCCGAGCTGGCCGGCCAATTCATCGCGCAGCTCGACCAATGGCATAGCGATAAGAACAGCACCGGCTACTACCTGACCGCGTCGGACAGCAGCGACGTACCGATCCGCATCAGGGGCGATGCCGACGAGGCCATCCCGTCAGCCACCGGCCAGATCATCGAGGCCATGGTCCGATTGTCGTCGCTTTCCGGCGATCTCGAATTGCAGGAAAAGACCTGGAAGATCGCCGAACACGCCGCCGGCCGTGGGGCGCATCAGGCCTATGGCCAGGCGGGGATCGTCAACGCCTGTGCCCTGGCAATCGAGCCGTTGAAGCTGGTGCTGGTGGATAGCTCAGAGAGTCCAAGGCTTGTTCCGGTAGCGAATCGAAATCCCGACCCGCGCCGGATCGACACGATCGTGCCGGTCGGTTCGGCGACAAACCTGCCGATGCTGCCAGGCAGCGTTCTGCCGCCAACGACCAAGCCCGGCGCCTGGCTGTGCACCGGGCAGGTCTGCCTGCCGGTGATAACGGACGCCGAGGAACTCGAGCGGCGGTTGCGGCGCGGATAGGAGAGGGGATGCGGCACGGCTCTCCCTTCTCCCCTTGTTTGTGGGAGAAGGTGGCCGAGCGACAGCTCGGTCGGATGAGGGGTGTTCCAGATTGGTGCGACCGCACTCCGTCCAGCACCCCTCTTCCGCCTCGGCGCTGCGCGCCGATCCACCTTCTCCCACAGGGGAGAAGGCAAGAGGCGCCAACCTTACGTATTCATCGAATCGAAGAAATCCGCGTTGGTCTTGGTCTGCTTGAGCTTGTCGATGAGGAACTCGATAGCGTCGGTCGTGCCCATCGGCGCCAGGATGCGGCGCAGCACGAAGATCTTTTGCAGGTCCTGGCGGGCGACCAAAAGATCTTCCTTGCGGGTGCCGGACTTGAGGATGTCCATGGCCGGGTAGATGCGCTTGTCCGCCACCTTGCGGTCGAGCACGATTTCCGAGTTGCCGGTGCCCTTGAACTCTTCGAAGATGACCTCGTCCATGCGGCTGCCGGTGTCGATCAGCGCGGTGGCGATGATGGTCAGCGAGCCGCCTTCCTCGATGTTGCGGGCAGCACCGAAGAAGCGCTTCGGCCGCTGCAGCGCATTGGCGTCGACGCCGCCGGTCAGCACCTTGCCGGATGACGGCACCACGGTGTTGTAGGCGCGGCCGAGGCGGGTGATCGAATCCAGCAGGATGACGACGTCGCGCCCGTGCTCGACCAGGCGCTTGGCCTTCTCGATCACCATTTCGGCGACCTGGACGTGGCGCACCGCCGGCTCGTCGAAGGTCGAGGAGACGACCTCGCCCTTCACCGAGCGCTGCATGTCGGTGACTTCTTCCGGCCGCTCGTCGATCAACAGCACGATCAGGTAGCATTCGGGATGATTGGTGGTGATCGAATGGGCGATGTTCTGCAACAGCACCGTCTTGCCGGTGCGCGGCTGCGCCACGATCAGGGCGCGCTGGCCCTTGCCGAGCGGCGCCACCAGGTCGATGACGCGGGCCGAGATATCCTTCGAGGTCGGAACGTCCATTTCCATCTTCAGCCGCGAGGTCGGGTAAAGCGGCGTCAGATTGTCGAAATGGATCTTGTGGCGGATCTTTTCCGGGTCGTCGAAATTGATCGTGTTGACCTTGAGCAGGGCGAAATAGCGCTCGCCCTCCTTCGGGCTGCGGATCGGGCCCTCGACGGTGTCGCCGGTCTTCAGCGAGAACCGGCGGATCTGCGACGGCGAGATGTAGATATCGTCCGGACCCGGGAGATAATTGGCATTGGCCGAGCGCAAGAAGCCAAAACCGTCCTGCAGCACTTCGACGACGCCGTCACCGATGATCTCGATATCCTGGGTCGCCAGCCGCTTCAGGATCGCGAACATCAGCTCCTGCTTGCGCATGACACTGGCGTTCTCGACCTCGAGCGATTCGGCATAAGCGATCAGCTCTGGCGGTTTCTTGTTCTTGAACTCTGTGAGTTTCATTTCTTGCATCATTAGACGGACTCTGAGTGAGTAAGTATGGGGAAAATATCGGCGGGATGCGACAAATGCCGGGCGCGGCCGAAGCGATGAAATGGGGCGGCGCATGACGGGAAGGAAGACCCGTCTTTTATCGTTGGTCGACTGAAAGAGCAAGCCGCCTTTTGCGAGCACCAATCGCATCAGGTTTGCGCTGCCCCTCACCTGCCTGCCGGCATCCTCTCCCCGTATAGTGACGGGGGAGAGTGGGGCGCTCTCATTGATGGTTTCGCCAATTACCAGCGTTGCAGATATCGGCTAAGCACGAAGCTCAAAACGGCTTCACGATTACCAGCACGACGATGACGATCATCAGCAATGTGGGAATCTCATTGACGATCCGCCAGTGCTTCGCGGGCTTTTCGTTGCGGTCCTCGGCGAATTTGCGCACCGCGCCGGCCAGATAGCCATGAACGGCCGAGAGGCCGAGCACCGCGGCGATCTTGGCATGCAGCCAGCCACCCTGAAAACCAAAACCTTTCCAGGCAAGCCAGAGGCCAAACGCCCAGGTGATGATCATGGCTGGATTGATGATGCCGCGCAGCAGCCGGCGCTCCATCACCTTGAAGGTCTCCGACTGGACGGAGCCCTTTTCCGCGTCGGCATGATAAACCAGCAGCCGCGGCAGATAGAGCATGCCCGCCATCCAGGAGATGACGGCGATGACATGGATCGCCTTTGCCCAGGGATAGAAATCATCCGGCCCGAACAGGAACAGAAGCGCCGCCAGGACGAGGAAGATGACGATGGCGATCGCTGCTCGACGCATCGCTGCACCACCGCTGCTGCCCGCACCACTGTTGGCGTTGTTCATGTCGGTCATCGATGCGCCCGCACCATCTTCACCATCGCCTCGACATGCGCGATCGGCGTTTCCGGCGTGATGCCATGGCCGAGATTGAAGATCAGCGGTCGATCGCCCAGTGCTTTCAGGATTGCGTCGACACCGTCTGAAAGCGCCTTGCCGCCCGCCACCAGCCGCAACGGATCGAGATTTCCCTGCACGGCGCCGTCGCGCTGCAGTTCCCTCGCCGTCGTCAACGGCACGGTCCAGTCGAGCCCCAGCCCGGTCACGCCGGTTTTTCGGCGATAGCTGCGGTAATGGGCGCCGGCGCCCTTGGGAAAGCCGATGATCGGAATGTCGGGATGGACGGCCCGGACCTGCCTGACGATCTCCGCCACCGGCCTGACGCAAAACGCCTCGAAAGAAACTTCGTCGAGCACGCCGGACCACGAGTCAAAGATCTGCACCACATCGGCGCCGGCTTCGATCTGTCGGATCAGATAGGCGGCCGAGTGATCGGCAAGCACGTTCAGCAATTGCAGGAAAGCCGCCGGCTCGCGATAAGCGAACAGCCGCGCCGGGGCCTGGTCTGAGGTGCCATGGCCGGCGATCATATAGGTCGCCACCGTCCACGGCGCGCCGCAGAAGCCGATCAGCGTCGTCTGATCAGGCAGTCTTGTCCGCAATCGCCTGACCGTCTCGTAGACCGGTTCGAGATTCACGTGAAACGTTTCGCCGTCGAGAGCCGCAATCTCCGTCGCCGAGATCGGCGTCAACAACGGTCCGCGTCCCTCTTCGAAGCGCACGTCGCGGCCCAGCGCATGCGGCACGACCAGGATATCGGAAAACAGGATCGATGCATCGAAGCCGAAACGCTCGATCGGCTGCAGCGTCACTTCCACGGCAAGATCGGGATTATAGCAAAGATCGAGGAACGATCCGGCCCGCCTGCGTGTCTCGCGATATTCCGGCAGATAGCGGCCGGCCTGCCGCATCATCCAGAGCGGCGGCGGAGATACCGCCTTGCCTCTCAACACGTCCAGCATGATGCGGTTTTCAGGCATTCAGCGCTCGCCTCTCCAGGCTTCTCTATAATTAAATATTCTATTTCTAGGAATCTTATGATTCTAAGAGTCTGTTGGTATCGGTGGTTGTCTCCTGTCCCGCCTTGCCCCGGAAAAGGCCAGCCAGCATATTGTCGCGTGCTTCTTCTGCCGGATAGGAGGAGTTTGGGGACAGTTGGAAATTCCCGACTGGGAACAATGCGTTACCGCCCGCCTGGAGAAAATGGCCCTGTGGATGAGGCCGAGTCGAAAAAGCCCGTCCCCGGACTTGTCCCCAGCCGCCCGACGAAGCCGACAGCGCATCGAATTGTGGACAAACTGGCATCTGATACAGTCGCCCCGAACCGGCCGATCTTTCCGACCGACCTTATCCACATCGCCCCACAGCTTGGAACGTACCCCTGTGAACAAACCCCAGAGCTTCTTTCACCTTCACCTGATTTCCGATGCCACCGGTGAAACGCTGCTGGCGGCCGGGCGCGCGGCTTCGGCGCAATACAAGGATGCGCGCGCCATCGAGCATATCTACCCGCTGATCCGCACCGAAAAGCAGGTGACGAAAGTGTTCGAGGACATCGAGGAGGAGCCGGGCATCATCCTTTACACGGTCGTCGACCAGAAGCTCGCCCGCGGCATCGACGAGCGCTGCGCCGCCATGGGCCTGCCTTGCGTCTCCGTGCTGGAACCGGTGCTGACCGTGTTCCAGTCCTATCTCGGCACGCCGGCCGGCCGCCGCGTCGGCGCCCAGCATGTGCTGGACGCCGAATATTTCCGCCGCATCGACGCGCTCAACTTCACCATGGAGCATGATGACGGCCAGCTGCCTGCCAATATGGACGACGCCGACATTGTGCTCGTCGGCATTTCGCGCACCTCGAAGACGCCGACCAGCATCTATCTCGCCAATCGCGGCATCAAGACCGCCAACATCCCGATCGTGATCGGCGTGCCGGTGCCGGAAAGCCTGGTCAACGCCACGAAGCCGCTGATCGTCGGGCTGATCGCCACCGCCGAGCGCATCTCGCAGGTGCGCCAGAACCGCATCCTCGGCAACACCAGCGCCTACGAGCCGACCGACTATGTCGACCGCGCGGCAATCAGCGAGGAACTCGCCTACGCCCGCCAGATCTGCACGCGGCACGGCTGGCCGATGATCGACGTCAGCCGCCGCTCGATCGAGGAGACGGCGGCGGCGATCGTTGCACTGCGGGGAAAGACGCGCTAGGCTTCCGGCGATTGTGCTGTGGGCGGTCCTTTCCTTCTCCCCTTGTGGGAGAAGGTGGCCTCGCGAAGCGAGGTCGGATGAGGGGTGTTCCAGCTTGGCACCGACGGCGATCCTACCAACACCCCTCAACCGTCTTGGCGCTACGCGCCAATCCACCTTCGCCCACAAGGGGAGAAGGCAAGATCAGGCGATAAACAATGGCCGAAAAAATCATCCTTGCCTCGGGCAGCCCGTTCCGCAAGGCGTTGCTTGTCCATGCCGGCGTGCCGGTCGAGGCGGTCCCGGCGGAAGTCGACGAGCGCGCGCTCGAAGCACCCTTGCAAGGCAGCGGTATCTCGCCCGAGGACGTCGCCCTGGTGCTGGCCGAGGCCAAGGCCACCGAGGTCAGCGAGCGAATGCCCGGCGCCCTGGTGCTCGGCTGCGACCAGACGCTGTCGCTCGGCGACGAAGTGTTTCACAAGCCGGCCGACATGGAAGCCGCCCGCCGCCATCTCCTGGCGCTGTCGGGCAAGACCCATCAGCTCAACAGCGCCGTGGTGCTGGCCCGCGACGGCGCGGTTCTGTGGCGGCATGTCGGCGTCGCTAGCCTGACCATGCGGAAGCTCGATCCGGCCTTCATCGGCCGCCATCTGGCGCGCGTCGGCGCCAAGGCGCTGTCCAGCGTCGGCGCGTACCAGATCGAAGGCGAGGGCATCCAGCTGTTCGAAAGAGTAGAGGGCGACTATTTCACCATTGTCGGTCTGCCGCTTCTGCCCGTCCTGGCCAAGCTGCGCGAACTCGGAGCCATCGATGGCTGAGGCCGCGAAAAAGGCCTTCGTCACAGGCCACCCCGTTGCGCATTCCCGGTCGCCGAAGATCCACGGCTATTGGCTGGCGAAATACGGCATCGACGGCAGCTACCGGGCGATCGACGTCGCGCCAGATGCTTTTGCCGAATTCATGAGAACGCTCGAGGCGAATGGCTATCGTGGCGGCAACGTCACCATCCCGCACAAGGAGGCCGCCTTCGCGCTGGCGGCGCGCCGCGACGACGCGGCCGTACAGATCGGCGCCGTCAACACGCTGTGGCTCGAGGACGGAATTTTGTGCGGCGGCACCACCGACGCCCATGGCTTTGCCGCCAATCTCGACGAGCATGCGCCGGGCTGGGCAGACAACGGCCCGGCGGTGGTGCTTGGCGCCGGCGGCGCCGCCCGCGCGGTCATCCATGCGCTCAAGCAGCGCGGCATCAGTGACATCCGCATCGTCAACCGGACGCTCGCCCGAGCCGAGGAGCTGCGCCACCGCTTCGGCGCCGGGGTCTCGGCCCACGGCACGGCGGCGACCCGCGAGCTGCTTGCCGATGCCGGCCTGCTGGTCAACACGTCAGCGCTTGGCATGCATGGCAATGAAGGCCTGTCCGCCGATCCGGCCAGACTGCCGGACCATGCCATCGTCACCGACATTGTCTATGTGCCGCTGGAAACGCCGTTGCTGGCCGCCGCCAAGGCGCGCGGCCTGAAAGCCGTCGACGGGCTCGGCATGCTGCTGCACCAGGCGGTGCCCGGCTTCGAGCGCTGGTTCGGCATCAGGCCTGAGGTCACTGCCGAATTGCGGCAGATGATCGTCGCCGATCTCGGCGCCAGGGAGTAAAAAACATGATCGTGCTCGGCCTCACCGGATCGATCGGCATGGGCAAGTCGACGACGGCCAGGATGTTTGCCGAGGCCGGCGTGCCTGTCCACGATTCGGACGAGGCAGTGCATCGCCTCTACGCCGGCAAGGCGGCTCCGCTGGTCGAGGCGGCGTTTCCCGGAACGACGAATTCCGGCTCGGTCGATCGCACCAGGCTGGCCGAGCGGGTGCTCGGCGATGCTGCCGCACTGAAACGGCTGGAAGCGATCATCCACCCGCTGGTCCGCGCCGACGCCGACGCTTTCCTGGCCAGACACCGGGCCGCCGGCGCGCCGCTTGTCGTTCTCGACATCCCGCTGCTGTTCGAAACCGGTGGCCGCGACCGGGTCGACAAGGTCGTGGTGGTCACCGCGTCGCCCGACATCCAGCGCGCCCGCGTGCTGGCGCGGCCGGGCATGAGCGAGGAGAAACTGGCGTCGATCCTGGCCAGGCAGGTTCCCGACGCCGAAAAGCGTGAGCGCGCCGATTTCGTCATCGACACCGGACAAGGTTTTGATGCGGCGCGCGCGGCGGTCAATGCAATCGTCGCGAAACTGGTCGGGGATAAAGCCGGCAAGCCTGCTTAACGGCGCTTGCGCCCGGCGTAATATGTTGCCAATTTGTTCCCATCATGATTCGGCTGGACTACCGCCGGACCCAACGGACTGATTCGATGCGCGAGATCATCTTCGATACGGAAACCACCGGCCTCGATTTCCGCGATGACCGCGTCATCGAGCTTGGCTGCATCGAGCTGGTCAACCGTTTCCCGACCGGCCGCACCTTCCACCACTACCTCAATCCGCAGGGACGACCGATCCATGCCGAGGCGCAGGCCGTTCATGGCATCAGCGCCGCCGACCTGATGGGCAAGCCGACCTTCAGCGACATCGCCGAGGAGTTCCTTGCCTTCATCGACGGCGCCAAGCTGGTCGCCCACAATGCGACTTTCGACATCGCTTTCCTCAATGTCGAATTCGGCCGGCTTGGCCATCCGGTCGTTGACCCCGGACTTGTCGTCGACACGCTGGCGCTGGCGCGCCGCAAGCATCCGATGGGGCCCAATTCGCTGGACGCGCTGTGCCGGCGCTACGGCATCGACAATGCCCGCCGCACCAAGCACGGCGCCTTGCTCGATTCGGAATTGCTGGCCGAGGTCTATATCGAGCTCATCGGCGGCAAGCAGGCGGCGCTCATCCTCGACAGCGCCACGGCGCCGGCCGGCGGCAGGAGAAACGTCGACGACATCGACATCAGCATCGCCGCGCGGCCGATAGCGCTGCCGTCTCGCCTGACCGAAGCAGAGCGCGCCGCGCATGCGAACATGGTCGGCACATTAGGCGAAAAGGCGCTCTGGCTGCGCGTCGCCCGGGAAGCGAGTTCTGCGGCATAGCGATTTTTGGCGTAGCGATCCTTCGCGCCCCCCTCTGTCCTGCCGGACATCTCCCCCACGAGGGGGGAGATTGGACTTCACACCGGCTTTCGCCAGTCTGCAAAGTCGCAGGAATGAACGGAGCGCCGAAACTGCCAATCTTCCCCTTGTGGGGGAGATGGCCGGCAGGCCAGAGGGGGGCGCTGTCCCGCCGACTTCTCAACAAAAAACCCGGCGCGAGGCCGG
>NZ_JBVVPZ010000070.1:0-4995 GCF_055811415.1 Mesorhizobium sp. WSM4846
TCACAGGTTCAAATCCTGTCCCCGCAACCAAACAAAAACGGCCCGCATCACGCGGGCCGTTTTGCGTTTGCAGCCTGGCGCGGCCAGTTTGATCTTCATCGAGTTACCCGACGGTGTGGGTCTCGGCAGGCGCCGTCTTCCCGTGTTAAACTGCTTGGCATGGAGATGGACACCGACAAGATCGACAATGCCGTTCTGGGGCTGCTTTGGCTAACGCTGCATGAAGAGAGGCGCGCCTGGAAGGGATTGGATTGGGATGCTCTGGATCGCTTGCACCAGAAGGGACTGATCGCCAATCCGGCAAACAAGGCGAAGTCGGTGGTTCTGACAGATGAGGGCCTGCGACGGGCTGAGGAATTGTTCCGCACCCTGCTCACGCGGCCGGCGCCATGAGCGCTGGCTGGCGTTCCAATTCGACAGCAAGAGTCGCGCAGGCAAAACCGACAACTTGCTCGGCAGGCCTATCCCGCAACAATTAGGGTTGGGCGTTCCGCCCGATTACCGTCTGGCGGCGGTGTCCGGTGCGTCGGACCTTCAGTCGAAACCTGCCGTGGTGCTGCCATAAGAGCGTCGCTCAATTCACACGGTTTTCCAACCCCACCGTCAGCGGAATCTCAAGCCCCCGCCGCAATCCCGTCGCAACCACCGACACCCTGAATTTTCCTGCGAGCGCCTTGTCGAAAATGGCGCCGACGATGATGTCGGCATCGGCGTCGACCTCCTCGCGGATGCGGGTGGCGGCTTCGTCGACCTCGAACAGCGTCATGTCAGTGCCGCCCGATATCGAGACAAGGACGCCCTTGGCGCCCATCATCGACGCTTCGTCGAGAAGCGGGTTTGCGATCGCCGCTTCGGCTGCCTTCCTGGCGCGGTCCTCGCCGGTGGCTTCGCCGGTCCCCATCATCGCGCGACCCATATCGCGCATTACCGACTTCACATCGGCAAAGTCGAGATTGATCAGGCCTTCTTTGACGATGAGATCGGTTATGCAGCCGACGCCGGCGTAGAGTACGCGGTCCGCCATGGCGAAAGCGTCCGCGAACGTCGTCTTGGCATCGGCGATCCTGAAGAGGTTCTGGTTCGGTATGACGATGACGGTATCGGCGCTTTCGCGCAGCCGCTCGATGCCCTCATTGGCCGCATGCATTCGGCGGTTTCCTTCGAAGACGAACGGCTTGGTGACGACGGCCACGGTCAGTATTCCTGCGTTGCGCGCGGCCTGCGCTATGACCGGTGCTGCACCGGTTCCAGTTCCGCCTCCCATGCCTGCGGTCACAAAACACATATGCGTTCCCGCAAGATGGTCCATGATTTCGTCGATAGATTCCACGGCCGCAGCATGGCCGACCTCGGGCAGGGATCCTGCACCAAGGCCTTCCGTGACGTGCGCTCCCAATTGGATCAGCCGCGTTGCCTTCGACATGGTGAGCGCTTGGGCATCGGTGTTGGCAACGATGAACTCGGTGCCCTGCAAGCCTTCGGCGATCATGTTGTTGATGGCGTTGCCGCCACCGCCGCCAACCCCGATGACGGATATCTTGGGCCTCATCTCCGAGATTGTCGGCCTCGTTGCAGTGTTCATTTGCCGTCTCTCCCCTTGAATGCGCAAGCGCAGCGGTCGGTGGAAGGCTTGTTCCCGGCGCGCTGCAAAGACTTTGGACAGTGCGCGAATCAGGACAGCCCAGCGTAACCAAGGGAATCAGACGGTTGAACCGGCTGCAAGTGCAGTATTCGCGCTCGCGCATGTTATGCGCTATTGGTTCGCCGCCGCTGGTACTACGTGTGGCGGCTGACCGAAAATCGTCCGGAGACAACGTCTCCCGTAAAGCCGAGACCGATCTTCCCGTTCTATTTCACGCCGATGCCGGCAGTCAGGCCGCCATCGATCCTGTAGTCCGCGCCGGTGCAGAACCCGGCTTTCGACGAACACAGAAAGGCGATGAGTTCCGCCACTTCCTCCGGCTCGCCGATGCGCCCGATGGGGTGCGCTTCGCCGAAGCGCCTGTAGGCGGCCTCGACATCGGCGTCGGTGCCGTTTTCGCCGCGCGCCGCCTTTTCCAGGATCGGGGTGCGGATCGAGCCCGGGCTGACGGAATTGACGCGAATGCCGGAGCGCGCGTGGTCGAGCGCCAGAGCGCGCGTCAATGTGTGGATGGCGCCCTTGGTCGTGGCATAGGCGGCGACGTTCTGCTGGCAGGCGAAACCTTGCACCGAAGCCACGTTGACGATGGCGCCGCCGCCTCGCCTGATCATTTCCGGAATACCGAAATGCGCGGTCAGGTAGATCGAGCCGACATTGACGGACATCGCCCAGTTCCAGATGTCGAAATCGGTGCTAACAGCGGTGCCATACGGATGGACCGCCGCGGAATTGACGATGATATCGAGGCCGCCGAACCGTTCAACACCGGCTGCGACCGCGTCGCGGACCTGATCCGGCACGGAGACGTCGACGGCCACGACCAGCGCCTCGGCGCCGGAGCTGCCCAGTTCCGCTCTCATCGCAGTGTTGGCCGCGCGGTCGATGCCGCAGGCGATGATCGCCGCCCCGCCCGCCGCAAGACGTCTGGCGGTTGCCAGGCCGATCCCGGTCGTCCCCGTCACCAGAGCAATCTTGCCGTCGAAATCCTTCATGGCGCAAACTCCTTTAATTTGACTTCCATTGTGGCCCAACAATACGGTTCCGTTTTATCGCAAAGGAAAAGCCTCGATGGAACAATGCTGGCGCTGGTATGGCCCTGACGACCCGGTGACGCTCGATCATGTCAAGCAGGCCGGAGCCTCGGGCGTTGTATCCGCCCTGCATGATATCTATGACGGCCGCGCCTGGCCTTTGACGGACATTTTGGAGCGCAAGCGGATCATCGAGGCCGAAGGGCTGACCTGGTCGGTTGTGGAGAGCATTCCCGTCCACAATTTGATCAAGATCGGCTCGGCGGAACGGCTTCGCTATGTCGGCTGGTATAAGGACACGATCCGTGCGCTCGCCAAGGCCGGCATTGCGACGATCTGCTATAACTTCATGCCGGTGGTCGACTGGACCCGCACCGACCTTGCCTATCGGCTTCCAACGACGGGCTACGCACTGCGGTTCGATGCGATCGATTTTGCCGCCTACGACCTGTTCGTCCTGAAGCGCAGGAATGCCGAATTCGGCTACAGCGCGGCACGTATCGCGGAAGCGGAATCGCGACTGAAGGAATTGAGCGAAGAGCAGATCGACAGGATCGAGCGCAATCTCATTGCCGGCCTGCCGGCGACCGAGCGCAGCTACGACCGGGATAGTTTTCGGGAGGCATTGGCGGAATATGACTCGATCGGGCCGAAGGAGCTGCGCGACAATCTTGCCTGGTTTTTGCGCGAGATCATTCCGGTGGCCGAGCACGAGGGGGTGCGCATGTGCATCCATCCCGACGACCCGCCATTCTCTCTCTATGGCCTGCCACGGATCGTTTCGACCGCCGAGGACGCGGGTTTCATCCTCAACGCCGTCGACAGCCCGGCCAACGGCCTGACATTCTGCACCGGCTCCTACGGTACGCGCGCAGACAACGACATCGTCGGCATGGTCAAGGAGTTCGCCGACCGGATCCATTTCGTCCATCTGCGCAATGTAACCATCGAGGATGACGGCTCCTTTTATGAAGCCGAACATCTGGAGGGCGGCACCGACATGGCGCATGTCATCCTTGTTTTGATGCAGGAAGAGACGCGCCGCCGTAGGGAAGGTCGCGCCGATTGGCGGATTCCCATGCGACCCGATCATGGCCATCTGCTCGCCGACGATATCGGCAAGACCAGGATCAACCCCGGCTATTCTTTGATCGGCCGCCTGAAAGGCCTGGCCGAGCTGCGTGGCATCATGCGCGCCGTGGAACGTTTTGAGCTGGCCTGAGGATCGAAGCCGGAGCTAAGGCTGATGGCTTGACGCAACAAGCTCGGCCTTGCGCTGCGCCGTCTCCAGCCCGATGGCGATGAAGCGGCGCGCATGCCGGGCCAGCTCCATATTGTCGGTCCACAGATTGCGCCAGATGGCGGTTTTCTTCGACAGGTTCTCGTCGACGATCTCCGACGAGAAAGATTCGAAGCTGAGGTCGTCGCCATAGCCGATTGCGGTCAGCGCATCGAAGATCGCGGCAAAGTCGATGTTGCCGGTGCCGAGGAAGCCGCGATGGCTTTCGCCGACATGGACATAGCCGATCTTTTTGGCGGCGAGGCGGATGGCCAACCCGATATCGGCCTCCTCGATGTTCATGTGGAACGTGTCGAGATGCAGAAAAATGTTGTCGGAACCGGTGTCCTCGATGAAGGCCAACCCTTGCGCGGCGGTGTTGAGCAGATTGCTCTCGAACCGGTTGACGATCTCGAGGTTGAGGGTGACGCCGGCGGCCTTGGCGGTCTCAGCGACCTTGGCAAGCGTGGCGGCACTGCGGTTCCATTGATCGCGCGTCGGCGCCTCAGTCTGCAATCCATGGCTGGTGCTGAGGATGCCGGCGACCTTCCGGCCGCCGAGATCCCGAGTGAGCGCGATCGTGTCATTGAGGACTTCGACGCCGTGCGCGGCAATCGCCTTGTCGGCGCTTGAAATGTCGCCGTCGGGCGGCAGCCCGATGCTGATCGCCACGCCGAGATCGAGGTCGGCGATGCGCTTGGCCAGCCCGCCAACATCGACATCGGCGGGGTCAAGATAGGAGAATTCAATCAGGTCGAAGCCCGCCGCCCTGGTGTTGGCCAGCGTCCGTTCGAGGTCGTCTTGCGCCGAGCTCGCCGACCAGACGAAAGAGTGGATTCCAATGCGCGACATGATCGTCTCCTGCTGCCCGAGAGCACCGGAACCAAAAGTGGGAACCGGTTTGGGGATAAATCCGATGCTCAAACAAAAATTGGTGCGGCCGGTCACCCCGCCGCACCACCCATGGGTGGCTTTTGAGATCGGGCCGCCGTCCCGCCCGTGTATTCCATAAGGTTCTCTGGCGGGGAAAGCTGCGGGTCGAG
>NZ_JBVVPZ010000070.1:5005-19715 GCF_055811415.1 Mesorhizobium sp. WSM4846
CCCCCCCCACCACCCCCCCCCCCCCCCCCCCCCCCCCCCCCCCCCCCCCCCCCCCCCCCCCCCCCCCCCCCCCCGGCCCCCCGGTTTTCCAAAAACACCCCAACAAAAAAAAACCCGGGCCCCCCCCCCCCCCCCCCCCCCACCAGCCTTGGGAGGCTTTAGCTAGCGGGCCGCGGTCCAGCCCTTGTAGTCCTTCAGGTTCTCTGCCGTGATCAGCTGCGGGTCGAGCAGCACCGTCGCCTCGGCCGGCTTTTTGCCGGCGAGCACTTCAGCTGCCATCTGCAGCGATTGGCCGGCCATGACGTAAGGATCCTGCGAGGCCGAGGCCTTGATCATCGAGGTGCCGGAAGAGAGTTCCTTCTCGATGTCGGGCGCGCCGTCGACCGCGGTGAAGATGAACTCCGAGCGGTTGAGCTGCTTGGCCGCAAGCTGGGCGCCGATCGCCGTCGGGTCGTTGATGGCGAACACCGCGTCGATCTTGTCGAAGCGGGTCAGCAGCGACTGGAACACCTTCAGGCCGCCGTCGCGCGAGCCTTCGGCATTCTGGTCGTCGGAGAGGATCTTGATGTCCGGGTGTTTTGCCAGCACGTCCTTGCAGCCCTTCACCCGCTCCAGGATCGACGACGATGCCGGCCCGTTCAGGATGACATAGTCACCTTTGCCATCGGTTTGGTCGACCAGGTACTGGCAGGCCGCTTCGCCGGCCTTGACGTTGTTGGTCATCACGGTGACGTCGGCACCCGGCGCCGAAACGTCGAATGCGGCAACCACGATGCCTGCCGCCTGCGCCTTCTTCACCGCCGGCGCGATCGCCTTGGCATCGACGGCGTTGAGCATGATCACGTCGACGCCGGCGGCGATGAACGAGTCGACCTGCGAGACCTGCTTGTTGAGGTCGTAGTCGGCCGATACCGACGTCACCTCGACATTCGGGTTGATCTTCCTGGCGGCGTCCTCGATGCCCTTGATGGTGGCGACGAAGAACGGGTTGCCGAGCAGGCCGACCGAGATGCCGACCTTGTTCAGATCCTTGGCCGAGGCCGGTGCGACGGCGACGGCCGCGAGGGCAACGCCGCAGAGCAGTTTAGCGATGGTCTTCATTGTTTTCCTCCTGATGCCCGCGCCTCTCACGGTGCGTTACACATGAACCGGGTCGTTGACGCCGGCGACTAGGTCAATCACGTTCTTGCTCCCGCTTGGAGCCTGTAGCGGTCGAGGGCGACCGCCACGATGATGACCAATCCCTTGATGATGTACTGCCAGATGTCGGAAACGCCGGCCAGGATGAGCCCGTTGGAGAGCACCGCTATGATCAGGCCGCCGATCAGCGTGCCCCAGATCGAGCCGACTCCGCCGACGAAGCTGGTGCCGCCGAGGATGACCGCGGCGATGGCGTCGAGTTCGTAGGACTGCCCAAGCTGCAGGCCGTTGGCCGCGTAGAGCCGGGCCGCCGACATGGCGCCGCCAAGGCCGGCCAGAAGGCCTGAAACGCCATAGACGAAGAGCAGCACCAGCGGCACCTTGATGCCGGTGAGGCGGGCGGCCTCGGCATTGCCGCCGACGGCATAGATCCAGGTGCCGAGCACGGTGCGCTTGAGCACCAGCCAGGACAGCACCACGACCGACAGAGCGATGATGACCAGCCAGGGAATGCCGAACAGCGACCCGTTGCCGATGAAGTCGAACGGCAGGTCCGAGTTGAACACCGTGGTGTCCTGACCGAGCAGGCGGGCGACGCCGCGCACGGCGGTCAGCGAACCCAGCGTGACGATGAAGGGCGGCAGCTTGATATAGGCGACGAGCAGCCCGTTGATGACGCCGAAGCCGAGGCCGACCAGAATGGCCGCCGGCACGCCGAGCATGCCCCACTCCGGCACCAGCGACACCATCACCGCCACCATCGCCGAGGCGGCAAGAATGGAGCCGACTGACAGGTCTATGCCGCCGGTCAGGATGACAAAGGTCATGCCGGCCGCGAGCACGATGTTGATCGACGACTGCTGGGTGACGATCAACAGGTTGGTCTCGGTGAGGAAGCGCGGGTTCATGATCTGGAAGCCGGCCGCCAAAAGGATCAGGACCGGCAGCATGCCAAGCGCGGCGAAGGCGGTGCGCAGCCGCCGGCTCCTGCCGACAGCCTGGTCACCCGCACTCATCCCGGTTGCCTTATGGGTCATCCCTTGGCCGCTCCCGTTGCGAGTTCCATGATTGCTTCCTGACTGAGCGGCGGGCCTTCGGATGCGGTCACCTCGCCAGCGATAGTGCCGTCGCGCATCACCAGCACGCGGTCGGCGACGCCGATCACCTCCGGCAGTTCGCTGGAGATCATCAGGATGGCGATGCCCTTCTTGGCGAGATCGTCGATCAGCCGGTAAATTTCCGACTTCGCCCCGACATCGACGCCGCGGGTCGGTTCGTCGAGGATGAGGACCCGCGGCTCGGTTTCGAGCAGACGGGCGAGCAGCACCTTCTGCTGGTTGCCGCCCGACAGCGAGCCGGCATTGGCCTGCACCGACCTGGTGCGGATAGAGAGGTCGGAAACGGCCTTGGCGGCGCGCCTTTCGGCCGTGGCGAAGTCGCGCAGGCCGCCGGCCTGCGCGTCCCTGGCGAGCACGCCCATGCTGATATTCTCGGAAATCGACATGTCGAGGAACAGGCCGAGTTCCTTACGGTCTTCGGTAAGATAGGCGATACCGGCATCCAGCGCCTCGCGCGGCGAGCCGATGGCTATCGGCTTGCCGTCGAGTTCCAGCGTGCCTGACGTGTGCCTGTCGGCGCCGAAGATCAGCCGCGCGAGTTCGGTGCGGCCCGAGCCGACCAGGCCCGCCAGCGCCAGCACTTCGCCCTTGTGCAGGTCGAAGGAGCAGCCTTTCAGGAGATTGCCGTTCGACATGTCGCGCACCGACAGTGCGATCGCGCGCTTGCTGTCCGGCGGGCGGTGATCCTTCTTGTAGAATGCGGACAGGTCACGGCCAACCATCATCGAGACCAGGCGCGTGGCGTTCAGATCGGCGCGTTCGAGCGTGCCGACATAGCCGCTGTCGCGCAGCACGCTGACGCGGTCGGCAAGCTGGTAGACCTCTTCCATGCGGTGGCTGATGTAGATGATGGCGATGCCCTGCGACTTCAGCGTCGCAATCACCTCGAACAGCCTGTCGGTCTCGCGCGAGGTCAGCGAGGTCGTCGGCTCGTCCATGACGATGATGCGCGCGCTGGTCGACAGCGCGCGGGCGATCTCGACCATCTGGCGTTCGCCAAGCGACAGGCTGGAGACCGAGGCGCGCGCCGAGAAGGAAACGCCGAGCCTCGCGATGATCTCCTTGGCGCGGCGATTGCACTGGTCGCGGTCGACGATGCCGAACCGTCTCGGCTCGTTGCCGAGGAAGATGTTCTGCGCGACCGTCAGGTTGGGCGCCAGCGACAGCTCCTGGTAAATGACGGCAATGCCGTTGGCGCGTGCCTTGATCGGGTCGCCGGTGGCGACCGGTGTGCCGTCGATCAGAATCTCGCCGCCGGGATCAGGCCGATAGGCGCCGGACAGCACCTTCATCAGCGTCGACTTGCCGGCGCCGTTTTCGCCCATCAGCGCGTGCAGTTCACCGGCGTGGACGGTCAGCGATACGTCGTGCAAGGCGCGAATCGGGCCGAACGTCTTGGAGATGTGCCGCATCTCCAGCACCGGCTGGCGCACGGTTTCGATCCGGGCAGCGGCGGTCATCGCGCGCCTCCCGCTGCGGCATCAGCGACGCCTCGGTCGGCGGCGAGACCGCGCCAGCTATCGCGATAGAAGGCAAGCCCGGTGAAGCTCGATGCGCGTACCGGCTCTGGCGCCTCGGCGGCAAATTCGCGTCCAGCACTCTCGAAGGCCAGAGCCGCTGCTCCGGTGGCGCTGCCCTCCAGCGTGGCGCCCTGCATGAAGGCCTGGCCGGGACGCAGCTGCGCCAGCAGGCTGGCAAGCAGGCCGCCACTGTTCAGCCCGCCATCGACGATCACCGTGTTGTTCGAATGGATCAGGTCGAGACACAGATCGACCATCAGCGCGACGTAGAGCAGCGCCACGGCCGCGCGCTCCTCCGCGCTGGGTGCGCGCCCGACCAGTTCGCCGCGATGGCCAGGCATCGGCCCACCTGGCGCGAAGCTCGGCAGCGCCATGATGCCGGCCCCGATCACCTGCTGTACTGTGGAGCGGTCGATTGCGCCCTGCCAGCCGGCGCTGATCGTCGCGAATTCGCGGCCGCCCATGAAGCGGATGGTCGGCACCGCGCCGCCATCGACATCGACATTGACCAGCATGTCGCGGTCGCGATCGAGCGCGTCGAGCGGGCAGGCCGGATTGAGCACCACAACCCAGGTGCCGGTCGAGACGACGGTGACCGGACCAGCCGCCTGCCGGCGATAAGCATGGAGCGCCGCATTGCTGTCATGGACACCGTTGTGGATGGCGATCGGCCGCGCCGCCTCGCCGAAGCGCTGCTCGCCGATGACCGCGCCGGCACGCTCGAAGGCGGGCATCTGGCCGCGCCATCCCTCGGCGTCGACCAGCGTGGAGAAATCGCGCTTGCGCGGCGCCCACAGATGCGAGTGGCAGCCGAGATAGGACACCTCCGAAACCGCCCGGCCGCCAAAGCGCCAGCTCCAGTATTGGGGATAACCGAGGATCGATTTGGCGGCGGCGAACACGCTTGGTTGCACCGTCTTCAGCCACAGCATGTGGCGACCATAGTTGAAGCCGAGCGGCAGGCGCGGCGAGAAGGTCTCGGCGAAATCCGGAATGCGGCGATCGATCTGCGCGGCAATCTCGGCCGGCGGCTCCTGCTCGTAGTCGAGTATCGGATGCGTCAGCGCCGCATCGTCGACCAAGGCAAAGGTGCAGCCATGGCCCGAAACCATCAAGCCCTCTATGCCATGGATGTCGACTGCCTCGCCGACGGCGCGCGCCGCCCAATCGTGAAGCGCTGCTTCGTCGAGCACGCTGAAGCCGCCTTCGCGCGTCCAGTTCGGCTGGGTCCGGCGCTCACCTAGAATCTGCCCGTCCTGACCGAAGACGAACAGCTTCGAGTTGGTCTTGCCGAAGTCGAGGACAGCCACCTTCACTGGACGGCTCCTGAGGCAGTGGCGATCCGCACCATGACGCCGGCGTTTTCGAGCATGCGTGCGTCGGCATCGGAAAGGCCGTCATCGGTCACCAGCGTGCCGATGCGCGACAACGGCAGCGCGACGTTGCGCGCGTGGATCGACAGTTTGCGGCTGTCGGCCAGCACCACGATCTGGTCGGCGCAGAGACTGAGTTCGGCGATGGAGCGGACCAGCAGCGGATGCGATTCCAGCACGCCCTCCGGGCCAATGCCTTGCGCGCCTAGAAAGAACTTCGATGCGTAGAAAGGCACGGACTGGGTGAGCGAATGGATGATGCCAGGCTCGCGATGCAGTTCGCCGCCGGCAATGGTCAGGCTGCAATGGCCGTGGTCGCTCAAATAGGCGATGAGCGGCATCGAGTTGGTAAAAAGCCGGATGTTGCGGTCGGCGAGCTTAGCGCCGAGATGGAAGCAGGTCGAACCGCCATGCACGATGACGGCGTCGCCATCGCGTACCATGGTCGCCGCGAGAGCGGCGATCTGCCGCTTGGCTTCGACCGCGAGGTCGCGGTTCTCGTCGTAGGGCCTGGCATAGGCGACGCCCGCCTGCGCAGCGCCATCGAGCGCCGAGATGCCGCCATAGACCTTACGTGCCTCGCCGGCCTCGTCGATCTTGTCGATATCGCGCCGCACCGTCGCAGCCGATACGCCGAGCCGCTCCTGCAGCTCGCGTACCGAGGCGAAGGGGCGATCCCGCAACAGCTCCACGATCTGACGCTGGCGGCCGGAGTCGCTCAACGGATACCCTCCCGAAATGCCATTTTGCCACGGCAATTGGTGCAACTTACTCAACGCAGATCAGATTGCAAGCTTGATTTGGTGGGATAAGATCACTATTGACGTAACTTACTCGCCGCTGCGATACCAGCGTCACTCGCTGTCCCGGCTACGGGGATCCAAAGCCGTGGCTAGGCGGTCGGTTTGTGAAGGAGTTTCGATGGCAATCAATGCGGATGCGCAGGAATTGGCTGCTTTGCGGTCGCTTTCGGCCAGCATCGGGCTCGACCCGCACTTGACCCAGGCCGCGGGCGGCAACACGTCGCTGAAAGCCGGCGACACACTCTGGATCAAGGCTTCCGGCACCTGGTTGAAGGACGCGCTCGCCGCGGACATCATGGTCCCGGTGGCGATCTCGCCGCTGCTCAGGGCTGTCGAACAGCGCGACCCGGCCGCCGATCAGCCACAGGGTTTCGCCATCGAGGCGCTCAACGCCCGCAAGCTGCGTCCTTCGATCGAGACCACGGTTCACGCGCTGATGCCGCAGCGCGTCGTTCTGCATGTCCACTGCGTCGATACCATTTCGCTTGCCGTGCAGGCCGACTGCGAGGCTCAAGTCGCCAAGCGCCTCGATGGCCTCGAATGGGCGTATGTTCCCTATCGCCGGCCCGGCCTGCCGCTTGCCCAGGGCATTGCCGAGCGCCTTCGGCCCGGGGTCGATGTGCTGATCCTTGCCAACCATGGCCTGGTCGTCGCAGCCGAGACCGTCGCCGGCGCCGAGGCGCTGCTGCGTCGCGTCACACGACTTCTGGCGCGGCCGCCCCGTAAGGTGGCGGAGCCCGACGTTGTCGCATTGACGACGCTCATCGCACGCAGCTGCTACAGGCTGCCGGCGGATGGCGAAGCGCATGCCGTCGCGATCGATCCTGAAAGCTGCCGCATGGCGTCAGGAGGCAGCCTCTATCCCGATCACGTCATCTTTCTCGGCCAGGGTTTGGTCGTGGCGAGACCCGGTGAGGATGTGATGCGTGTCACCGAACGGTGCGGCACGGCACCGGTGGCGATCCTGTTTCCCGGGCTTGGGGTGTTGATGCGCGGCGACGCCAGTCCCGGCGCCGATGCCATGCAACGCTGCCTCGCCGACGTGACGGCGCGGGTCGACGTCGCGGCGAAGCTGAACTATCTGACCGCCGCCGAGAACGACGAACTGATCAACTGGGACGCCGAGCAGTATCGCCAGAAACTCAATGCAGCCGGCGGCTGAGATGGCGTTGTCAACCGGCCCAGTTTCGATCGGTATCGACATCGGCACATCAGGCGCGCGCGCGGTCGCCATGCGGCCGGACTTTTCGATTGCCGCGCGTTCCGCCGTTCCACTCGACAGATTTGGCCAGAATGCCCGCGACCCGTCGGTATGGTGGTCAGCGGTGGGCGCGGCGCTGACGGAACTGCTTTCGAGCATCGATCGTGCGGCGGTCCGGTCGATCGCCGTCGACGGCACTTCCGGCACGCTGCTGCCGGTCGACGGCGCCGGGCGGCCGCTGGCCGAGCCGTTGATGTACAACGACAAGGTCGACGACGACGCCATTCTGGCGGGGATCGCGCGCGAGGCGCCGGCCGCGAGCGCAGCACGTGGGCCGACGTCCGGTCTCGCCAAGGCGCTGTCGCTCCTGCGCCTGCCTGGCGTCGCGGCGGTGCTGCATCAGGCCGACTGGATCGCGGGACAGTTCTCCGGCCGCTTCGACGCCAGCGACGAGAACAATGCCCTGAAGACCGGCTACGATGTCGAGGCCCGCCGCTGGCCGGACTGGATCGCGGCGACCGGGATGCGCATGGGATTCCTGCCTGGTGTCGTCAAGCCGGGCGATGTCACGGGAAAGCTCACCGCGAACGCCGCGGACCTGTTCGGCCTGGCGCGCGACGTCGCCGTGGTCGCCGGCACGACGGATGGCTGCGCGTCGTTCCTGGCGACGGGGGCTGCGGCTGTTGGCGACGGCGTCACCGCGCTTGGGTCCTCGCTGACCATCAAGATCCTCTCCGATCGGCCGATCTCGGCGCCGCAGTTCGGCATCTACAGTCATCGGCTGGGAGATGCTTATCTAGCGGGTGGTGCGTCGAATTCGGGCGGCAAGGTGCTGGCGCAGCATTTTTCTCTCGCGCGCATCATCGAATTGAGTGCGGCAATGGACCCCATGACCGAGACCGGCCTCGACTATTATCCGCTTCCCGCGGTTGGCGAACGCTTTCCCGTCGCCGATCCTGCTCTGCCGCCACGCCTGACGCCGCGGCCGGCCGACGACGCCGACTATCTGAAAGCGATGTTCGAGGGCATCGCGGCGATCGAGGCGCTCGGCTATCGCCGGCTTGCCGAACTCGGCGCCCCCCGATTGACGTCGATCAGAAGTGTCGGCGGCGGTGCGGCAAACGTCGCCTGGACCGCGATCCGGCAGCGCAAGCTGGGTGTCGATTTTCTGCCAGCGCTTTCGGACGAGGCGGCCGCCGGCACGGCGCGGCTGGCGCTGATGGGCGCAATCGCAGCGGGGCTGTTGTGAGCACGAAAACGGTTGAACATCTCGACGGCATCGGAGCGCTGGTTGAGCGCTATCAGGTGTTCCTGCTCGATCAGTTCGGTGTGCTGCACGATGGTACGAACCCCTATCCGGGCGCTGTGGAGGCATTGTCGGCGCTGAAGCGGGCAGGCAGGACGATCGTGCTGGTCTCGAATTCCGGCAGGCGGGCGCGGCCCAATGAGGCCCGCTTGCTGAAGCTCGGCTTCGAAACAGGAAGCTGGGATCAATTTGTCTCTTCCGGCGAGATCGCGTGGCGGTCCTTCCACGAAATGGCGATATCCGGAAAGCTGCGCCCAAACACAAAGTGCCTGCTGATCAGCCGCGAAGGCGACCGCTCGGCGATTGAAGGCCTGCCTTTTACCCTGACCAGCGACGGCGACGATGCCGAGCTGGTGCTGATCGCCGCCAGCGAGGGCGACCGCTACGATATCGAGCACTATCGCCGACTTTTTGCGCCGGCAGCGATGCGGCAGGTGCCGTGCTTCTGCACCAATCCCGACAAGATCATGCTGACGGCAGCGGGGCCTCGCTTTGGCGCCGGCCAGCTTGCGGATCTCTACGAGAGCCTCGGCGGTAGCGTCACCCGCGTCGGCAAGCCCTACACGCCGATCTTCGACGCCGCGCTGGCGCTGGCGGGCAACCCGGACCGCAGCAGCGTGGTCTGTGTCGGCGACAGCGTCGAACACGATGTCGCCGGTGGAATTGGTGCCGGCGTGGCGACCGCGCTGGTCTTGTCCGGAATATTGGCGGATACCCCTGACCTGGCAGAGCTTTTCGACAGTCTGGATGCCTACCCCGATTACACCACGGACAGTTTCAGATTCGCTGATTGAGATCGGCAGCTTCCGAGGGGTTGAGCGCTGCCATGGTGATCGTCCCGTCGTTGGTGCTGCTTTCGGTGGCGCAGCCCTTTGGCTGCTGTTGCCAGTTCACATCTTGTTGGTCGGAGGCTATTGAACTGCATGCGTGATTTCCAACTCCCCGGACGGTCGCCGGTTCGTGCGACGGAAGCGATGGCCGCGACATCGCACCCGCTGGCGACGCTGGCGGCGATCGAGATGCTGCGGTCCGGCGGCAACGCGATGGACGCAGCCGTGTGCGCGGCGGCGGTGCAGGCGGTGGTCGAGCCGCAATCGACCGGTATCGGCGGCGACTGTTTCGTCCTCTATTGTCCCAACGGTCAAGGCGAGGTTCTGGCATTCAACGGCTCCGGCCGCGCACCGGCAGCAGCAGAGGCGCAGTGGTATCTGGACAAGGGGCTCGACGAGCTGCCTGAGTCCGGTCCGCACGCGGTCACCGTGCCGGGCGCCGTCGACGCCTGGTGCCGGCTGCTCGATGATCACGGCAGGAAGGGCATCGACGCCGCGCTCGCTCCGGCCCTACATTACGCCGAACAGGGTTATGTCGTCCAAGACCGCGTGGCCTTCGACTGGGCTGAAAGTGCTGCCTTGCTGGCCGCCGACGAACATGCCGCGCGGATATTTCTGCCGGATGGAAAGGCGCCGCTGGCCGGCGAGCTGCACCGGCAGCCGCAACTGGCGGAGACCCTGCGCATCGTCTCGCGCCGTGGCCCTGCCGGCTTCTATGAAGGCGAGGTCGCCGACGACATGGTGTCGCGTCTGCGCGCGCTTGGCGGGCTGCATGCGCTCGAGGATTTTTCGGCGACGAAGGGCGACTATGTCAGGCCCGTCGGCACATCCTACCGGGGCTACGACATTCATCAGATGCCGCCGAACAACCAGGGGCTGACGGCACTGATCATGCTGAATGTGCTGTCGGGCTTCTCGCTCGGTTCGCTGGAGCCGAACGGCGCCGAGCGCTTTCATCTCGAGATCGAGGCGGGGCGGCTTGCCTATCAGGACCGCGATAATTTCATCGGCGACCAGAGCCAGGTCCATGTCCCCGTAGAGCAGTTGTTGTCCAGATCCCATGCCGACCAGCTTCGCGCCGAGATCGATCCGGCTCGCGCAATGACGCATCTGCCACGCCTGGAGCTTCAGCCCAGCGATACCGTCTACATCTCGGTGGTCGACCGCGACCGTAATGCGGTCAGCTTCATCAACTCGACCTTTGGTTCGTTCGGCAGCGGCGTGGTCGGCCCCAGGACCGGCGTCGTCCTGCAGAATCGCGGCAGCAGCTTCCGCCTGGCGGCGGACCACCCAAACCGCATCGCACCGGGAAAACGCCCGATGCACACCATCATGCCGGGCATGGTGACAGCCAAGGGCAGAGCAGTCATGCCGTTTGGCGTGATGGGCGGCGGCTACCAGCCGTTCGGCCATGTCCATTTGCTCACCAACATGATCGACTTCGGCATGGACCCGCAGGAGGCGCTGGATGCGCCACGCGTGTTTTACCGACAGAACACTGTGGAGGCTGAGCGTGGCGTTCCGGCCGACGCGATCGCCGGCCTGCGCGAGCGCGGTCACGACGTGTCCGTCCCAACCGAGCCGCATGGCGGCGGCCAGCTGGTGCTGATCGACTGGGACAAGGGCACGCTTACCGGCGCGTCCGATCCGCGCAAGGATGGTTGCGCGCTGGGTTACTGACGGTCCGCTGCGCCTTGCGTGCTGGTCCTGTTCAGTTTTGGCGCTGCCGCCACCAGCGCCTTGCCGATCGCCGACTGCGGGGTACCGATGACCGCGCGGGCGTTGCCGCTTTCGGCGACGCGGCCGGCATCGAGAATGACGACACGATGGGCGATGGCGCTGATGACGCCGAGATCATGCGAAATGAACAGATAGGCGATCCGTTGCTCGCGTTGCAGATCGAGCAGCAATTGCAGGATCTGCCGGCGCACCGATACGTCGAGCGCGGAAACCGCCTCGTCGAGGATGATCAGCGACGGGTTTGTGGCGATGGCGCGAGCGATCGCGATGCGCTGGCGCTGGCCGCCCGAGATCTCGTGGATGGCACGAGCGGCGAGATCAGCGCTCAGGCCGACGCGCTCGAGCAGAGCGGCGATGCGGCGCGGGCGTTCTGATCGGGCTGCGATGCCATGGATGCGCAAGGGATCGTCAAGCACACGCGCCACGCTGGCGCGCGGATTGAAGGCGGCGAGCGGGTCCTGGAAGACCATTTGCACGCGCGCGCGCCGGGCGCGCAACGCAGTATCGTTCAGGGACAGGAAATCGCCACCTTCAAACTCGATGCGGCCGGCGTCCGGTTCGATCAGCCGCAGCAGCAGCCGCGCGACCGTCGACTTGCCGCTGCCGGAAGGGCCGGCCAGCGCCAGCGTCTCGCCGGCCTCGATGTCGAAGGAGACATCATCGACGGCGGCTATTGTCTTGCCGCCGCGACGATATCGTTTGGTGAGGCCGGAAACAGCCAGCAATGGACTGCTCACCGCGACGCTCCTGACTGCTGCAGCAGCGGTTCGGCGTCGAGGCCGAGATGGGCGTTAAGCAGCGCGCTTGTGTAGGCGTGGCGCGGACTAGCGACGATCTGCGCCGTCGTGCCGAGCTCGACCAGCTCGCCGTGCCGGAACACGGCGATGCGCTCGGCCAGCTCGGCGGCTAGCGCGATGTCGTGGCTGACGAACAGCAGCGTCATGCCGTCCTCGGCCACCAATTGCCGGATCAGCGCGACGATCTCGGCCTGCACGATGGTGTCGAGCGCGCTGGTCGCCTCATCGGCGATCAGCAGTTTCGGACCGGCCGCAATCGCCGCGGCAATCGCCACGCGCTGCTTCTGGCCGCCGGAAAGCTGGTGCGGGTAGGCGCGCAAGGCGGCGTCCGAGTCGGGCAGGCGGACGCGTCCGAGCAGGGCTTTCGCCTTGGCATAGGATTGCGACCAAGTCAGACCAAGATGCGTGTGCGCGACTTCCGCGATCTGCTCGCCAACCGTCATTACCGGATCGAGGCTGGCCGACGGGTCCTGGAAGACGAAGCCGATATCGCGGCCACCGAGGGGGGTGTGGCTGGGTTTGGCGGCGGATTTTAGAGGCTTGCGTTCTGTGAGACCCCCCTCTGTCCTGCCGGACATCTCCCCCTCAAGGGGGGAGATTGCGCTCTCAACTCCGCCTTCGCCATTCTCCAAGGTTGCAGGAGGGGACCCAACAGCGAAACTGCCAATCTCCCCCCTTGAGGGGGAGATGTCCGGCAGGACAGAGGGAGGTGCCTTGGCACCAAAGGATAGCAAAAACCACTCGATCGAGCCTCCAACCTTGGAAGACCTCGGCAGCAGCGCGGCAATGGCCAGCGCCAGAGTGCTCTTGCCCGAGCCGCTCTCGCCAATGATGGCGAAGCGCTCGCCGGCGCTGACATCGAGGCTGACATGGTTCAGCGCCGCCACCTGGCTGCCGTCGCGGCGATAGGTCACCGTCAGATCGCGGATCGAAAGCAGCGCCGTCATGACAGGCTCCTTCTCACCGCCGTCGTCTCGACGACGCCTTCGCCGGCGAGATAGACACCGAGCACGGTCAGCACGAGTGCTATGCCCGGAATGATCGACAAAAAGGGCGCGGTGCGCAGCACGGCGCGGCCTTCGGCGATCATGCCGCCCCAGGTCACGCGGTTGGGGTCGCCGAGGCCGAGAAACGAAAGTGCCGCCTCGGTGAGGATCGCGGCGGCGACGATCACCGACGACAGCGCCAGCACCGGCGGCAAAGCGTTGGGCAGCACTTCGCGAAAGGCGATCTCCAGCGGATGCATGCCGATGACACGGGCGCCGGCGACAAAATCGCGCTCGCGGATCGACAGCACTTCGGCGCGCGCAACGCGCGCCGGCCCCGTCCAGGCGCCGAGCGCGATCGCCGCGACGACGACGCCGAGCGACGGCCCAACGACGCTGACGAAAGCCAGCGCCAGCAGGAAGCTCGGCACGGTCTGGAAGGCGTCGGTGATGCGCATCAGCACTTCGTCGACGAGACCGCCGGCAAAGCCGGCCAGCGTGCCGACTATCGCGCCGACGGCAAGGGCTGCGGCTGCTGCCGCCAGCCCGACCGCCAGCGAGGTACGGGCGCCGTGGAGAAGCGCGGCCAGCATGTCGCGGCCGAGCCGGTCGGTGCCGAGCGGCAGCGACCAGTCCTGAAAGGGCGGCAGCAATGCCGGCCCGGCAATGGCTTGCGGGTCGCCGGGAAAGAACAAAGGCGCTGTCAGCGCCATGGCGAACAACGCTACCAGGATGATCGCGCCGGCGACCGCTTCCGGCGTGCGAAGAAGGCGGCGAAGCGGGCTCACACGCTGGCCTCGCTGGCGCCGACGCGCGGATCGAGGAAGGCGTAGGCGACGTCGACAAGAAGATTGATAACGATGACCAGAACGGCGCTGACCAGGATGATGCCGAGCAGCAGCGGGGTATCGCGCGCTGCCACCGCTTCCTGCGCCAGCCGGCCAAGTCCGGGCACCGAAAAGACGCTTTCGATGACGACGCTGCCGCCGAGCATCTGCGCCGATTGCAGGCCGAGCATGGTGACCAGCGGCAACAGCGCGTTGCGGGCAACGTGGGCGAGCACGATGCGGCGGCGGGAGAGCCCTTTGGCGCGGGCGGCGAGGACAAAATCCTGTCGCCAGACCTCGGCCATGCCGGCGCGCATCATGCGCAGATAGAGTGCCAGATAGATGAAGCCGAGTGCCGACACCGGCAGGACGAGGTGGCGGGCGATATCGGCCGCGCGGCCAAGACCGGTCTTGCCAGACGCGATGCTTTCGATGCCGCCGATCGGGAACCAGCGCAGGTCGACGGCAAAGACGATGATCAGCACCAGCCCGAGCCAGAAGCCGGGAACGGCATAGAGCGCCAGCGAGCCGATCGACAGCAAGCGGTCGCGAAAGCCGCCGGGCCTGGCCCCGGCATAGATGCCGAGCGCCGAGCCGACGCCGAAGGAGAGCGCGGTGGCGCTGCCCATCAACAGCAGCGTGTTGGGCAGGCGCTCGAGGATGACGTCGCGGATTGGCCGCGAAAAGGTCACCGACTGGCCGAGGTCGAGATGCAGCAGCGCCCAGAGGTAGTTGGCCAGCCGCGTCAACGCCGACTGGTCGAGGCCCCAGCGATGGCGCAGCAATTCGATCATGCCGGCGTCGCCGCCGGTCGAGACGATGTAGGCGTCGACCGCGTCACCGGGGGCGGCTTCCAGCAAAAGGAAAGTGCCGATCACGACAATCAGCAGCACGAAGACACTGCCGACGAGGCGACGGCGAAGGAGGAGAAGCGCGCGGGTCATGGCGGCGCCGGCTGCTTGGGCCGATCAACAGAAATGCCGAGCCTAGGCACCCCCCTCTGTCCTGCCGGACATCTCCCCCTCAAGGGGGGAGATTGGCCGTCACTAGCCGTGGCGCCAATCGCAAA
>NZ_JBVVPZ010000071.1:0-18694 GCF_055811415.1 Mesorhizobium sp. WSM4846
CTCCGAACCGGCTGGACCGACGATGACGTCGGCACCGTCGACATGATCCGGCAGACCGGCAAGTCCAAGAGCTGCATATGCCGTTGGCAGAGCGCTTCGCCGCCGAAGGCTTCAAGGGCAGTTGCGACAAGACGCGGCCCTCGCGTATTGCGGCTCTCGGGCCCCGAAGCCCTGCCGAGCGCGGTTCTGATACGCCGTGAGAGGATTGGATGACGGGCCAGAATTGTGAAATATATTGCGGCATTATGTAATTTTAGAAATCCAAGTAACAAATAAAGTTAACATTCTTTTCACTTGAATTTTGGGCCTTATTATTAAATTAATTAGGGCGCCCGAACCCGGCAAGATCAAGCCGGTTAGTCAAAATCCAATTTTGCTGGTGCTTTTTGAGGGATGAGACTCTACGCATTTTGCGCGAAGCTGCAAATGATTTTGTAGCTTTACTACATAATGGTTCTTTGGAGTTGTTTGCATGCGCGTAGAAAACGATCATTGCGATGTGATCGGTGTGTCGGTCGCTCCCACGCAACTTAATAGTCTGTCTGCTGCGATTCTGCAGCAGGGGGGATGGCGCGAGTGTCGCTGCCAGGCAATGTGGTGACCTGGGCGGCAGGCCGTCACCAGACGCTCAGGCGGATGTTTTCCGACCAGCGTTTCAACAGGGACTGGCGACAGTGGCGGGCGCTGCAGGACGGCGAGATTCCCGAGGATCATCCGCTGATCGGGATGTGCAAAGTGGACAACATGGTCACTGCGCATGGCGCCGATCACCGGCGCTTGCGCGGCCTGCTGTCCTGGAGCTTCGCGCCCAGTCGTATCGCTTGCTGGCGCCACGGATCGAACAATGCGTCGATCGACTCCTGGCCGAGATGGCGCAGCGCGGCGGCAGTGCAGATCTGATGTGCGAGTTCGCCGTTCCGCTGCCCACCAATGTGATCGCCGAACTGTTTGGTTTGCCGGACGAACAGCGCGAGGAGATCGTCGCGCTCACCTACAGCCGGGCCAACACCTCCGCCACAGCCGCAGAGGTGCGACAGACGCGGCAGCGCATCCCGGAGTTCTTCCGTCGCCTGATCGCGCTCAAGCGGGGCAAGCTCGGCGACGATCTGGCTTCGGCCCTGATCGTCGCGCGCGACAACGGCGAGCTCGTTTCCGACAGCGAGCTCATCGACATGCTGTTCATGGTGCTCTCTGCGGGCTTCGTGACCACCACCGGCGTCATCGGCAATGGCGTGCTGGCATTGCTGACGCATCCGCAGCAACTGCACCTGGTGCGCAGCGGCCAAGTTCCGTGGTCACAGGCGATCGAGGAGATCCTGCGCTGGGGCAGCGCAGTGGCCAATCTGCCGTTCCGCTATGCCACCCAGGACGTGGAGATCGACGGATGCATGGTCCGCGGCGGCGACGCCGTCCTGATGGCGTTCCATGCGGCGAACCGGGACGAAAAGGCCTTCGGTCCCGGCGCCGACAGGTTCGATGTCACCCGGCGGCACAACCCGCACCTGTCGTTCGGCGAGGGGCCGCATTCCTGCCTGGGCGCTGAGCTGGCGCGCCTGGAATTGCGCTGCGCCTTCCCCGCGCTGTTCGGGCGGCTGGAGGATCTGGCGCTGACCATCGCCGCGGAGGACGTCGTCTACATGCCGTCTTACGTCATTCGCTGCCCGCAGCGCCTGCCGGTCACCTTCCGCCCGTCCATCGCTTAGAGAATGAGGTGCCACCATGTCCGAACAACCCCTGCCGACGCTGCCGATGTGGCGCGTCGATCACATCGAGCCCTCGCCCGAGATGTTGGCGCTATGCGCCAACGGTCCGATCCACCGCGTGCGCTTCCCGTCCGGGCACGAAGGCTGGTGGGTGACAGGCTACGACGAGGCCAAGGCGGTGCTGTCCGACCCGGCGTTCCGGCCCGCGGGAATGCCGCCGGCGGGATTCACCCCGGATTCGGTGATTCTCGGTTCGCCCGGGTGGCTGGTCTCGCACGAGGGGAGCGAGCATGCCCGGTTACGCATGATCATGGCGCCGGCCGTCAGCAACCGCAGGGTGAAGCTGCTCGCGCAGCAGGTCGAGGCGATCGCTGCGCAGTTGTTCGAGACGCTGGCGGCCCAGCCCCAGCCCGCCGACCTGCGGCGCCACCTCTCCTTTCCGCTTCCAGCCATGGTCATCAGCGCGCTGATGGGCGTGCTCTACGAGGATCACGCCTTTTTCGCCGGGCTGTCCGACGAGGTGATGACGCACCAGCATGAAAGCGGCCCGCGCACCGCGTCGCGCCTGGCCTGGGAAGAACTGCGCGCCTACATTCGCGGCAAGATGCGGGACAAGCGCCAGGATCCGGGCGACAACCTGCTGACGGATCTGCTCGCAGCGGTCGACCAGGGCAAGGCAACCGAGGAAGAGGCGATCGGCCTGGCGGCGGGCATACTGGTGGCGGGGCACGAGACCACTGTCGCGCAGATCGAATTTGGCCTGCTGGCCATGTTCCGCCATCCGCAACAGCGCGAACGGCTGGTCGGCGATCCGTCCCTGGTGGACAAGGCGGTGGAGGAAATCCTGCGCATGTACCCGCCGGGCGCGGGCTGGGACGGCATCATGCGCTATCCGAGGACCGACGTGACCATCGCGGGCGTGCATATTCCCGCGGAGAGCAAGGTGCTGGTCGGCCTGCCGGCGACGTCGTTCGATCCGCGCCATTTCGACGACCCGGAAATCTTCGACATCGGACGCGACGAAAACCCGCACCTGGCGTTCTCCTACGGCCCGCACAACTGTATCGGCGCGGCGCTGGCCAGGCTGGAACTCAAGGTGGTGTTCGGTTCGATCTTCCAGCGCTTTCCCGCGCTACGCCTGGCCGTGGCGCCCGAAGAACTGAAGCTGCGCAAGGAGATCATCACTGGCGGGTTCGAGGAGTTCCCGGTGCTCTGGTGATGCGCGGACGCCGCCGGGATGGGGATCTTCTCCGCAATTTGCCGGCGCGCCTGGGCGCGCATCGGTCAGATCAGCCAGCCAACAGGTAACCAGGATGGACGTGCAAGAAACCACAGCAGCATGCCGGGACGCCTTCGCCGAACTGGCGTCGCCAGCGTGCATCCACGACCCGTATCCGTTCATGCGGTGGTTGCGCGAGCACGATCCGGTGCATCGCGCGGCGTCGGGCCTCTTTCTGTTGAGCCGCCACGTCGACATTTACTGGGCGCTCAAGGCCACGGGCGATGCGTTTCGGGGACCGGCGCCGGGCGAACTGGCGCGCTATTTCCCGCGTGCGGCGACCAGCCTGTCACTCAATCTGCTGGCATCCACGCTAGCGATGAAGGATCCCCCGACGCATACGCGTCTGCGCCGGCTGATCTCGCGCGATTTCACCATGCGCCAGATCGACGACCTGCGGCCGAGCATCGCGCGCATCGTCGCAGCGCGCCTGGACGGCATGGCGCCCGCGCTGGAGCGCGGGGAGGCGGTGGACCTGCATCGGGAATTCGCGCTGGCCTTGCCCATGCTGGTCTTCGCCGAACTGTTCGGCATGCCCCAGGACGACGTGTTCGGGCTCGCCGCCGGCATCGGCACCATTCTGGAAGGCCTGAGTCCGCACGCCAGCGATCCCCAGCTCGCCGCCTCGGACGAGGCCAGCGCCAGGGTGCAGGCCTACTTCGGCGACCTCATACAGCGCAGGCGCACCGATCCCCGCCACGACATCGTGTCGATGCTGGTCGGCGCACACGACGACGATACCGACACGCTGTCGGATGCGGAGTTGATCAGCATGCTGTGGGGCATGCTGCTGGGCGGCTTCGCCACCACTGCTGCGAGCATCGACCATGCGGTCCTGGCGATGCTGGCGTATCCCGAACAGCGACACTGGCTGCAGGGGGACGCCGTGGGGGTGAAGGCATTCGTGGAAGAAGTCCTGCGCTGCGATGCGCCCGCCATGTTCAGCTCCATTCCGCGTATCGCCCAGCGCGACATTGAACTGGGCGGCGTGGTGATTCCGAAGAACGCGGACGTGCGCGTGCTGATCGCGGCCGGCAATCGCGACCCGGACGCCTTCGCCGATCCCGACCGCTTCGATCCCGCGCGGTTCTACGGCACCAGTCCTGGCATGTCGAGCGACGGGAAGATCATGCTGAGCTTCGGCCACGGCATCCACTTCTGCCTCGGTGCGCAACTGGCCCGGGTGCAGTTGGCCGAGAGCCTGCCGCGGATCCACGCGCGCTTCCCAACGCTGGCATTGGCCGAGCAGCCGACCCGGGAGCCCTCCGCGTTCCTTAGGACGTTCCGCGCGCTGCCGGTGCGGCTGCATGCGCAGGGGGGCTGAGATGCGCGTCGTGGTCGACCAGGATCTGTGCGGAACCACCGGGCAGTGCGTGCTGACGCTGCCGGGCACCTTTCGCCAGCGCGAACCGGACGGCGTGGCCGAAGTGTGTGTGGCGACGGTCCCGCAGGCGCTGCACGCCGCCGTGCGGCTCGCGGCCAGCCAGTGCCCGGTCGCCGCCATTCGGGTCATTGAAACCGACGCTGGCGATGACGAGCGCGCCAGCGCCGACTCTGCGCCTTTTCCGGCGGAGGCCGAGCGGCTTGCCGCGGAAGACCACCGCAATCCAGGAGGACACGATGGGACGGTTTGAAGGCAAGGTGGCCGTTGTGACCGGCGCCGGCGCCGGCATTGGCAAGGCATGCGCCCTCGCCATCGCGCGCGAGGGCGGCAGAGTGGTGGTGGCCGACATTGATGGCTCGGCGGCCATCGCCTGCACGGTGCAGATCGCGGCCGAAGCGCGCCACGCGCTGGCACTGGCCATGGACATCTCCGATGCGCAGGCGGTGGCAGCGCTGTTCGAGACGGCGGAGCGGCACTTCGGTGGGGTCGACCTGCTGGTGAACAACGCGAGCGCCATGCATCTGACCCCGCGCGACAGGGCGATCCTCGACCTGGACCTGGCGGTCTGGGATCAGACCATGGCGACCAATCTGCGCGGCACGCTGCTCTGCTGCCGGCAGGCCATCCCACGGATGATCGCCCGCGGTGGTGGCGCGATCGTCAACATGTCGTCGTGCCAGGGGCTCAGCGGTGACACCGCGCAGACGTCCTACGCCGCGTCGAAGGCGGCGATGAACATGCTGTCGGCCTCGCTCGCCACCCAGTACGGTCATGCGCAGATCCGCTGCAACGCGGTTGCGCCGGGTCTCATCATGACCGAGCGTCTACTCGCCAAGCTGGACGAGTGCATGCGACGGCATCTGCGCCGGCACCAGCTCCTGCCGCGCGCCGGGCGCCCCGAGGACGTGGCCGGGCTGGTGGCGTTCCTGCTCTCCGACGATGCTGCGTTCATCACCGGCCAGGTCGTGTGCATTGACGGCGGCATGCTCGCGCATGTGCCGACCTACGCCGACGGTGGCAACAGCCGCACCGCGCGGCCTGCCGGTGCCGAAGCGGCCGCGGCACCGCGCTGCTGATGGACATGCTGCTCAACCCGCTGAACCGTCGGCACCGGCTGCGGTACGACATCCCGGTCGTGCCCGGCGCTTTCCCTCTGGTCGGGCATCTTCCCGCCATCGTCTGCGACCTGCCGCGCCTGCTGCGGCGCGCGGAACGGACGCTGGGCAGCCACTTCTGGCTTGATTTCGGCCCTGCCGGACACCTGATGACCTGCGTGGATCCAGACGCGTTCGCACTACTCCGGCACAAGGACGTGTCCTCGGCGCTGATCGAAGAGATCGCGCCCGAATTGCTTGGCGGAACGTTGGTCGCCCAGGACGGCGTCGCGCACCGGCAGGCGCGCGATGCGATCAAGGCGGCGTTCCTGCCCAAGGGGCTGACCCAGGCCGGCATCGGCGACCTGTTCGCGCCCATCATCCTGGCGCGGGTTCAGGCGTGGCGCGACCGCGGCGACGTAACCATCCTGCGCGAAACCGGCGATCTGACGCTCAAGCTCATCTTCAGCCTCATGGGAATCCCCGCGAACGACCTGCCGGGATGGCATCGCAAGTACCGGCAACTGCTGCAGTTGATCGTCGCGCCCCCGATCGACCTGCCCGGACTGCCCTTGCGGCGCGGCCGCGCCGCCCGCGACTGGATCGACGTGCAGTTGCACCAGTTCGTCCGCGACGCGCGCGCGCATGCCGCGCGAACGGGGTTGATCAACGACATGGTGAGCGCCTTCGATCGCAGCGATGATGCGCTCTCCGATGACGTCCTGGTCGCCAATATCCGCCTGCTGCTGCTTGGCGGTCACGACACCACCGCCTCGACGATGGCCTGGATGGTGATCGAGCTGGCGCGGCAGCCTGTGCTGTGGGACGCCCTGGTCGAGGAGGCGCAACGCGTGGGCGCGGTGCCGACCCGACACGCGGACCTGGCGCAGTGTCCGGTCGCCGAGGCGCTGTTCCGCGAGACGCTGCGCGTGCATCCGGCGACTACGCTCCTGCCGCGTCGCGCGCTGCAGGAATTGCAACTCGGCCAACGGCGCATTCCCGCCGGCACCCATCTGTGCATCCCGCTGCTGCATTTCTCGACCTCGGCGCTGCTGCACGAGGCGCCTGATCAGTTCCGCCTGGCGCGGTGGCTGCAACGCACGGAGCCGATTCGGCCGGTGGACATGCTGCAGTTCGGTACCGGGCCACACGTCTGCATCGGCTACCACCTGGTATGGCTGGAACTGGTGCAGTTCTCCATCGCCTTGGCGCTGACCATGCACAAGGCCGGGGTGCGGCCGCGGTTGCTGAGCGGCGTCGAAAAAGGCCGGCGCTATTACCCGACCGCACATCCGTCCATGACAATCCGCATCGGATTCTCATGAGCTGGCATCGCACGCCCCGTGTGGCGAGGCAGCGGCGCCGACGCGCGGCATTGCTGCACTCGGCGCGCTCGCTCGGTGCGACGCCAGCAACACCGCGGCGGCTCGCCGCTCGCCGTGGCGGTCTCCTGTCAGGTACAAGGACATGAACGACATGCAGACCGGTTCCACGCTACACGACGACCGAACTGGCGTTTCCTCGCTCGGCGGATTGGGCGCGCAGGCGCGCGGCGCGTCCGGCAGGCTGCTGCCGGAGATCTGGATGCAGGACGGTGCAAAGCGGGTCGAACAGGCGCTGGCGCGTCTTCTCTGCGCCGAAGACGACGGTGAGACCGAGCTGATGACGGCGATGCGCTATGCCACCTTGCATGGCGGGAAGCGCACCCGCGCCTTGCTCTGTCTGGCTGCCGGCGCACTGGCCGACACGCCGGCGCACATGCTCGACGACGTCGGCGCCGCCATCGAGATGATGCACGCCTGTACCCTGGTCCACGACGACCTGCCCGCGATGGACGATGACGTGCTTCGCCGCGGCCTTCCGACCGTGCACGTCAAGTTCGGCGAAGCCACTGCGATCCTGGTCGGCGATGCGCTGCAGGCGCACGCCTTCCTGACCCTGGCGAGCCTGGATGCGCCGGGCCACAACCGTATCGCGCTCGTGCGCGAACTGGCGCAGGCGGTGTCCGCCGAGGGTGCCGCAGGCGGGCAGGCCATGGATCTGTCGCTGGTCGGAAAGCACGTCGAGCTGGACAGGATCGTGGCGATGCACCGGATGAAGAGCGGAGCGCTAGTGCGCGCGTCCGTTCGCATGGGCGCGCTAGGCGCCATCTCGGAGGATGCCGCGCACGCTGCGCTGTACTGTGCGCTCGATCGCTACAGCGCCTGTTTCGGCCTGGCGCTGCAGGTGGTCGACGACATTCTCGACGCGACAGTCGATACCGCGACGCTGGGCAAGACCGCCGGCAAGGACGCGGCGGCGCAGAAGCCGACCTGCGCGTCGATCATGGGGCTGCAGGCAGCGCGCCAGTTCGCGCTGGATCTGTTGCGCGACGCCGGGGAGGCCATCGCCCCGCTGGGGCCGCGTGCGGAACGATTGGCGCAGATGCTGCAGCGGGCCAACGCGTATCTGTTCAAGCACGCGCCCTGCGCATGAGCGCGCCCGTCCGCATGGAGCCGCCCTGTGCCGCTGCGATCGGCTGGCGGCAGCGGTGCATGCTGCACTGTGTTCCGAGGCGGCGGCGCCGATCGCAGCGGTTGCCCAGCACGGCCGCGGCGCACGCGGCGCCTGCGCGCAAGCCTATGCGGCGGACCGGCGCCGGCATCGGGGCGCGTCGCCGCGCCGGAGCAGGGCGGCCGTCCGGCGCTGCCGTGCGCCGGGCCGCAACCGGCCTGTGGCGACGAGCGCGGCCTCTGCTTGTCCTGGTTCTCGTCGACCGTCTGCAGAAGGAACATCCCGCGTGAACGCGCTGTCCGAACAGATCCTTTACGAATTGCGCCACCTGCTGAGCGAGATGAGCGACGGCGGCAGCGTCGGTCCGTCCGTCTACGACACGGCGCGAGCTCTGCAGTTCCACGGCACCGTCACCGGTCGGCAGGACGCATACGCGTGGCTCCTCGCGCAGCAACAGGCCGATGGCGGATGGGGAAGCGCGGACTTCCCGCTGTTCCGCCATGCGCCCACGTGGGCGGCGTTGATCGCATTGCAGCGTGCCGATCCTCTTCCCGGCGCTGCCGACGCAGTCCAGGCTGCAACCCGGTTCCTCGAGCGCCAGCCCGATCCCTACGCGCAAGCGGTGCCGGAAGACGCGCCGATCGGCGCGGAGCTGATCCTGCCGCAGTTGTGCGTCGAGGCCGCATCCTTGCTCGGCGGCGTGGCGTTTCCGCGCCACCCGGCGCTGTTGCCATTGCGGCAAGCGTGCCTGGTCAAGCTAGGGGCGGTGGCGACCTTGCCAAGCGGCCATCCGTTGCTGCACTCCTGGGAAGCCTGGGGGACGTCGCCGACCACCGCATGCCCGGATGACGACGGCAGCATCGGCATCAGTCCGGCGGCCACCGCCGCGTGGCGTGCGCACGCCGTGACACGGGGGAGCATGTCGCAGGTCGGGCGCGCCGACGCGTATCTGCAGGCGGCATCGCGTGCGACGCGTAGCGGCATCGAAGGTGTCGTTCCCAACGTCTGGCCGATTAATGTGTTCGAGCCATGCTGGTCGCTGTACACCCTGCATCTGGCCGGGCTGTTCGCGCATCCCGCGCTCGCCGAGGCGGTGCGCGTGATCGTCGCGCAGCTCGACGCCCACCTGGACGTGCGCGGTCTGGGCCCGGCCTTGCACTTCGCGGCCGATGCGGACGACACCGCCGTTGCGTTGTGCGTCCTGCGCCTTGCAGGCCGCGACCCGGCGGTCGATGCGTTGCGTCATTTCGAAATCGACGAGCTCTTCGTCACCTTCCCCGGCGAGCGCAATGCCTCGGTGTCGACCAACATCCATGCCCTGCATGCGTTGCGACTGTTGGGAAACCCCGCCGCCCGGACCAGCGCCTACGTCGAGGCCAATCGCAACCCGCACGGTTTGTGGGACAACGAAAAATGGCACGTTTCTTGGCTGTATCCCACCGCGCATGCGGTCGCTGCGCTGGCGCAAGGCAAGCCCCAGTGGCGCGACGAGCGCGCGCTGGCGGCGCTGCTGCAGGCGCAGCGCGACGACGGCGGCTGGGGCGCCGGTCGCGCGTCCACATTCGAGGAAACCGCCTATGCGCTGTTCGCGTTGCACGTGATGGACGGGACCGAAGAGCCGGCAGGGCGCCGGCGCATCGCGCAGGCGGTGGCGCGTGCGCTGGAGTGGATGCTCGCCCGCCATGCGGCGCATACATTGCCGCAGACGCCGCTGTGGATCGGCAAGGAACTGTATTGCCCCACCCGGGTCGTGCGCGTGGCCGAACTCGCCGGGTTGTGGCTGGCGCTTGGTTGGGGGCGGCGCGTCCTGGCCCAGGGAGCAGGAGCGGCGCCATGATCCAGACCGAACGCGCGCTGCAGCAGGTGCTGGAGTGGGGGCGTTCCCTGAGCGGGTTCGCCGACGAGCATGCGGTGGAAGCGGTCAGGGGCGGCCAGTACATCCTGCAGCGCATCCACCCGAGCCTGCGTGACACCAGCGCCCGCACCGGCCGCGATCCACAGGACGAAACGCTGATCGTGGCGTTCTATCGCGAACTGGCGCTGCTGTTCTGGCTCGACGATTGCAACGACCTTGGCCTGATCGCGCCGGAGCAGCTCGCCGCGGTGGAGCAGGCGCTGGCGCAGGGCGTGCCGTGCGCGCTCCCCGGGTTCGAGGGCTGCGCTGTGCTGCGCGCTTCGCTGGCCGCGCTCGCCTACGATCGTCGCGACTATGCTCGGCTTCTCGAAGATACCCGGTGCTACTGCGCGGCGCTGCGCGCCGGACACGCGCAGGCGGCAGGGGCGGAACGCTGGTCCTACGCCGAGTACCTGCACAACGGCATCGATTCGATCGCCTACACGAACGTGTTCTGTTGCCTGTCGTTGCTGTGGGGCCTGGACATGGCGGCGTTGCGCGCGCGTCCGGCGTTTCGCCAGGCCCTGCGGCTCATCTCCGCGATAGGGCGCCTGCAGAACGATCTGCATGGACGCGACGAGGACAGGTCGGCCGGCGAGGCCGACAACGCGGCGATCCTGCTGCTGCAGCGCTATCCGGCTATGCCTGTGGTGGAGTTCCTCAACGAGGAGCTGGCCGGCCATACGCGCATGCTGCACCGGGTGATGGGGGAAGAACGCTTTCCCGCGCCGTGGGGACTGTTGATCGAGGCCATGGCGGCCATCCGCGCGCAGTACTATCAGACCTCGACCAGCCGCTACCGCAGGGACGCTGCGGGGCGAGGCTAGCGTGCGCCGGCCTGAACGCGCGGGAGGCGGCTGCGTGCGCGCGCGGCCGTCGGTCCGATCCGACGCAACGCCGTCGCCCGATGCGACAGATGGAGCGAGCATGAGCGACACCGCCCTGAGCCGGCGCAAGGACGACCATCTGGACATCGTACTGGATCGGCGAACGGCGCCGGCCACGGTCGCCGCCGGCTGGGAATACATCCGTTTCGAACACTGCGCATTGCCCGAGTTGGACCTGACGCAGATCGACCTGCGGGCCTCGCTGCTGGGCAAGACCATGCGCGCGCCGCTGCTGATCAGCTCCATGACCGGCGGCATGCCACGCGCCGCGGCCGTCAACCGGCATCTGAGCGAGGCAGCGCAAGCCTTGGGGATCGCCATGTGCGTTGGTTCGCAGCGCGTGAGCCTGCAATCCCGCAACTCCCAGGGGCTGACGCGCGCGCTGCGCCGCCTGGCTCCAGACATCCCGTTGCTGGCCAATATCGGCGGCGCGCAACTGCGCGAGGCCGACGGCCTGGACCTGGCGCACCGGGCGGTGGATGCGCTGGAGGCCGATGGACTCATCGTTCATCTCAATCCGCTGCAGGAAGCGGTACAGCCGGAGGGCGACCGCGACTGGCGCGGCGTCCTGGCGCAGGTCGCTCGCGCCGCGCGCAGCCTGGGCGTGCCGATTGTAGCCAAGGAAGTGGGGGCGGGCCTGTCCGCCTCGGTGGCCTGTGCGCTCGTCGAGGCGGGCGTAGCGGTGATCGATGTCGCCGGCGCCGGCGGCACCAGTTGGGCCGCGGTGGAGGGCGAGCGCGCCCGCGATGCCGCCGACCGTGCAGTGGCGATGGCGTTCGCCGATTGGGGGATTCCGACCCCGGACAGCGTGCAGGCGGTACGTCGGGCGCTGCCAACGGTGAAGCTGATCGCGTCGGGCGGGATCCGCGACGGCGTCGACGTGGCCAAGGCCATCCGCCTGGGCGCGGACATCGCCGGGCAGGCGGCCGGCGTGCTGCACGCGGCGACGGTGTCCACCGAGGCGGTTGTCGCGCATTTCGAGATCGTCATCCGCCAGTTGGCCGTCGCCTGCTTCTGCACCGGCTCGGCTGATCTGGCGGCGTTGCGTCAGGCGCGCTTGTTGCCCTCGGCGCATCTGCCCGCCGGTTGATGCCGGCGTGGCCCGCACGTGGCGGCGGGCGCCTAGCCGGCTGCTGAAATGCCTACGCCAAACATAGACTACTGATCCACCTTGGCGAAGCGGTTCGATGCGCGGGAGCGATGTGTTCATGGAGCAGCTGTTCACGATGAAGCGGTTGGAGGATTTCGTTCCAGCCGATCATCCACTGCGCCCGATCCGGCTGATGGTCAATGAAGCGCTGGTGCGGCTAGACAGACGCGAGGAATGACAGAAACTCTCCGTAGGACTTCGACAGGTTCAGGCCATTGAAGCTCGTTATTGAGTACCAACCAGGCGGTGCCGGAATTGATTGCAGATAGGGTTGCCGGAGTTGATGTTCGAGCACCAGGCCATGGTATGGGGGTGCCACAGGTCGCCGCGAGCAGCACGGTCTTGCCCGTCAGCGCACGATAATCGACGACATCGAACAGGTGTTTGAGGCACCGGTGTAGGATGCTCGATAGACAGGCGTTCCGACCACGAGCAGATCGGCCTTCTCGACGCGCTGGATGATCCCTTCTCCGGATGCACCGAGTGCGTCGCGGGATAGCCCGGCGAAAAGCGAGGGTGTCGCCTCGGTAATCTCGATCGGACCGGTGTCCGCCGGCACGCGCAACGCGACCGCCTTGACAAGCGCGTTCACCACCGCGGTGGTGCGGGGTGGCGTGTGTTTACGCCGCCCGATATTCCGAGAACCGACGTCCCTGGGAAAGACGGGCTGTTAGCCGCGTGGCAACGGGGCAAGCTTCAAAGCGCACGCAGATTCGCGCGACGAGCTAGTTCGTACCGACCGGCTCGGTGACATAATCGTCGGCGCCGAGTTCGAGGCCCGAGACGATACCAGCCTCGTCGGTGCGGCAGGAGAGGATGAACATCGGAATATCGAAGCCCGCCGTGGCGCCATTTTCGGTTTTGTGGGCTTGAACGTGCCTTCTGGGACCGCCGATCAGTTGACGATCGTCGCCTCCGTTGCGTTGCGCAGTTCGCTTTCGGTTACGCCATTGGCCACCTCCACCAGCCTCAGGCCTCCTTCAACGACATCTAAAACGCCAAGGTTCGTGATGATTCTGTTGACAACCGATTTGCCGGTCAGTGGCAGAGTGCACGCCTTCAACACTTTGGAGTTCCCCGGCTTGTTGGTGTGGTCCATGACCACGACGACGCGCTTGACCCCGGCGACCAGATCCATTGCTCCACCCATGCCCTTCACCAGCTTTCCGGGGATCATCCAATTCGCTAAGTCACCGTTCTCGGCTACTTCCATGGCGCCGAGGATAGCCATGGCGATCTTGCCGCCGCGGATCATTGCAAAGCTCTGCGCCGAGTCGAAGAAGGCGGAATCTGGCAGTGCGGTCACCGTTTGTTTGCCGGCATTGATAAGATCGGCGTCGATCTCCTCCTCGGTCGGGAATGGACCAATACCAAGCAGGCCGTTCTCCGACTGCAGCGTTACATGGATGCCGTCCGGAATGTAATTGGCGACCAACGTGGGAATGCCGATGCCGAGATTGACGTAGGTGCCGTCTTCAAGTTCTCGTGCAGCCCGCGCCGCCATTTGGTTTCTGTCCCAGGCCATTTTTTCTCTCCCCTCAAGCCGCCGCACGCGTCGTGCGTTGTTCGATCCGTTTCTCATGCTCGCCCTGGACCAAGCGATGCACGTAGATCCCCGGCAGGTGGATCTGATCGGGATCGAGGCCGCCAACAGGAACGATCTCCTCGACCTCCGCGACGCAGATGTTGCCGCAGGTCGCCGCCGGAGGATTGAAGTTGCGAGTTGTCTTGCGGAATACGAGATTGCCGGACGTGTCAGCCTTCCAGGCCTTGACTATCGAGAGATCCGCGACGATGGCGGTCTCGAGCACATACGTTTCGCCTTTGAAGGTCTTATGCTCCTTGCCGTCGGCTACAACCGTGCCGACACCTGTCTTCGTGTAGAACCCTGCGATACCGGCACCACCGGCACGCATTCGTTCGGCGAGCGTTCCCTGCGGGTTGAACTCAAGCTCCAGCTCTTCGCTCAGATACTGGCGCATAAGCTCGGCGTTCTCGCCGACATAAGACGAGATCATCTTCTTGACTTGCCTCCTCCTCAACAGGACACCAAGCCCGAAGTCGTCGATGCCGCAGTTGTTCGAGGCTATCGTAAGGTCCTTGGTACCAGCTTGCATAACAGCGCTGATCAAAAGCTCGGGAATACCACAAAGGCCAAAGCCGCCAGCCGCTATGCACATTCCATCGAACAAAAGCCCTTCAAGTGCCGAAGCAGGGCTGCTAAATACTTTTTGCACGTCATCACTCCGATCCAGCTTTACCAGGTGGGCTCACCGTCATCGCAACAGTCGTCGCACGGCCAACCCGTCCGCGAAGGGCACATGGAAAACTTTCCGCAACGGCTTGATGCGGCTTCGTGAGAGCCACTTTCTTTGTTGCCCGACCTACATGCTGGTCGTTTTCTGATCACCTTGACTTCGGGTTCACGCCGCCTGCGGCTCCGCCAGATAGTCGTGAACAACTGTCCCGAGGCCGAGTGTCAGATCCGCGATGAAATGGGCGGCTGAAACGACCTCCAGAACCGGCAGTTCTGCAATCGGCGCGAGTGCATGCGACCGTAAGTCCAAGCCTGCGGGAGCACCCCATGCGCCCTTCAATGTCACGTCCTCCATCTTAAGGCGTACCAACTCGCAGACGCGCAGGCTGCCATCGACATGCGGAATAATCTTCAGGAGGAATGTCGGCTGACACAGCGAGGCCAGCACCTCGCTGTGGTCGAGCGCCCAATGTTTAAAGCCCATGGTGCCTGTTGCGATCCGGACCGGGCCGTAGTCGAGGGTGCCGACCAGTGTGTCTCCATAGACCTCTAACGCAGGATGTGCATATTTCTTCGGGAATCCCCACAACTCACGGCCACCCAAAATTGGCGGTCCGTCGTCCAAATACATGGCATGCGAATAGCCGCCGATCACGTCGTTAAATCTAACGGGAATGACCTGGCCGGACTCAATATAGCTCCCGAAACCCGCAGAGTCGGGCATTCGAATGAACTCAAACTTTACCAAGGGGTCATCGAATTCGAGTGGCTGAGGGACTAGGGCGCGTAGCCGGTCGGGGTCCGTCCGGTAGGTGATGATAAGGTACTCGCGGTCCACGAAGCGATATGGCCCCGTCGGGTAGGCGGGGCTTGTCAGCGGCATGGAATAGGCTTGGGCACGCACATCTTTGGATTTCAAGGCTTGTACCTCCCCGGTGAGCGCTGCATCCCGGATAAGGACGCTTCACTGCTAAGATCTGCATGAACCTCGCAAGGAGAATGCCACGCCGGTAATACCTTGATTAATTGATATCTTTTCAGGTTAGCTACAACGGCCGCTCAGCTATTAGGTCTTGATATGTCCTTTTTTGTAAGCATCCTGCCATTGCGCCATCGGCGACACAGGCATCGCCCATGGCTTGTGTATATGCGCGAGTTTACCGAGGCTTCGAAATAAGCACCGACCGGCTCGAGCACCTCTGGGCACCATTCCTGTCCAGATTTATCCCGTTCCACGGGGGCGCATCAATGCCAGTTGAGCGAATTACAAACAGGTTCGACGCAAACAAGCATTCACCGGCGGTGCGGAGTCACCAGCTAGGGAGTCGCTGATCAAGGCCATTGCCCCCCCGGCACACTGCAGGTAGTGCAAGTCGGGTGACTTGAAACAAAACGGCGCCCGAGTTGATCAGGGATGGGGCAGGGAACGCACCACCTGCCGGGCCGGCTTGTCCTGCCGCTCACCCTGATACGAGACCTGGCGCAGGCGATTGTCTTCCGTCCAGGTGAGATAGGTGACCTCGACCACCACTTCAGGCCTGACCCAATGCACGCGCGACAGCTCAAGCGGCGAGCCAAACCGGCTCTCGCGCGGCGGCGCGACGTCGAGGGGCATTCGAGCTGTCTGAAGTGGCCCAAGCCGGCGAGCCAATCGCTTGAGCTCTGCAACCGTGATGCCCGTGCCGACGCGGCCCGCGTACAACAGACGACCATCATCGGTGTAGTAGCCTAGGAGCAGCGAGCCGATATGTGGCCGGCTTCCAGTCGGATCGGTCCAGCCGACGACGATGAATTCCTCTCTGTTGAGACACTTTGACTTGACCCATAGGCCGCGATTGCCGGATGCATAGGCGCTGTCGATCCGCTTTGAGATAGCGCCCTCGAGTGCAAGCCGGCAGGCGTGCTTGCGGAACGCAGGCCCGTCGCCGATCACGTGATCGCTGAAGCGCAGGCCGGGCATGTCGGTCGAAAACAGGCCTTCCAGTCGCGCCTTGCGGTCGATGAGCGGCAGCTTCGCAATGCTTTCTCCGTTCAGGAACAGAAGATCGAAAGCAAAGAAGGCAAGATCGCCCGTGCGGCCCTCATCCATAGCGGCCTGCAGACGGCTGAAGGAGGTGACGCCGTCTGCCCGAACGGCGCACAGCTCCCCGTCGAGATATGCCTCTTTCACCGGGAGCGCGCGGAGGGCCGCTATCGTCGCTTGATAGCGATGCGACCAATCGAGGCCGGTGCGGGTGAGCAAGCGGATGTCGCTGCCGTCGATCCGCGCGTGCATGCGGTATCCGTCGTACTTGATTTCGTGAAGCCAACCGGGGCCGTCGGGCGCTTCGTTGACCAGGCGCGTCAGTTGAGGCTCGATCCATTTCGGCGGATGCGTTCTATTCGGCTTTGCCGGATTCACCGTCTTCCACGCCAATTCAGATGAAGCGTCGCCATGCGGGCCAGACTACCACATGATGACGGTACATCAGTTGCAGCTTCTATCGGAAATCGCGGCTCTTCACCTTGATGCTGCCGATGCTCGTAGGGATCTTATCCCGAGCCGGCAACTATGCCGATTAAGCTGCCTGAACCACGGGATTTTTGATAAGAACGGCCGCGCTCGCTCGGCATAGTATTCTGCCTCCTTGCAACAACACAAAGGAGCGCAAAATGACCAACACCATTAATCTCTAAAGCCGCCAGCTGTTGGGTGGATCTTTCGAGACAATGTCGATGGTTTTACCCAGGAAACGCCTTCGCAATTGCGATATGAAATTTGTGCATTGCAATATCTGCGGCGATCGATATGATCATGTTGTCGGCCATCTACTCCTCCCAGATGCGATGCTGGCGCTGAGTGCGGCGCACCTCCTCCCGCGCTGCATTTCAAATCGGGCCCACTGCCACCTCCTCCCGGCAGTGGGCTTTTTCTTTGTATGAGCGGCAATTTGGCGGCCAACGTATTGGCTTCTAGGCGAGGCGAATGCTCCGGACTTCCAGGCCTTTCTTGCCCTGCCCGCATTCGACAAACACTTTCTGTCCCTCCACCAACACGCTGAGCCCTGAGCGGTTCAACGCGGTGGCATGAACGAAAACGTCCTTCTCACTGTTATCGGGAGCAATGAAGCCGAAGCCTTTTTCGGGATTGTACCACTTGACCGCGCCCTCGCTCTCCAGCTGCGCACCACCCTTCCCGGCGATGGACCCCTCAGCAAGGCGCGCATCTGCCGGCGTTTTCACGATCTGATCGCTGATCTCCAGCACGTGCACGACCTGACGACCTCTTGGACTTTCTTCAAACGCGACCTTGAGACGTGTCCCCTCGGCAACAGCGCGGCTTCCGGCAGCCTCCAACACTCGGATGTGGAGATAAGCCTCCGTGCCATCGGACAGTTTGACGAAGCCGAAACCCTTGCTGGTATTGAACCAGATCACCTCGACGTCGACGGGCTCTGCCGTTACGGTCGCCGGGCGTTGAAAGTAGCTCGGTTCGGAAGTCCGTTCCGAAAAGGAAACCGGGTCATCGTCATACCGACGCCTGCGTGGCTCGCGTTGGTCTCTATACTTGCCCATGATCGTCTCGACTGAAATGGCGCGCGCACTGCGCTAGCTGTTCAGGATAATCTCCATCGGGCGACGCCTTTGTGTCAAATGGCCTGCGACTGAAAAAAGATGCAACAATGCCTATATTGGCGATGAACCCAAACTCAGGAGGTCAGAGACCATGACGACCGAACGCGCTGTGCTTGCAGGCGGCTGCTTCTGGGGTATGCAGGATCTGATCCGCCGCTACCCCGGCGTGATTTCCACCCGCGTCGGCTACACCGGCGGTGAGGTGCCTAACGCTACCTATCGCAATCATGGCAGCCACGCCGAGGCGATCGAGATCGTGTTCGATCCAGACACGATCAGCTATCGCGATCTGCTGGAATTCTTCTTCCAGATCCATGATCCAACGACGCGCAACCGCCAGGGCAACGATGTCGGCGCGAGCTACCGCTCGGCGATCTTCTATACAGACGACGAGCAAAAGCGCGTTGCGGAAGACACCATCGCCGATGTCGAAGCATCCCGGCTTTGGCCCGGTAAGGTCGTGACCGAGGTGGTGCCGGTCAGCGATTTCTGGGAGGCCGAGCCGGAGCATCAGGACTATCTCGAGCGGTATCCCAATGGCTACACCTGTCATTTCCCAAGACCAAACTGGAAGCTTCCGGCGCGAGAGGAAGTTCGCCGCGCGGGGTAGGCCGCCACACTTTCCAACTCCTTCTCGGCCAGTTCGCCGAATCCGTCGGGGACCGATCGCGGACCGTCCAGCGCTGTGGCGGCATAGCCCACCGCGTCACGTCCAAAGCGGTCGCGATTAATTCACTGACGCTGCCGAGAACATGATAGCCCAAGCCCGCAGGTCGAGAGTCTCGTCTCAAATGCAGTTAATTTGAGAATCAGATCACCTGGATTCTCACAATTAAATGCCAAGGCTCAACCAAATCGCCGCATCCACAATTAGCGGTTCTTCCTCAAATTGTGTGGCGCGGTGGCAGCATTTGTGCTCTCAGCAGTTCGGGGCCTGC
>NZ_JBVVPZ010000072.1:0-18676 GCF_055811415.1 Mesorhizobium sp. WSM4846
CAGTCGGAAATACCTATACCTACATGGGCGTCTACAATGAATACTTCGAAAAGTTACTGTTTATGGACGGACACTAGCTAGCAACGGCCGCCCTAGGGGCGGGCCTCCAGCACCAAGTTGAACGGCGTCTCCGCGGCGCGACGGAATCGCTTGAAGCCGCCGGCGGTCACCACCCTGCGCAACCTCGCCTCGCCGGCCTGGGCGCCAAGCCCAAGTCCGACTTCCTGCGACAGCGAAGCGGGCGTGCACACGAATGTGGAAGCGGCATAATAGACGCGTCCGACGGGATTGAGATTCGCCGCTAGATGGTCATGCGCCAACGGCTCGACGATCATCCAGGTGCCATCCGGCTTGAGCGACCCGCGGACATGGGCGGCGGCGCCCTCTGGATCGCCCATGTCGTGAAGGCAATCAAAGAAAGCGACGAGGTCATACGTGCCGCGATAGGTCTTGGCGGCCGCGACCTCGAAGCGCGTGTTGGCGCCAACGCCGGCTTCGTCGGCGGCCTTTCGGGCACGCTCGATCGAAGCGGAGTGATAATCGAAGCCGACGAAGCGCGAATTGGGGAAAGCACGCGCCATGAGCACGGTCGATGCGCCGTGACCGCATCCGACATCCCCGACCTCCGCGCCGCGTTCGAGCTTCTCGACTACGCCCTCCAGCGCCGGTAGCCAGGAGTCGATCAGATTGGCATTGTAACCTGGACGGAAGAACCGCTCCGTGCCGCGAAACAGACACGCGCTATGATCGTGCCACGCGACGCCCTTGCCGGACTGGAATGCCTGCCTCACTTTTTCTTCATCGAGCCACAGCGCGGACAGGAACTCGAATGCGCCAGCCATGAAGGCCGGGCTATCTTCATCGGCGAACACCGACTCCTGCTCGGCGTTTAGATAAAACTCGTCGTTGGATTCATCGTAGTTGACGTAGCCCGCCGCCGCTTGCCCGGAAAGCCATTCCCTTACAAGGCGTTCCTGGGTGCCGGTGCGTGTCGAAAGTTCGGCCGCCGTCGTCTTGCCGCCTTCACGCAATGCCTTGAACAGGCCGAGTCTGTCGCCCAGCAAGACCCCCGCGCCCGTAGCGATCGCACCGAGATCGCCGACCATTTTCCTCAAGAATGCGTCCAACTTTTCCTGACTGGCTTCAGACATCGGAATCTCCTTGTGGGCGCGATGTTGCCGACCTTGCACCCCACCCTATGGGCGACGATCGGCTCAGGTGATGGGGGATGACGACCACCTCCATGCCGTCGTCAGCAGGAAATCCGTTACTTTTTCTCGTCGGTAACAGCCGGAGCGGTCGTAGGGCAAGCGCGGTCGCAGCAGGTATCCTGGGCAGCCCGTAAGACATCGATGGCTCGGGTTGTGGTGACGGGCGATAAGCAAGTTCGCGGCGAAGTGATTTGTTCCGCGGCGGCTGTATGTTTTGGTGAGGTGATCATGCGATTTCTTGTTGGTCGGTCGTGCTTGCGGATGACGTGCATGTACTGTGCCGAATGAGAAAACGATTTAAACGCAATCCAGTAGATCTGACTTTGTATCCGACATTGTCGGAAATTGGACACCGCCGAACGCGAAGCGCTCGGGGCTTGTTACGATACTCGCGCGTGCTGCTTCGGGGGAGGATATAATGCGCCTCGAACCGGCCGCGAGGCCTTCCTGCCATTTAAGGCGCCAGATCAATTGAACGCCCATACCAGTCAGCCGTCCCGTCGCTTAGTCCAACACGTTTTTAGCTTAGCGTCGCGGTCCACCTCACCGCGCTGACGCCATTCACCTTCTGCGCGCCCCAAGCTAAACACGCTCTGCGATGATTAGGATACCGAATACACCTGGTCCCGGCCGGTCTTGCTGCCCGCGAAACTTGAGGCGTTCGTCGATCGGATAGAGGCTTCGATTCAGGAGACCTGCTTCGTAATGCGGCCATGATAGGCCGGTCCCTCACCGACTGCCGCGCGCTCGGAAGAGATCGTCAGCATCGCCGGCTGGTTGGTGGCGTATGATCGGAGGGCGACCGGTGTCCCTACCTTTCGGCGCGGCTCCAGCTTGCGAGCAGTCGCTCGAGATTCGAGAAACTACCCGTGTAGCCGCGCTGTTTGATACCGTGGAACAGCTTGCTCTAGCACTGGCTGAGAAACCCCTCGAAATGTAAGGTGACGTCGTGTTCAACGCCGTCCTGCGTCGGTCGGGTGGCGTGTCGAAAATCAGCCATTTAGGATGCTTCGCCAACCATAGCCGGTATGACCGGCGTCGGCACAGGACAAGCCCATCCTTCCGCAGGGCATGAACATTTCGAACACCATCTACCGCGATTGTCGATAGCGAGGCGCACCTGACGTCTGTGCCTTACCTCAATATGCGGACCATCCTGAAAACAGATTGACTTGCGACGAATGTTACCAAACGATTTGGCGGGGAAGAGCTGGCGTCATCCAGTCGCCAGGACCGACTTCTGCCGCCAGGCTATTACCGCCATCTGCACCGTCCGCAGGCTTTTGTTCGTGAACCGTGTCTGATCGACCGCGCATGAAAACGTGCGAACTTTCATGGTGGCGCACCACGAAACGCTATTGCAGAGCCAACAGAGCCCGGCCGGCGACGTCAGCAAGGGACTCTCCTATAAGACAAGCCGGGGTCCGGATTTCTCCCAGATCATCTACGATTTAAATCAAATTTGTCTGTGGATATTGACGATTGCGCGACCCTCACCTCGTAGATGGCCAGCGCGGGCGGCAACTGAGAGGGTCATATGACAAGCGATTTTTCCGCCGCGCGAGTGCATCTAGATCGAGCGTATCATTACCTCGGAGGCGATGACCCGATGAGCCGGAGGGGGCGCGAAGCCTTGGATTTGCTGATCGAGGCGGTTGCTGTCGAAGAGTTCAAGCAGCCGCGCCAAAACGCGGAGGTGCTAACGTTTCCGATTGAGCGCCGCTTCTGAGGCGATCTCCATTGTGGCAACCATCAACATGGTGTGCAAACACCCTCAGAACACTGCCCGTCCGGCTGGAGCCGAGCCTGTCCTCACAACCATCCGAATTGAGCTGCCGTTAGTGTAGGTTCCATCATCGATGTCGGCGGCAGCTATTCCGGAATGGCCGCCGCCCTGCAGTTCCGCCGCGCCCGGGCCAGGTTCTAGTGATCGACGCCGGGCTGCGGCGGACGCTTTTTGACAGTCATTCGCCTGCTTCCTGCCCCAGGACGACGTCGATCCGGCCAAAATCGCGAAGGGTCGCCTGAGCAGCTTTCGCGCTGCGAGACGCTCGCCTGGTACACGGAACGGCCGAACGGGTGAGCGGAGCCGCGACTCTTTCGGCTCCCGACTCGCCGAGGGGCTCTCGGCTGGGGGCCGTTGTAATGGACGCCCATGTTTGCAAGCTGCAAAGGCTGCAGAGAACTCTGCCCTGGAGCAGGCGGACCCTTCGCGGACTGTCCCGGCGCGGCGCTGCATTCCATAAGCTTTGTTCGTTGGTGGCGACACGCTGGTTGGCCTTGAGCCGCTCCAGTCGATATAAGCCGGATGCAGGTCGGCATGACTAACCGCCACTCGGCCATATTAATCACTTTGATCTCCGAGACGCCGCCGCCCGGCCGGGGCCGACCACGCGTTCGACCGTAGAAGAAGGCGCCGCCATATCTCGGCTATGCAGGACCTGGAGGGCCGTGCTGTTGCGGCGCCCACATGCGTTCGCTGCGGTTCCTGCGCAGTCGTCGCGGGAACAGGATGCCGTTGTCGAGTGTCACCTGCCGCTGACGACCCTCTCGCCGCTCGGTGTCACCCAGCACTCCCAGCGATAGCGCATCACCCCGGCCGACAAAACCAGATCGCGCACCGGGATCGTCTTGTATCCCTTGAAGCGTGAGCCCGCAGGAGCGCTCTCCGCAACCGTCACCTCGCGGCTCACGCGACCGCCGTCGCGCTTGGCGCCGCGACGGCGTCACTTTCCCTCCGGCTGCGTTGCCCATTCCGACGGCTTGGTCGGCTTGTCCGGAGGGCGATCCTTGAGGGTCTGGATCTCGGCGCGCAGCGCCTGGTTCTCGATCTCAAGGCTCTCGACCCGGCCTTGAAGACCGCGCACTAAGCGCGCTCGCCGCAAACCCCCTCCGCCGAAAAATCGGATCCGGTTACGGCTCTCGACGTGACCCAGAGAGCTGGGAGAAGCCTCTGCGAGACTACAAGTGTAACACCATATTGGTTTAGCAGATCAAGCTTCGCTGGTAACCTACATGGGGTAGAGAAACGACTTTGGAAGCTGAGCAATGGATCGCGATAGCAAACAGACACGTGCAGCTGGAAGTTTACCCCGCGACGGGTGGGAGGGCTGGCCGAGGAACGCCGTAACCACCTTGACCTTCCAGACGGGCCATTGACCAATGTTACAGAACGGTTAGTAACCGCTAACCCGCGCGATACAGCACGCGATCTTGAGAGCTTCAAACCCGCGGAGAGGACTGCTTGGCGCGAGCCCCCGAAAAAGCCTTTGTCGAAGGAACCATAATGTCCGCTTGCATTGCCCCGCAACCATTTAATCAGCGGAAGAGACTTGTGGTCGTCCGGGCCTTGAGCATAGCGGCGATAGGCTCGCTGCTATTCTCTCGCCCCGGTTGGGATGAAGCATCTAGTCTTCACGAGGTCGTCGAGATGATCGGTTTTTTTCTGATCCTCGTCTGCATATTCGGGAGGTTGTGGAGCATCCTCTATATTGGGGGGCGGAAGAACAGCGAGTTGGCAGTCAGCGGGCCGTACTCGATCACTCGCAATCCCCTATATCTGTTTTCGACGATCGGAGCATTCGGCATCGGCCTCATGTTCGGATCGCTCATCGTTGCATCCGCTCTGGGGGGGTGCACCTATGCGGTTTTCGGGATGACTGCCCGAAAGGAAGAGACGTTTCTTCGTGACAAATTTGGTTCGGAGTTCGAAGCATATGTGGCAAGGACGCCACGGTTCTGGCCCAAGCCGTGGCTGCATCAGGACAAGCATCAGCACACGTTCTCCACGAGCGCATTAAGAAGCACATTCTTCGATGCCCTCTATTTTCTGGCGATCTTTCCAGCCACCGAAGGCATGGAATACCTCCAGGTAGCTGGCTACCTGCCCACCTTTTTTTGGCTGTTCTGATCCTAAAGACGGAGCAATAAGCCGCCGCGAATAGCCCTCCTGTTTGCCTTTGTAGCGTACCAGAACCGCGCCTGTTGCGATCAAGGCAACCCCTGCCCAGTTCGACAATGACAAGTGTTCCTTGAGGAATGTCACTCCGAACACCGCCACAAGCACCAGGCTCAGTTGTCGACAGGGGCAACGCGTGCCGCGCCTCCCAAACTGGAGCGCGCGAAAGTAGCAGATCCACGATTCACCCCGTTGCCTCCACGGATTGTCCTGCGTCACGTAATCGTCCAGGCACTCGGGAAGCAGTGCCGCTTGCCGGCGATCCTCGCCCTCGACAAACCGCTTCAGCCTGACCCACCTCGCTGATCGGGAATCACGTTATCACATCAATCACGTTCCAAGACAGGCTGGACCCGTTCCGGCCATTGCCGTTGCGAGCCACGAACTTGATTGTTAAGGTCCTCACACCTCTTGGCGATCACCGGAGCAGACCTGGCATTCCTAAGACGTTGTGGCACGGTGGCTTTGTTAGGGCACCGGTATGGTGGGTGTGGTCCTGGACGGAGGCGCGCGTCGCTTCGGGTTTGGCAGGCGATGCACACCGGACCGGCCGAGTGCCCGCGTGCCGTTGTCAAGAACACTTGGAATGCGGCGTGAAATATCGCGCCAGTGCGAGGCATATTGATAGACGGCTACGGTATCTTCGACCGCGTTGTGGTCGACGGCCCTTTCAGGTTGCACCTCCTCACCCTTGATCTGGACGATTTGCTTCTTGGGCTCAAGGATCGTCGTGCGGCCATGCAGGATCATGGCCACCTTCTGGTAGTTGGAGATGTAGACCGGCCGCTCCGGTTCGTCCGCTTCGATCAGGTCGTCGCCGAAAAAGCGGCTGCGATAGCTAGCCTGCAGCAGGGCAAGCAGCGACGGCGCAATATCCACCTGGCTCGCCAGCCGGTTGATCCGGCGGGGCTCGACAAAGCCCTGCGACCAGATGATGCACGGTATGTGGTATTTGTTCATGTCGAGCTCCACCTTGCCTGCGACGCTCGCCGTATGATCGGCGACAAAGACAAAAACGGTATCCCTGAACCACGGTTTCGCCGATGCCTTCTTGACCAGTTCCCCGATCGCGTAGTCGGAATATTTGACCGCCCCGTCGCGCCCGCCCGGCGATGGGATGTCTATGGCGCCAGCTGGATAGGTAAAGGGCCGGTGGTTTGACGTGTTCATGACGAAGCTGAAGAAGTTCTTGCCGGCTTTCGCCGAGGCGTCGGCTTGGCGGATCACCTCGTCATAGAGATCCTCATCGCTAACGCCCCACGCATTGGCGAAATGCACATTGCCTGCCGCCATCGTAGCGCGGTCGACGATACCGAAGCCATTACCGGAAAAGAACGCGTTCATGTTGTCGAAATAGCCGTAGCCGCCATAGAGGAAGCGCGTATCGTAGCCCGAATCCTGGAACACCGAGCCAATGGTGAAGAGATTGTCGTTGCCGGGGCGACGCAGGATCGATTGCCCCGGGGTCGGCGGGACTGAAAGCGCGATCGCTTCAAGCCCGCGCACGGTGCGCGTGCCGGTCGCCCGCATTTCCGTGAAAAGCAGGCCTTCAGACGCCAGCCGGTCAAGGTTCGGTGTCAGTCTTTTCGGATTGCCGAATGTGCCCATGAACTCCGCACTCATGCTTTCCATGCCGACCAGGATGACGTTCTTGCGCAGCATCGGACCCTCGGCTCGAATGTCACGCGTGATGTCGTTTAAATCGGTGCTTTCGAACGGCTCGTGATCTTCCGCTAAAAGGTCGCGTGTCCGTTCGGCCGCCTGTTTCTCGGGTATGGTCCGATAGAAATTCGCGAAATCGATCTCATTCGAGAAGAAGGCGCTAACCAAACCATAGAGTCCGTTGCCCCCGAGTTCGCGGGCGATCGCGCTCGGCATCGGCCGTGTGATCGAATCGGGCGTCACCAACACGCCGGCGGCGGCCATCCCCGTTATCGTCGCAAAGACCGCCAGCCGCTTCATGAACGGCGGATGCGGCGCGAAGCCTGCCTTCACCTGGCGGCGGAGCAGATAGGCCCCGCCGACCGCCAACAGGCCGATGCCGGCAAGCAGCGGCACGACCGGATAGCTCTCCATAATGTTCTGGATCACTTCCTGCGTGTACACGAGGTAGTCGACCGCGATGAAATTGAAGCGCGTCGTGAATTCGTCCCAGAAGAAATACTCGCTGACTCCCTGCACGACCATCAGAAACAGGAAGATTGCGAAGCCCGAGAGCCCAACTGCGCGGTCAAACCGCTTTCCGGCCCACGAAACTGGCAGGAGCAGCGGGAAGAGGAGAAAGACCACGAGGATTGGAAGCAGCGTGACGATATCGAACCAGAAGCCAGTGAAGAAAGGAACCAGCCAGTCGGCCGGATGGAAAGACAGGTCTTTGGCCGAAACCAGCGACAGCGCCAGCCTGACCAGGAACTGAGTCAACAGGAAAAGCAGGATGAATGGCTTCAGCCGACGAAAGAACGCACCGACCGATTGAGCAAAAGTCATAGCAAGCCTCCGAAGCAGCTGGATGTCTGGGCAATTATGCCTCGTTTTCAATTTTGGCAACCGTCGGGACGAGATCGATCGCATGGTCTGCGATTCCGATCCCCCGATTCGGCCCGCGCGAGTCCGAAACTTCATCGACGGTGGTGGTGGCGAGACAATGTGAAAGGTTCGCGGCGAAGGTGATTTGTTCCTCACTTTGAAGGCGCTGCATCCCCGTCTCCCCTGTGGGAGAAGGTGGATGGGCACGAAAGGCCGAGCCGAATGAGCGACCGTCCTCATGTTGCCGGGCCTCACTCGAGCATCACCCGAGGATGCAGCCGGGAGACCCGCGGCGGCGGCAGCTTTCGGCGAGATCATGGAACGATTTCTCAATAGTCCGTGACGTGTCTGCAGAGCGAGCCTAGGCGGCGACGCATGCGAGGCTGGCGCGGGGCTGGTCAAGAGGGCATTGTCGACATTCAGGGCAGCGGAACCGGCTCGGCTCGGCAGAGAAGCGAACTGGGCCTCTTGACACATGATCGCCTTTGGGGGGGCGGAGAGATGACCGCCTTGCGGAGATTTGAGAGGCCGGTTGTTGTCCGGGTTGGCCGCCACAGCACCGAGCGTATCGTGTTCGACGTCAATGAGGCGGCCAATATCCTGCTGCGTGATCTACATCGTCAGACCGAGAGACGGAGGGTGGCGATGGACGCCTGTCTGCAGGTATTGCGTGGTGAGGCTCATCCACCAGCTGCTCGAAGAGCTTTTGTGGCAGCCGCGCTCGAACCAAAGATCCTGCGCAGCGATTAAATGCTGGGACGATGGCACAAGGATTTGTTCATCTTCGCGTCGGGACAGCTCTCGCGCAAACGATGGGCACGGTGTGGTTCACCCTGTTGCCGTGTTCCTTCAGGACTGGGCGCTTGTTTTCATGGACAGGCGAGCGCGCCCCAATTGGTTTCGCTACCGAGCGAAAGTGCAGGGACAAAATCCGGTTGATGAGTTCATCCCGCCAATGCTGATCTTGATAATCTTCGTCCGCGCATCTGGCCGTTACTGAGCAAAAATCCAATGCTCACGCGAATTCTTTCACCAGAATGATCAGCGGTAAGCGAGAACGTTCCGCCATGCCAGGAGGAATTCGATACTATCCATTTGCGGTAGAAGTATCTCCGCGCCCAGCTCTGACGCGATTTGAAAAGCACCAGCCGTTGGCGGCGACCGCACGAACCGGTGCGCGCAATAATATTCCCACTGGCCGCGAACATTCGGATTTGTTTGACTTTCAAATCCGTGGCTTCGGCGGCATTGCGGACAGCGCAGACTTCCACTCGTTCCAAGGCTTAGCATGAGGTTTCGCCTCTTCGTCCCAATCCTCGCCGGTGCGACGCTACGCGAGCGGCTGCTCGCCTGCATCGGCGCCACTATTAGCATCGCGCTGACCGGCGTGATCAGCGGGCTCGCCATGGGCGGCGGCCCGCATGTGGCGCTGCTGGTGGCCCCGATGGGCGCCTCCGCCGTGCTGCTCTTCGCCGTGCCGTCGAGCCCGCTTGCGCAGCCCTGGTCGATTATCGGCGGCAATTCGATCTCTGCACTGGTCGGCGTGACAGTGGCGCATTTCGTGCCCGATCCGGTGATCGCGTCGGGCCTCGCTGTGGCGCTGGCGATCGCCACTATGTCGTTCACGCGCTGCTTGCATCCGCCGGGCGGTGCCGCGGCGCTGACTGCCGTGCTCGGCGGACCGGCCGTGGTCAGCGCCGGCTTCCTGTTCCCCGTCGTGCCGGTGGCGCTGAATTCGGCCGTACTGGTGGCGCTCGGCTTTATTTTCCACCTTCTGTCACGGCGCAACTATCCGCATTTCCATGCACCCGCCGTCAACAGCCACGGCACCGCCGATCCGCCGGCGGCAAAGCGCGTCGGCTTCCGACCCGAGGATGTCGATGCGGCGCTCGCCGCTTTGGATGAAACCTTCGACATTGGCCGCGACGACCTCGAAAGGCTGCTGCACCAGGTCGAGTTGCAGGCGATGGTGCGCTCGCACCGAACGCTGCTTTGCCGGGACATCATGTCCTGCGACGTGATCTCGGTGCCGGAAAGTGCCACCGCCGCCGAGGCGCGAAAGCAGCTTCTCGACCACAACATCCGCGCCTTGCCGGTGGTCGATGCCGAGGCAAAGCTGGTCGGCGCCGTCGGTCTGCGCGAGCTGACGCGAGCGACCGATACGGTCAAGGGCGTGACGTCGAAGACGGGCACCGCCTCGCCCGACACACCGGCGATAAGTCTCCTTCCTGTACTTACCGACGGTCGGAGCCATGCCGTCGTCATCGTCGATGCCGAGCAGCGCATCCTCGGCCTGATCACCCAGACCGACCTGCTGGCATTGGCGGCGCGCCTGCAAACGGCAGACGAGCCGCCGCTCAAAGCAGTGGCATAGCGGCCATCCAAACATCGCAGGTTCAGGAACTTTTTGCCGACAGGCACATCCAATCCACTGGCGAACCCTGTTTGTAGAGATCGGGTCGCGATGAGAAAACCCGCAATTCCTACCGTCGCGCTTACAACGGCCGATGACGCCATGGCCGTTGAAATGGCGCTGGTGCGCGGCGCTTTTGAGGGTTTGCGCAGATCGTCGTCCCAGAAGGAGAAGAACCGGCAGCGAACGTGCTGCGGGCCAGCGACGTCGTGTTCGCCAGCGCCTATTACCCGCGCACTCTCTAAATGCTCGACAAGGAGGGCTACAAGGTTGTGCTGTTGAATACGGCCGAGACGGATCCCGCACCTTGGCCGTGCGTGTCTTCCGGCCTCGATCATCGGTTTCTTCGACCGGGCATCTCCCGCCACATCTTGAGCAGATGCAGCACGCGCCGATCAACGATCCGGCGCGCCACCGACCTTAATAGCTCGGCATGGGGAATACTTCCGAAGTAAGATCGACGCGGGGCATGCGAAGATGCTCGACGCCGGGCTCTTGCCGGAGGCCGACCATAGTCTTGGGCGCTGGCTCGCGGACGCGGTTCTGGCTCAAAAATTCGCTGGCCAGTCCCGTAGCGTCCTTCGGCGCACATCTTTTTGCCACCAGGCTAGCGGCCGCAAGGGAACGTAGCTGTTTGGTGCGCTCGGATTTGCCAACAATCAGTCGGCGCCTTCTTCCTGGTGCGACCTCTCTCTGACCGGGACGTCAGACTACGGCGCCAACAAAAGGCTGATCTTGGTCAATCTCATACGCGCCAATCGCCGCGCCGGATTGTGGAACCTCTCGCGGGTGGTTTCTACGACAAACACCAGGGTCATCAGATCAAGCAGGAAGTCATCGATAGCTTGGGCGAGTGTTTCTGACCTACCATCGAACTGATCCAGCAAAACGCGCGCCTTATCGATCGCATCCACGCTGGCCTCATCGATCAACGTCTCGATCCTCTGGAGACAATGCAATTTCGAAACTCCCTCAAAGCGCTTGCCAGTGTAGTTTTGCAACGAAGGTGGGCGATTTGGATTTACCCCGACAATGGCGGTGAGGATGGTTTCTCCACATTTCCGCTGTCGAACGCGCGGGGAGGGGCCCTGGTGATCGTCGCATCAGAAAAGCCGGGGATTTCGGCTGGCGATGTCCAGGTTCGGATCGCGCGTTCAGCTTCCTCGTCGACCAGCGTTTCGCCCCGACGGGCTGCACCGCAAGATTGACGCAAAGGGGAGGGGGAAGACGCCTCTTGCCAGTCATCGCCAAGAAAAAACCGCCGGCAGGGAACCGGCGGGCGAGGCAGGAGGAAACTTTTCGGGCCTGGAATATCAGGCGGCTAGGGTCGTTTTGGGCTCCGCCATTTCGTAGCCGAGCGCTTCGGCGACGGCGCGGTTGGTGATCTTGCCCTTGTGGACGTTGAGGCCGTTGCGCAAATGATGATCGTCGAGGATCGCCTTCAGGCCCTTGTCGGCGAGCTGCAGACCGTAATGCAGCGTCGCGTTGTTCAACGCCTGGGCCGAGGTGACCGGCACCGCGCCCGGCATGTTAGCGACGCAATAGTGAACGACGCCGTCGACCTCATAGGTCGGGTCGGCATGAGTTGTGGCGTGCGAGGTCTCGAAGCAACCGCCCTGGTCGATGGCGACATCGACCAGCACCGAGCCTTTCTTCATGCCCGACAGCATTTCGCGCGAAACGAGTTTTGGCGCGGCGGCACCCGGGATCAGCACGGCGCCGACGACGATGTCGGCCGAAAAGCACTCTTCTTCCAGCGCCTCGACCGTCGAGTAGCGGGTGTGGACGCGGCCGACGAAGATATCGTCGAGTTGGCGAAGCCGCGGGATCGAGCGGTCGATGATGGTGACGTCGGCGCCAAGGCCGGCCGCCATCCGCGCGGCATGCAGGCCGACGACGCCGCCGCCGAGCACAGTGACCTTGCCGGGCAGCACCCCGGGCACGCCGCCGAGCAGAACGCCGCGGCCGCCATTGGCCTTCTGCAGCGCGGTGGCGCCGGCCTGGATCGACAGGCGGCCCGCGACTTCCGACATCGGCGCCAGCAGCGGCAGGCCGCCGCGGTCGTCGGTGACCGTCTCGTAGGCGATGGCCGTCACGCCCGAGGCCAGCAGGCCCTTGGTCTGCTCCGGATCGGGAGCGAGATGGAGATAGGTGTAGAGGATCTGGCCGTCACGGAGCTGGACCCATTCGTTGGGCTGCGGCTCCTTGACCTTGACGATCATGTCGGACTTGGCAAACACGTCGGCGGCCGTCTTGGCGATGGTGGCGCCGGCGGCGCGATAGGCGTTGTCGTCGGCGCCGATGCCGGCGCCGGCGCCGGTCTCGACCAGCACTTCGTGGCCATGCGCGACATATTCGCGGACCGATCCCGGCGTCAGGCCGACGCGGTATTCGTGGTTCTTGATTTCCCGGGGGCAGCCGACGCGCATTCGTTCCTCCTCGAATTTCTGATTTTGCGGGTGGACCATAAAACCATAAATAGCGCGGCAAGTGTTTGCGTATCCGGTTGTCGCCGGGCGCGGTGATCGCTATTCCTTGCGCCAAAATCCGTTCTATTCGCAGGAAGCACGAACAATGTCGCTCGACAGGATCGATATTGCCATTCTCGAGACATTGCAGAAGGATGGGCGGATATTTTAACGATCCGCGCACCCGGTGGCTTGAATCGCCATTGCTATGAAAGACGGCTTGGCGAAATATTCCTGCTCGGCGTCCGCTCATGCTGGCGAAGTACAGGACGGCGATTTACGGCTTCGGCGGCGGTGGGGCTTCTAGCCCCAATACGTCGCCTCCCAAGCCAACGCCAGACAGTCAGAATCTCTGTGCACGGTCGTTACTTCCACTTAGCAGAACGCGGCAGGGGCTATCTGTCCGGCTCCGCGAGGCCTGCTCACGTCGCTTTGCCGACGGCTGCGTCCATTCCCATCTCTTCCTCGGAAATATCGTCGAACGAAGCGTAATTCATGTTGTAGAGACGGGCGTAGAGGCCTTTTTTTGCCATCAGCTGTTCGTGGTTGCCGCTTTCGACGATCTCGCCGTTCTGCAGCACGATGATTCGGTCGGCTCCGCGGATGGTGGCCAGGCGATGGGCAATAACCAGCCCTGTACGGCCTTCCAGCAGTTTTATCAGCGCCTTCTGGATCAGCATCTCTGTATAGGAATCGATGCTGGCCGTGGCTTCGTCGAGCACAAGGATCTTGGCGTCGGCCACCAGCGCCCGCGCGAAACTGATCAGCTGGCGCTGGCCGAGTGAGAGATTGCCGCCACGCTGCTCGAGTTCGGTGTCGTAGCCATCGGGCAAGTTCTCGATGAAGTCGTGCGCGCCGACGGCCAGTGCGGCGCGGACCACCTGCTCGCGGCTGGCGCCGGCCTTATGATAGCGGATGTTCTCCAGCACCGTTCCTGAGAACAGGAACGGCTCCTGCAGCACCATTGCCACCTGCTCTCCGAGCGAATCCTGTGTCAGGTCGCGCACATCGTGCCCGCCGACCAGGACCTGACCCGACCAGACATCGTAGAAGCGGTGCACCAGCGCCATCGAACTGGACTTGCCCGATCCGGTCGGGCCGACAAGTGCTACGGTCTCGCCCGGGTTGACGCGAAAGGAAACGTTCTTCAGCACCGGCAGGTTCTGCCGGTAGCCGAAGGTGACGTTCCTGAACTCGACCGAGCCGTCCATGTCGCGCGACAGCTTAACAGCATTGTCCTTATCGCTGACGTCCACCGGCACGTCGAGCACTTCGGAGATGCGCTGGCCCGAAGCCATGGCGCGCTGCATCACGCTGTACTGCATGGTGAGCGAGCGGATCGGGTCGAAGAAGCGCTGGATGTAGAACAGGAACGCCACCATGACGCCGACGTCGAGGCTGTGCGACAGCACCATCGAGCCGCCCACGACGATGACTGTCGCCATGGCGAACCCGGTCAGCGTGTCGACGATCGGCACCATCACCTGCGCATACCTGGCCGATCTCAGATGGGCATTGAGATTGGCCAGCACCTTCTCGTCATAAAGATCGAAATTGACATGCTGGCGTTCCAGGCTCTGTACCGTGCGCACGCCATGGATGCCTTCGGCCAGCGCACCGTTGGCGATCGAGTTGGTTTCATGCGCCGCCATGAAGGCGACCTTGGCGCGCGGCAGCCAGAACAGGCGCACGATGAACAGCACCGGCATGGTCGACAGCGTCAGCAGTCCGAGCCGGAAATCGAGCCAGAGCAGGACGCTGACGATGCCGAACAACAGCACGATGTCGCCCACCGACATCACCGACGTTTCAAGGAATTCCTGCATCGAATTCACATCGCCCTGCAGGCGCGACATCAGCCGGCCGACCTCGGTCTTGTCCATGAAGCTCAACGAGACCCGCTGCAGGTGGCTGAACATGGCGCGGCGCAGGTCGGAGAGCACGTTTTCGGCCACCTTGCCAACGACGCTCTCCTGCACATAGCTGGCGCCGTAGTTGATGAGGATGATCGTCGCGAAGGCGCCCGTCGCCCATATCATCACCGACTGGTCGAGCCTGCCCGCCGCCATGCCGTGGTCGATGGCGTAGCGGATGACCAGCGGGATCGCCAGCTGCGTCAGCGTGAACACCAAGACCGCGGCGACCGAGATGAAAATCCGGCCTCGATACGGTTTCACGAAGCTCCAGATGCGCCGCAGGATGCGCGGATCATAGACCTTGCCGAAGACTTCTTCCTCGTCGCGGTGCGAGCCGACGACCGCCTTTGTCGGCCGCCCGCTGGTGTCTTCCTTCTCGTCGCCGCTATGTGTCGACATCACGCGGCTCCCGTTACAACGGGTCGGTCATCGTCCGGCCGCAGCTGCAGGTCGTAAAGGGCGCGGTAACGTCCGCCGAGCGCCAGCAGTTCCTCATGCGTGCCGCGCTCGACGATCCGGCCGCCCTCCACGAACAGGATCTGGTCGGCATGCATCAGTGAACTCAGCCGGTGCGAGATGATGAGCGTCACGCGGTCCTTGGCGAAGCGTTTCATCGCTGCCCGGATACGCTGCTCGGTGCCGGCGTCGATGGCAGCAGTGGAATCGTCGAAGACCAGCACCGATGGCCGCAGCATTAGGCTGCGGGCGATGGTCAGGCGCTGGCGCTGGCCGCCGGAAAGCGACGCGCCGCGTTCGCCAACGACTGTGGTGTAGCCCGCCGGGAGCCCGATGATGTAGTTGTGCAATTGGGCATACTCGGCGGCTTGCCCGATGCGGGTCTCGCGCGCCCATGGATTGCCGTAGGCGATGTTGTTCTCGATCGAGGTGGTGAACAGGAATGCGTCCTGCTGCACCACGCCGACCGCCTTGCGCAGCGATTGCAGCGTGACCTTGCTGATGTCCTGGCCATCGATGGTGATGGCGCCTGACGTCACATCGTAGAAGCGCGGGATCAGGTGCGCGATGGTCGACTTGCCGCTGCCGGGCGGACCGACAATGCCGATGGTCTCGCCGGATCTTGCCTCGAAGGAGATCCCGGATAGCGTCGGGCGGCCAGCGCCCGCGTAGCGGAAGCCGACGTTGTCGAAGCGCAGCACACCGTCAGTGACGACAAGGTCCCTGGCGTCGGGCGCGTCCTCGATATCGAGTTCGGTGTCCAGCAGTTCGAACAGTCGCGTGCCGCAGGTCGAAGCGCGGGCGAATGAATTGACCATCAGGCCGAGCTGGCGCACTGGCATCTGCAATATGGTCATGAAGGTGAGGAACTGGGCCAGCGTGCCGACGCTGATCTGGCCCGCAATCACCTTCTGGCCGCCGAACCAGAGCACCAAGCCCATGGCGGCGAGGAACGAGAAATTCATGGCGCTGGTGTTGCTGACGCGGATGCCGACGCGCTGGTTGGCGAGGTCCAGCGCATCTTGCTTGGCGCGGTCGAACTTTTCCAGCTCATGCCGCTGCGCCGCAAAAGCACGCACGACACGGATGCCACCGAGGTTCTCATCCATCACCCGGCTCAGCACCGACAGCCGCTCTTGCAACGTCAGCCAGGTGCTGCGCAGCGCCAGCTGCGTGACCGAGGACCGCCAGGCGACGAACGGCACAAAGCTCAGGCTGAGCAGCCCGAGCACGAGATCGGTGCTGATCAGCAGATAAGCGCCGACGCCGATCAGCACGCCGAGCAGCACGACGCGCAGGATGCCGGTGGAGAAGAACATGCGCACGCCGTCGAGATCGAGCAGGCCGAGCGTGATGAGATCGCCGGTATGGACCCGGTCGTGGAAGGAGAAGCTCAGGCGCTGGATCTTCTCATAGAAAGCCAGCCGCAGTTCATAGCCGGTCCGGTGGCCGACGGCCTCGCCATAGTAGTTCTGCGCCATGGTGAAGAGGCCGCGCAGGATGCTGACGACGAGCAGCGTGAGCGCCGTGTTCCACAGCGTGCGCTCTGCCGCAGGACCAGCACCAGCAGTCAAGACGCCCTGCGCCTGATCGATGGCGCGTCCCAGCAAGCTCGGAATGAAAAGCTGCAGCGTCGCGGCAATGAAGGTCGAACCGATGGTGATGGCGACTTGCCAGGGATGGCGCAGCGTCATTCGCACGATACGCAGCAGGGTGCTGAGGCCTTTGCCCCAGGAGGCTTCCGCCACATGGACAAACGATTTGCCGCGCTTCGCCGCGCCGCTGGTTGCATCCGTACGCAAGGGAAATACCCAGACCAATCCGGACATTAGCCCGGACGAATGAAGCAGACTCAATTCAGATGGCGATGTTACGCGTGTCCGACTTGACCGTTCAAGGGGCCAATGGCGGCATCGCACTATGCCTGAAAGGCGTGCACCATTGGTCGTCGCGATCGTCCGCGAAAGGCAGCCCGGCGCGGCGAGCGCCTCCACATCCCGGCCACGAATTCGTCCGCAGATATGCGTCGAGGCCTTAGATGCCGCTCTCCGAGCCATAGGAGCTCGGGCCGATATGCGGCAACGCCTATGCCGAGTTCGCATATTTCAAGCTCAGCCACTACCCTTGCGCGCGTTCCGAGACGTTTGGCTCTCGCTATCGACGGGCGGTTTGCCTCCCGAACGCTTCGTTCGACGCGTCAGCCGGGAAAAACTCCCACGACCAGTATTCCGGCCTCGCCGGCGGCCTTGACGAAAGCCTGCCGCGCAAATTCCGGCGGACTGCTCGCCTTCAGGACCGCGATGCAGGCTTCGCGGGCCTGCTTGTGGCGCGGACCCCATTCCGTCGGCCAGCTGCGGAGAAGACACTCGGCCGCCGCTCGGGTCGAATATTGATCCTTTTGTCGCGCCCGCCCAGTTCCACACGGACATAGCTCTTCCAACGCTTCGTGTCCAAATCGCCCGCCAAGAGCTTCCCTCAGTCCACCAACGGTCTTGAAAGAATCGTCCGGATGGTCCGACCAAGCCGGGCCTGCCGAATCCGTGGCGAGGATGCCGAACTTTTTCAACAAATGGCTTACGGGCATTGTCGGCCGAATCTTCCCGGCGCTGTTTAGAAGGTGGGGAACAAGAAGCAGCACGTTGATTGTTGACAGGTCATGTTATCTAGCAACGCCTCCTAGCCGACCAAACCCAGCTCCCTTCAGGACAAGGCAAATAATCTTGGTCAATGCCGATGAGGGGATTTGCATGAGGAAATCTGTTGGGCTGTTCGCTGCGCTGGCCGTGATCGGTCAGGACGCAGCTGCGCAGGAAGCGACGGTGCTCGAACGCATCGTGGTGGAGGGGCTAGGCGGTGTGCCCCTGACCGCAACGATCGGCACCCTGCCGGAAGCGTATCCCGGGGGACAAGTTGCGCGAGGGGGACGCCTGGGCCTGCTCGGCGACATCATGGATACGCCGTTCAACATAGGCAGCTACACGGCGCAGACCATCGAGAATCAGGGCGCGCGCACGGTGGCCGACGTGATGATCAATCATCCTTCCGTGCGGAGCACCCATTCAACCGGCGGGATATTGGATTCCTTCTATATTCGCGGCGGAGAGGCCGGTGATAAAGATACGCCCACGGTCGAGGCCATATTCGACCACAATCGCCGCGATCATCTGGCGGATGGGAAGGGCCTCTCCGCCGTTCCGCTTTGTATCGCCTGGCACGAACCAGTTGAAGCAGAGGGATAGCCGCAGTGTGTATCCGACGTCCGGACTCCTTCGATTTCGAAAAATCTCCCTGGTCAAACCTGCCAAACTTCTCCGTGTTCAAAGCTGGTCCTCAAAAAGAGGCGGGGACGCCGGGAACTGCACGATCCGCCGCTGGTGACACTGTTTGTCATTAGCCTGTGGAAACCAGAAATCGCGAGAGATTGGCAGCCTAGGTGTTTGATCCCGGGCTTCGCCGTCACCGGCAAGTGGCACATGGACGAGACATACATCAAGATACGCGGCCAATGGATGTATCTCTATCGTGCCGTCGACGGAGTCGGCGACACGGTCGAGTTCTTCTTCAGCGAACACCGCGACTGCCGGCAGCCAAGCGCTTCTTCCGGAAGGCCCTGGAGCGCCACGGCACCGGATCGCACCGTCATCGACGGCAGCCCGACCAATCATGAGGCGATCATTTCCTGCGACGCCGAACACCGTCTGCGGAATCGATCGCGACCAGCGCTGAAG
>NZ_JBVVPZ010000073.1:0-16626 GCF_055811415.1 Mesorhizobium sp. WSM4846
GTCGCCGGCCTGCTGGTCACCACCGAAGCCATGATCGCGGAGGCTCCGAAGAAGGAGTCGGCTGGCGGCGGCATGCCTGCCGGCATGCCCGGCGGCGGCATGGGTGGCATGGGCGGTATGGGCGGTATGGGCGGTATGGATTTCTAAGGTCCACGCACTTCAACAATCTCGATGGGCGGCAGCGATGCCGCCCTTTTCTCTGACTCGGAGCCAAGCCGGATGCCACATCCACAAGGCTACATACGGCGGCACGTTCACGGCGGACACCATTGACTGACTTCATTCTGTTCGCCATTGTCGGCTTCCTCGCCCAGGCGGTTGACGGCGCGTTAGGCATGGCCTATGGCGCGATCTCCTCCACCGTGCTGCTCTCCTTCGGTGTTCCGCCGGCGCAGGCTTCCGCCGCGGTACACGCGGCGGAAGTGTTCACTACGGCCGCTTCCGGCACGGCGCACCACTACCACCGCAATATCGACTGGAAGCTGTTCTGGCGGCTTGCTCCTTTCGGCATTCTCGGCGGCTGCCTCGGCGCCTTCGTGCTGACCTCGTTCGACGGCGACATGGTGAAGCCCTACGTCACGACCTATCTCGCTGTGATCGGGCTCTGGCTGTTCCTCCGGTCGTTCCGCAAGATCCCCAGCAATCCGGTTCCTACCCGTCTTGTGGCGCCGCTGGGTACTGTAGGCGGCTTCCTCGACGCTGCAGGTGGCGGCGGATGGGGCCCGATGGTCGTGACCGGATTGCTCGGCGCCGGCGCGCCGCCCCGCTACGTGATCGGCACTGTCAATGCGGCCGAGTTCCTGATCACGCTAGCGGTGTCCGTCACCTTCATCGTCGCGCTCGTCAGTGGGCACTGGCAGGAAGCGGGGGCGCTGTCGACACATGCAAGCTCGGTGCTGGGGCTGATCGTGGGCGGCATAGTCGCCGCTCCGCTTGCCGGATGGGTGCTCAAGGCGATTGCCGAGCGGACGCTTTTGCGGCTCGTCGGCTGCCTGATCATGCTGCTCGCTTTGTTCCAGACCGCCCAACAACTGGGATTCGTCTGACCTGAGCAAGCGGACTACCCTCTAAGCCTTCGCTTTGCTTCCGGACATCATGATCGGCGTAACCGAAGTGAATCGCGGACTGGAGGCGACTTGCCACCCTGGAAAACCCAACCTGCGCCACGAACAGCGTATGGCACGCCAGTGATCAACGTGTTTCCCATTTCCGCCTCGCCCGGCCCATCGGTCCTTTTACGCTCTGCTCGATGCAGTGACTGCTCTGCTCGATGCAGTGACTGATGACGGCGGCGATCAACATTGCTTCGCGTGCTCTTTTAGTGCCAATTCAAGCGGTTGGCTCAAAGGCACCGCCTTGGAGAATAGGAAGCCCTGAGCGGTTCTGCAGCCAAGCTTGTGCAGGATTTGCCGGTCTGCCTCTGTTTCGACGCCCTCGGCCATGACATCGATCCCGAGCGCCCGACCAAGATCGATCACCGTTTTTGACAAGCAGCCGGTCCTCCCGAGACTTGGCTGGGCCGCGAATGAAGCCTTGGTCTATTTTCACCTTGCGTATCCGACTGTCCTTGAGCGATGCCAACGTGGAAAAGCCGGTGCCGAAGTCATCGAGCGCGATGGAAATGCCGGCATGTGACAGGCGTCCGAGCTTTTCATCCACTCTGTCCGGGTCCACTGGGGACTCTTCGGTAAACATCGTTGCTGGGAGGTCTTTTGCCGCCAGACCATTCAGAACCATGTCGTCGATATCGCCGGCTTCCAATTCGCGCGGTGACAATACCTCTTCGGGGCGACATTTAGGGCCTGCCGCGGGAAGCTGCCGCCTCTGCGTGCAGGGGCAGCGATTACTCCGGCGAATGAGGCCCTCTTTCATCGCGCAAGGTCCAAAGCTGCTGGTACGGTTTCATCGCCTAAGCATGGCCGAAATGCCATGCCGCATAAAGGGGGCATGTTGGGCGAACCGAAGCCCCACATGTCGTGCAAGCCGTGCCGCCGGGTGCTCGCTTGAGTAGAGTCCGACGAGAATGTTCGTGCCGTGGAAGAGCGGCGCCGCTGACAGGCGCAGCCACCTTTCGTATCCGTGCAGCATGTCGGGATCGGCAATCTCGCGACCGTCGCGACATGCTGTTAGAATTCCATAGGCGAGTTGCTTCTGGCCGCTGATACCGATGTTGAAACCATGCGCAGTCACCGGGTGCATGCCGATGGCAGCGTCGCCGATGAGTGCGGCGCTGGGAGCTCGGAATTTGTGCGCCCAAGTCGTGACCAGCGGATAGGTATGGCGCTTGCTTGCCAAGGTCATTTTTCCAAGGCGCCCTCGACACCGGTTCGTCAATTCCCTCAGAAACAAATGGTCGCTGAAGGCAAGCAGTCTATCGGCCTCGTTTGAGCGCAGGGTGAGCAGCAGCGACGACACTCCCTCCGCCAGGGGCAACATCGCTATCGTCTGATGGTGATCGAACCATTCGATTGCCACCTGGTGGTGGGGGCGCTCATGCCGCACCCGGCATATTAGCATCGAGCAGCCAAGCCGATTGATGTCGGCGCCTATGCCGAGCAGATCACGAGTGGCCGACAGACGTGAATCGGCGGCAACCACAAGGCTAGCGTTCAACTGCACGCCATTAGACAGCGTTACGAGTGCTCCTGTGAGGCTGGTTGTTGCATCTACGACCGAGTGGCCGCACAGCAGCCGCGCGTGATTCTGCACGTGGATTGTCTTGAACAGCGCGTCGCGGATCCGGCAATTTGGGACCAAAACTCCGAGGGGTTCTCTAGACCCGCTGGGAGGATCGAAACGCAGAGCGAAAGAGCTCGAACCGTTGAGCACGCGCGCGCCGTGAAGCTGTGATTTGTCCGAAGCGGGGATGGTATCCCAGGCGCCGATCTCGCGAAGGATTCTGATCGAGGCGTGGGTCAGCGCGATTTCCCGGCCGTCAAAAGGCGGATTGGCGAGAGTATCAATTGAGTTCTGTTCGACAACTGCGACCTTGAGTTGGCTTTGAGCGAGTGATGCGGCGAAGCAAAGTCCGACCGGCCCCGCTCCAACGACAATGATGTCGAAGCTGTCATCGGAGTCGGCCATCAGCGTGGCGCCATCGCGTAGGCTCTCCAGTGCCCAAGCACGAGCTGCGAAATCAAAAAACGCCTCTGATGCTAGTTAAGCACGACGCGCACAAGCTATGGCCTAAATAAGTGGCAAGCCGCCTCATCAGCGGCAGATGCTCACAAAGCCGTTGCTTGACGGCTGTAGCTGGCAAGTAAGCGGTCGATCGGGCCGTTGCTGCGGCGCGATCTCGCGATCCTGGGAACGGAACTGCTGCTGCTGGTGCTGATATTGCTGCCGCCGTAGCCTGTTCTCCAGCATTAGTAATTCGTTCTGCTCGTGTCGGGCGAAATGAGAAATTGACCCCCACACGAAACGAAGAACTGGCCCCTCGTTTTTGAGAGGATCAGTAGATGCACGATGAATTTCCATCGAAGCTCGCGTTGTCGAAAACGGTGCGGGTTGAGGAGATGCGGTCGGGGGAAGAAGTTTCAGCAATGGTGCGACTGCATGGGATTGGCTGGGGAGCGAAACGGATCGCGCAGGAGTTCGGTTGCGCGCGCAATACGGTTCGTCGCTACCTTCGCGAAGGCGGCGTTGTTGCCTATCGTCAGCCCCGGCGTCGAACAGCCTTTGATGGCCTGGAGGATTGGCTTCGGGAGCGGTTTTTCCGCCATGAAGGCAACGCGGACGTCATTCGCCAGGAGCTGGCGAGCGAACATGGGATTGTGATCGGGCTTCGCTCGGTGGAGCTGAGGGTGAAGTGCTGGCGCCGGGAATTAAAGGCGCAGAAGCGGGCGACGGTCCGCTTCGAGACAGCGCCCGGTCATCAGATGCAGATCGACTTTGGCGATACTCGGGTCTGGATCGGCGGCGAGCGGGTGCGGATCCATGTGTTTGTCGCCACGCTTGGCTATTCGCGCCGGATGCATGTCCGGGCTTCGCAGAGGCAGCGTCAGGCGGACTGGTTCGAAGGGATTGAAGGCGCTTTTCTGCGGTTCGGCGGCGTTCCCGCGGAAGTGCTGATCGACAATGCGAAGGCGCTGGTCGAACACCATGATGCGGTGACGCGAGAGGTCCGATTCAACAGGCGACTGCATGCGTTCGCCCGGTACTGGGGCTTCACGCCGCGGGCCTGTGCTCCCTATCGGGCACGCACGAAGGGAAAAGACGAACGCGGCGTCGGCTACGTCAAGAAGAACGCGATCGCCGGGCGTCGGTTCGAGAACTGGGCGGCATTCGAGGCGCATCTCGACCGCTGGACGCGCGAGGTCGCCGACCAGCGTGAACACGGCACCACCGGCGTTGCGCCAGCGGAACGCTTTGCCGAAGAAGCCAAGGCGCTGCGCCCTCTGGCAGACCGTGCCCCATTCGGGCAATTGCGGGATCTGGTCCGCAAGGTCCAGGCCGACTGCGCGATCGATCTCGACACGAACAGCTACTCCGTGCCCTGGCGCCTGATCGGTGAGAGCGTCCAGGTCGTGGTTTTGGCCGGCCGCGTGATTATCCGCCATGCGGGCCAGGTCGTCGCAGACCACGCCTTTTGCCGTGGGCGACGACAACGGATCGTGGATCGCGCTCATTTTGTCGGTGTAGCCGGCTTCGAAGGGCCGGTGCGTGCAACTCCCATTGATGTCGCTCCAGCCGCCTTGCTGCGACCGCTCGCGGAATACGAGGCGGTTGTTGGAGGGGCCTGGTGATGACGACCGTTGATCATGACGTGCTCATCGCAACGCTCGATCGGCTGAAGCTGACGGCGATCCGTGACCAGCTCGATACGCTGCTGGACGAAGCTGCCCGTTCGAAGATGACCTTGCGGGAAGCCTTGGCCTTCCTGGTGTCGCGCGAGATCGCCCGTCGCGACGAGCGGCGCATCTCCATGTCGAGCAAGCTCGCCCAGTTCCCGTTCGTGCGCGAACTCGACGGCTTCGACTTCGATGCCCAGCCTTCACTCGATCAGGGCCAGATCAGGGAACTCGCGACCTGCCGCTGGATCGCACACGGCGACACAGTCCTGTTCCTCGGACCGCCCGGAACGGGCAAGACTCATCTTGCCGTGAGCCTCGGCCGCGAGGCGATCCGCCAGAACTACAATGTGCAGTTCGTCACGGCAGCGACGCTGGTGGCGATGCTGGCCAAGGCACATGCCGATGGCTCGCTGGACAAACAGTTGACGACCTTGTCGCGGCCGAAATTATTGATCATCGACGAGCTGGGCTATTTGCCCTTCGAAGCCAATGCCGCACACTTGTTCTTCCAACTGGTGTCGCGGCGCTACGAGAAGGGATCGATTCTGATCACTTCCAATCGTTCTGTGGGCGAATGGGGAAGTGTTTTTGGCGACCCCGTTGTGGCCACGGCGATCCTGGATCGCCTGCTTCATCACTCCACGGTGATCACCATCCGCGGTGACAGCTATCGGCTCCGCGAAAAGCGCCGGTCCGGCCTTCTGCAGAAGGTCGGACCGGCACTCGAAACCAACGAAACAGCAAACCAATGAAGGGGGTCAGTTCTTCACTTCGCCAATGGGGTCAAATCCTCGCTTCGCTTGACACTGGCCGCCCGACAGTCGCTGAATAGCCCGGCTCATGATACGCACGCAGGACGTTCAACGCCGTCTTTATATCATCGTTTTTCGGAAAGAAAGTATCGAGGTGGTCGACCAGGGATTGGTGATTTTTTAGATCAGTCGCTTGGCCACGAGCGCCGAGATCATTTGCCAATTGGCGAAGTGAATACGTGTATTTTCGGACCGTGCTCTCGCTATATTTTTGCTGAACCGCAGCGTGGGCGATCGCCTTATCAATAACGTCCCGGTGTTCATCGGACAGATGGGGATAGCGGGTAGCACGGGCGCCAGGTGACGCGGGCTCCGCATCGCGAACCCGTTGCAACGCGAAGATGAGATTGCGTTTGTCTGGAAACAAAGTCTCGGCGAATTCGATCCGCGAATCATGATCCAGCCCAGAGATCGTCAGGCCCCAACTCTCAAGCGCCTTAGAAAATCTGCGAAGATTACGACCGTACTCAGCACGGCTGCTTGGGGCCAACCTGCTGTCACTGGTCACTTGTTCAAAGACATGCGCGTCTGTTTTTGAGGGCACCGGCGCTGGCCGCCCGACAGTCGCTGAATAGCCCGGCTCATGATACGCACGCAGGACGTTCAACGCCCTCTTTATGCCGTCGTTTTTCGGGTAGAAAGCATCGACGTGATCGACCAGGGACTGGTGATTTTTTAGATCCGTCGCTTGGCCACGAGCGCCGAGATCATTCACCAATTGGCGAAGTGAATACGTGTATTTTCGGACCGTGCTCTCGCTATATTTTTGCTGAACCGCAGCGTGAGTGATCGCCTTATCAATAACGTCCCGGTGTTCGTCGGACAGATGGGGATAGCGGGTAGCACGGGCGCCACTCGCGACAGGAGCCGGATCGGCTCGGCGCGGCTGAGCCACGTGCTGCTCAAAACTCACTTGCCGGGCCTGGCCCGCATCCGGCAAGGGGCCATGGCGGAAAGAGAGCATCGCCTCTGGGACGCGTTGAGTCCCATGGGAGAAGCCTTCGGGGACGGCGAATGAAACGTTTATAGAGTCCTCGATCGCAGCGGGGGGCTTCTCAGACCTTGCGGAGGGCGCGGCCTCCGCATGCGGCCTTCCGATGTGTTCGGACCTTGTCCCTTGAACGGGTACCCCCTCCAATGGCATCAGCGGCTGCTGAATGGCGGCGGCTTGCGGCGTATTTAGGGCCCTCTGCCTTTCCGCTGGCCGCAACAGCGCTGTGGAATGTTCATTGTTGATGATGACCCGCTCGGGTGGCAGGTGGTTGCCCTGGTCAAGCGCATCCGGCGAGGGCCGGATCTGCTGTTGGCTGGCAGCTAACGTTGGCGGGGCGGCGGCCTCAATGTGCCCAGAGCCGGTCGCTGCGAAAGCGTCGGCCACGAAGCTGTTGTGGTCACCCGGTCCAGCGGGCAGCCCTGGGTCGCTGAAAAAAGACGAGGCGGCTTGATCTTCCTGCCGTCCCTGAAGCACTTCGCGGAATCCCTGTTCCAGTCGCAGAAGCTCCTCTCGACTGGTTGGCGACTCATCAGCTTGATCGAACAGCCTCCGGGTCTCGGCAAGGTACTGCTCAGCGCCCACTTGCCGGGCCTGGACCGCTGGCCCCTCTTCCAAGCCGGCGTCCTGCACCTGCGACAAAGCTGCTACCCGGGATGGGTTACTATTTCGCGGATTCATACTAGCCTCACATCAAACTGTATCGTCAAAGTTCTGCGCCAATCCGCGCAGCTGCTCATCGGGCAAGATTCTGCCAAGAGCCCCTCGTCTGCTTCCATCAAGGGTGCCGGCTCCGGAGGGCGCCTGTCTGGCTTTCGAAGATGCGTTTAAGGATGCGGTCCGAAAAATATCGCACCTTCCTCAATTGCAATGGTGGCAGGCCTTTGATGAGAACAATCTCGTAGTCTTCATCGAGCAGCCGAACCTGTTCGGGACGCAACAGCGGTGCACCTTGATGCGAATTCTGAATGTTCCAATCGAACGTTCGGAAATGGCAAGGCCGTGAACGGAATTCGGGGAGAAGGCGTCACTTACCATGGCCGAGATTTCAACGGCCGGAGCGATCTCTGCTTCTGGAGGCAGCCATTAGATCCTCGCGGGCGTGATTGTAGGCGTGGCTTGTGGACTGCCCGACTTGACCACCCCGCCGCAGCTGTTCATAGGAGATTTGCGCACCTGTCGCACGGACTTCAGGTTCAAGACCTGCTATGTGGCCGTCCAGATTCGCATTCCGTTCCTCTGCTGCATGCTGCGGCGGAGGCATGTGCGGCAAGATATTTTGCATGCCGGGAACTGCGTGAGCTTGGGCCTGTTGATTTGCGTCGAACTGGCGATACGCCGCCAATTCCGGCGGCTCGACAGGAGGCCGGGGCAGCGAGTCCAGTTGGTTGGCGGCCACCAGAACTGATTCCACTGCGTCTTGGTGCGTGCGCGAGGAAGGATCCATTCCGTAGGCTTCCTGAATCATCAGTGATGCGATTTCCTTTTGTTGGTCTTCAGGAATACGGGACAATGCGTTGCGTACACTATCAGCGAACTCGGGTGAGATCACTTGTACTTCTGCATATTTTTCCCACGATACGGGTGCGTTTTGCTTGCGGCGCAAATCGTTGGCAGTCTGTTCATTTGCGTCCGGATGCACGAACGGAATCAACCCCTCAACACGGTTTTTCAGGAATTCGGCGGTGCTTTTGTCCATCGACCAATGACCTTCCTTGACCGGCACTCCGCTCCATGCGCTGTCTTTCAACCGAACAGCGGGACCGTTGGCCCAGGCATCCATAACCACGGTCGACCTCGCGTCGCGGCTTCCGCGCCGCAGTTCGTTCCAAATGTGACCCGTCTTGACTGGGATCTCATCACCTTGGTCGGTTATCTCTTTCATTGACACGAAAGCACTAGAGGTCATACTCCGCTCGTCGGCCGCCATGTGTGGGGCGTGGACGATAGCGGAAAGGGGAGCGGTCTGATTGCAGCACGCCGCTCCCATGACGACGGCCACTGCAACCTTAATGTTGTCGTCTGCTCCCCTCATTGCAACCGACGATCCGATGCTGTTGTGGCCGTGAGAGGGAATGTCGTCCACCTTAACGTTTCCCCGGCCATGCTTGAGCAGCAGGCGAACGTCGTGAACTGTTTGCCCCGCTGTCGCGAGTCTTATCGGGCTGGTGACGTCGTCACCGACGACACACGCTCCCATATGATAGGCGGCCTGCTGGATCTGATGTGGCTCCAGAGGCGCATCTCCGCCCCGTCGCAACCTGTCGGCAGGCGTGCCCAGGGAGACCCTCAGCGCTGCCGTGGATTCTCGCGGCGACTCTTCCGCATGTCGAGTCGATCCGGAGGATTTGGAGATGCAAATTCCCATAGCCGTTCACCTGTAGTGGAGTTTCTGATCGCCGAGGGACGGGATACGCGAGACGGGCGCTTAACCGTCAGTGTCATCTGGATGAGCTTCCATCAAGGGTGCCGGCTCCGGGAGGGCGCCTGTCTGGCTTTCGAAGATGCGTTTAAGGATGCGGTCCGAAAAATATCGCACCTTCCTCAATTGCAATGGTGGCAGGCCTTTGATGAGAACAATCTCGTAGTCTTCATCGAGCAGCCGAACCTGTTCGGGACGCAACAGCGGTGCACCTTGATGCGAATTCTGAATGTTCCAATCGAACGTTCGCGCCTGGCTGTAGGAAATCGACTTGGCTTCAAACGTGTATTCACCGATGGCTTTGGAAATGTAGGTTGGGGTCTCGTCATCGGCAGTGGCCATAAACACTTGCAGGCCGGTATTGCTCAGAAAATTCTGCTTGCCAGCCTCTCCATAAGCCCCCGTCAGTGCCGAAAGGCTTTGGATGATGAGCATGAAACGCCCCTTGTAGCCCGCGATAGTCGTAATTGCGGTCTCGATCGCCTCCAGCTTACCCAAGTGCTTGAACTCGTCGAGCAGAAAGAGAACCTCGTTCTTTTCATCTTGGCGGGGCAGCGACCGCTGTAGAATTGAAACGATTTGCTGAAAGAACAGGCGTATCAAAGGCGCGATCACCTCAAGGTCGTTCGGACCGACGCACAGATAGATGCACGTTCTGCGACGGCGAAGATCATAGACCGAAAAGTCCGAGCGACTTGTAGCTGCCTTTACAGCCGGATCCGCCCACAGATTGAGTCCGCCATCGCCGAGGACGGACGTGTAGGAGGTCAGGATTTTTGTATCGTTCCCCGCCATGTCGTCGAAGATGCGTTGTGCCTCTTTGTTCCGGGTCTCCATGGCGAGTCGCGCGAAGAGCTTGAACTTCTCCCCCGGCTGGGCGAAGAGGTCATAGACGGCGCCGATTGTTGGCGTGCCCCGCTCGATGCAGGCAAGGATGCCCGCGACAAAGATATCTCGCGCGCCGCTGACGAAACCTTCCGCGCCCTCCCCCTTGGCCGTGATCAGGTTTGCGGCCAAGCGGCGGGCTTCGGTGAATTGCAGCTGTGGAGGCAGCGCTATAAGATCCAACAGCGGATTGTAGCAGTTGGTGCGCCGCTCCGAATCCAGCGGCGCGAATTTGAACACGTTGTCGCCTGCGGCTTTGCGCGCCCTCGAGGTAAGCTCAAAGAGCTCCCCCTTCACGTCGAGAGCTATCACCGAGCCTTTGAATGTAAGGAGCGTTGGAATGACTATGCCGACGCCCTTGCCAGCACGGGTTGGTGCAACGATGAGGCTGTGAGGCTGCTCGCCATTGGTCAGGTAGTAGCCAGGCCAGAAAGGGCCACTCGTCTTCCCAAAAATCGGACCTGTCACGCCACGGTATCGGCGTAGATAACCCGTGCGTCGCATTTCATCCACTCGCGCCCAGCGCGCCGTCCCGTGATGTTCAAGTTTGCGCCGTAATACGATCTGCTGAATCAGCAAGACGAGCGCGGACGTTGCGAGCACGATAGCTACGCCCTGATAGAAGACGGGGGTCGCGAAACCCCGATAGAAGGGCGTCTCGAACCAAAAGGCACGGACGTCAAACGTCATCAAAGCCTCGCCGCTACCCCCATGGCGGAACGTTGCGTACAGACTTGCCGCGCAGAAGCCCAAGGCGAGTGAGCACGCGATGCTAATGGCTATGCTGGGGGGCGTCGTTTTTGTTGAAGGCATTGTTCCATTGCCGGATTAGCGTAGCTAATGCTGCGCTTGCTTCAGACACCGGAGCGACGTCGCGCGATGTCGCCGCTCGACAGATCGATGCCGCAGCGGGTGGTGCAATGGTTGCATCGCACCACCCGGCAGGCGTGGTCTTTGAAAGTTACACCAAGCAGGTACATCAACGGCCAGCGAATTGGAGATGGCACGGCCGTGAACGGAATTCGGGGAGAAAGCGTTACTGTACCATGGCCGAGACCTCAACGGCCGGAGCGATCTCTGCTTCTGGAGGCAGCCATTAGATCCTCGCGAGCGTGATTGTAGGCGTGGCTTATGGACTGCCCGACTTGACCACCCCGCCGCAGCTGTTCAAAGGAGGTTTGCGGGCCTACTGTATCACGGACTGAAGCCGCAATAGCTGCAATGTGGCCGTCCAAATTCGCACTCCGTTCCTCTGCTGCATGCTGCGGCGGAGGCATGTTCTGCAACAGGCCATGCAGGTCGGGAAGTGAGTTAGCTTGCGCTTGTTGATTTGCGTCTAACTGGTGATACGCGGTGACAATAGCATTTTGGGCGGTCGCCTTGACCATGTGGTGCTGATGAGGATCAGCAGCCAATTCAATGGCCTGCTCAAAAATACGAGATTTATTTTGGTCATTAAACTTACTGAAGTTTTGCGCCACAAACATAACCCCTAGAGCTTGCTCCATTGGGTCCATGTTGCCAATGCGATTAACAAGAGCACTCTGCTTCTGGGGCCCTAGAAAATGGCCTACATTACTAGCCGCTTGGACTTGCTCCAATGCTACGTTATCCGGCTGGTACCCCAATTCGGCTGTCAATTTCTCGGCCAGATCGATGGCTGATCGTCCGAGCTGATTGGCCCGCCGTTCAAATGTCGCGAGGTCAGTTTCTGGCCCGGGTTGAGTGCCCCGAACGGCTGTTCGCTCGTGCGTCCCGAGGGCTTTGAAGCCCCCAAGATTTCGCGCTGTGTCGCGCGGGTTAGCGGTTACTAGCCGTTCTGCAACATCGCTCAATGGCCCCTCTGGAACGTCACGGAGGGTACTGCGTTTCCCCACTCCTTGGGATGAACTTGCAGCTGCGCGTGCCCGTTCATTATCGCGATCCATTCCTCGGCCTCCAAAGTCGTTTCTCTACCCCATGAGGTTACCACCGAAGCTTGATCTGCTAAACCAATATGGTGTTACAGTTGTAGTCTCGCAGAGGGTCCCCAAGAGCCCGTCTAAGCCAAAGAAAATACGATGAGGCTGGCATCAAATGCGATGAGTGGGGTTCTGCCTGAGGGCGCCGTCGCCGACTCTTTCGCCTACTTGCAAGACGCCGGCATGATGTCCCCGCAGCAGCTTCTCCTTTGAATGCAGGCTTGCATGCTCGAGAGGGTTTCGATGACGGCCATCGCCCACTCCGGCTCGATCAGCCGCGGCCGAGCTGTCCTGCTTGCTTGGCAAGGAAATCAGTCGCGACCTGATCGGCAATTTGAGCAGGGCCGCGCTAATAGCATCGCTGTACCATGCCACCACCAAGGCATTCCTGCTGCAGGTCGGTGGCTTCCCGACCCAACCGGCGCCAGGCGAGGAGCAAAGGTCCGATGGGGAAAAATCGCGCGGGCGGATAGCGCGGCATCGCGCAATCCCACCCCGTCCTCGACCGCCGCCTATCGACCGTGAGTGCCGCGGTCGTCAGCAACAGCCGCTGGCGAGCCAACCGCCGGCTGGGCGATCGCGACATCTTTAATCCCTTTGTGCCCGGGTTTTCTCAACGGGAGTCGCCTGGCGCAGCCACCTCGGAACGGACGGCATACTTCAGCGCCACCTTGACAGGCTGCAACTGCCGCGCAGCTTTGCGCCCCAACCGCATTGATGCAGGCGCCATCGACTAACTTCCTTTGCTGCAACATCCCCTCGCCTTCCGCGCCCCTGGACGGTGCAGGTCGGGTCCAAAGAGTTCGACGGATGAGGGTCTAAGTGGCGCCGTCGCGCTCTGTTTGCAGACGCGATTGGCATTACCGTGGGAATGCAGACATCCATCCTGGCCGATATCAATCCTGTTCATGGGCACAGCCTGAATTGACGCACTATCAAGGCTCAAAGACGCTTCAGCTTACCGTCGCGGTCGGCATTAGCACGCGATTACCACCCACATTTCTGCGCGGCCAAGGCAAACGATGCAGGCTAACTGTCACTCCAGATCTCGAGTGGATCCGACCGCAATGATGTATTCTCAAAAAGCATGTGTACGGTACTTGTGACGTTTTCTGCCGATGCCCCCGCGCCTCGTAGCCGAGTCGTCTCTGGGCTTGCGTCGTCCCGACCGAAGATCCCAAGCCCTGGGGCCCGCCAGTACGTCAGTGTCGACTGAGCAACAATGTCAGAGGTCTGACTGAACATTGGTGGTCACAACCGTGTAGTTGAAAGCTTTTTTCTTTTGGCACGCTCAGTGCAACATGGTCCTCAAATGTTGCACGGAACCGCTGAGAGGGGAACCCAGGAATGAACATGACAGGCATCATTGCGTCGGTCGCGCTGTCGACTTTTTCTGGCTGCCAGCGATGGGACGGAGGGACGCAGGCCGGATATCGTTAGAGGTCAATCCTACAAAGTGGCATCTCACGTCCTGAACCCGATGCGGAGAGCAACTTAGACGGTCAGCGTGTTTTCGCGTGGGAAAGCCTGAGACGCGGCTGTCCACGGTTCCAATATTGAATTCGATCACGACCTGGCGAATGGGGAGCCGACCTACAGCCAGAGCCAAGGCACAGAGACCGAGATCTACCACGATCACTGCAACATCGACGAGATCGTTGGATCATCAGGCACGGTTGAGGACACCAACTATGATGGGAGCATCGACAGCGGCGACGGGTATGCAGGGCCGCTTAGCGACCGGCATCAGTTTGCTACTTTGAAGGAGCCTCTCACAACGAAGGCATCGTAGAGCCGGCCAGAGTTGCCTCTCACCTGAAGCCGAGGCGCGCCTCAAGCCATTGTTGCTGTGCAGGTCTTTGCCGCCCTGTGCAATTTGGGAGACCACGCATCAATGAAGCGGATCAGCTTGCTTCTGCTGAGCGCATTTCGGGGCTCGGACCTGGGTCCCTCAAGAAGAGAGTGGTTCGATCCGGCACTGACCCTAGGGCGGGGGGCTTGGTTGGGCCGCTGCCGGACCGAACCGTCTCAGGCAACGCCGGCTATGTCGTGGGATATTGCGGCAACTCCGCGGCCAAACCGTGGCGATAATGTGTCGCAGATTCACCGATTCCAACACGCGCGTTGCAAACGTGACTGGACGTCCCGGAAACCGCCCAACGCTGCTGGGATTGACGGGAGCTCTGAGGCCTGGCGACACACCACCACAAGCCAGCCTGCGTCGCCCGACCACATTGAGCTCGACCATATCCTTCGGAAGGGCTCACAACAGAGGACATGTCTATCAGGACACTCGGACCCGAAGCAGAAGTCATGCGCTTCAATTTTGCGGACTTGTACAAGAGGCCCGGCGATTTTCATGATCTGGCAAGGCCGATCCGTTTGTCAGCGATGCCGGAATGGCGGAACGGCCCCGAGTCGGGAATATACAGGTGAGACGAGCCGGCCGGGTGTGGGGTCGGGCTATGGGCCGTTCGGGGAGACGGCATGAGCGGCAGCTTTTCGCGGCGCCAGTTCATCGCAGCGGCGTTTGGCGCGGGGATCGCGGTCAAGATCGGTTTTCTGGGTCGGCCCGCATCGGCTGCGCTCATTGCCAATTCGCCCGGCCGTTCGCCAAACTGGATCGGACCGGACGGTCGGCCGCGTTTTCGGATGGACGCCGTGGCCAAGGTCACCGGGGACAAGACCTTCACCCGCGATTTTCGCGCCCGTGACATAGCGGGCTGGCCGCAGGAACAGAGCCACGCCTTCCTGATCCGCGGCACCCGGGCCGACGCCCCGTTCGACGGGCTGGACCTCTCGGTGCTGGGCGAAGATCTCAAGCCCGACCGACTGATAGCCGGCGAAGACCTTGTCCGCGATGGTCTTGCGCCGCCGGAAACGACGGCTCCCGGCTTCTATGGCGACATGTTCCTGGTGCCGAAGGGACGCATTCCGCGCCTGCTCGGTCAGCCGGTCGCGCTCTTGATCTACAACGATTTCGCGCGGTTCGACGCGGCCAAGCGGCTGGTCCGTTCCGCCAAGGGCATCGTGCGCTGGGGGGCGGCCGCCGGCTACGACACGCCACCGCATTACGGCGCCAGCCGGTTCGTGCGCATCGGCGGCGCGGCATCGGATGAAACCGACATCTATGCTCCGCTCGAAGGCACCACGATCTACGGCAATTTCGACGGCGATCAGGTCGTCTGGCCGAAGCCGGATCAGAGCGGCGATGCGGCGGCCCGCGCCATGTGGGCGGCGGGCGAGATCGAGCGTGAGATCACGGCTGCCGGCGACGACGCATTGGTCCTGAAGCGAAGCTATTTCTCGCAGTCGACCGACGCCTGCGCGATGGAAGCCGACAATGGCAATGTCTGGTTCGAGCCGGGCAGTTCGACCCTGCACGCACTCATCGCGACCCAATCGCCTTATGAGGTGGCGACCTCGACCTTGGAAATGCTGTCGAAATCGCGGTTCGTGGTGAAGGCGCTCGACCTTTCGATCGGTTACACGGTCGGATACGGTACCAAGGATCATTCGATCTTTCCCTACTACGCCATCCTGGCAGGCCTCTATGGCGACGGGCGGCCGGTGCGTCTTGCCAACGATCGGTTCGAGCAGTTCCAGATGGGGTTGAAGCGCCATGCCTTCTGGATGGAGAACACGCTTGTCGTGGATCGCTCCACGCATGCTTTCCGCATCATGAAAGGCAACCATCGCACGGATGCCGGAGGACGGCGCAATTTCTCGCTGGACGTTGGCAAGGTCGGGCACTCGCAGGGCGCCATTGCCGGCGAGGCGCTAAGGACCGAGGAGATCAAGTCCAGCTCTTCGGCACCAGGCTCCAGCGCATCGCCAAAGCCGATGTCGATCGTCAGGCTGACCCGGGCGCCTCCGATCGAGGCCGTCGTCCGCAGCCTGAGCCCACCATACTCCAGCTCCTCGCGAATGCGGTCGACCCGGAGTGCGTCAGCGTCGAACTCGACGCCATCGCCAGCGTCCTGCGCCAGGACCTCCCGAAACGTCGCCAGCATCGGCTCCGCGCTCGGATCGCCAAAACTCAGCAGGTCAAGGTCGCGGGTGCCGCGGTGCGGATCATCGAACCAGCTCATCATCAGCATCGCGCCCTTCAGCACGAAGCGGTCGGCGTGGGGTGACTGGCTAAGCCGGAAAAGCAGCCGCTCGAGGCGAAGCGGGTCAGAACCAGATCGAGGGTCTGGCTACTTACCTTGGCGAGTTGCAGCAGACGTGCGCGCAATGAGGCGCCGATGTTCTTGATCTCTTTAGCCATTGGCAGTCAGCGCCTCGATATACGGCCGGATGACCGTGGCGACACCGCCACGCTCAGCCTGCCTGGCAATTTCGCCGGGCGTGGCCTTGCGCTGGCGAAGCGCTTCCTGGAGGCCCTCGATCGCCACCGACAGGCCGATCTTGTTGCGATATCGGAAACAGTCCGCGATTGTTTTGACAACCCCAAAGACCTTTACGGTCACGCCCTCGACAACATGAGTTTCGACGCTGTCGTTGAGCAGACTTTCGGTAAAACGCACGATGCGAATGGGTGTGCCGTCGGGTTTGGGAGCCCAGTCTTTCTGGCCGATGGCCAGCCATACCTGTCTCGGAAGCTGATCCGTCAGCTGGTGGAATGCCAGGGCTGACACAAGGCAGACAACGCCTTTGGGTACGCGCTTGGCAGCCTCGGCTAGGCTAGTGTCCGTCCATAAACGGCAAGTTGTTGAAATTACTTGAGGAATCGTAGTTTTCCGCAGGAAAGCTCCGGCGG
>NZ_JBVVPZ010000074.1:0-16552 GCF_055811415.1 Mesorhizobium sp. WSM4846
CCCCCCCCCCCACGACAGGGGGAAAACTGTAACCCATGTATCCGGTTCAAAGTGTTACCCATCCATCAACTGGACAGCTCTCATCAACGATTTTTTCAACCACAGACGTTGCAAGAAGGATGCTGCGGCTGCGGCCAGCCTCTTCTCCCCGTCACTATACGGGGAGAAGTGCCCGGCAGGCAGGTGAGGGGCGGCGCCAGCTCCCACAATTGGTTGACGAGGACTGATTTTTTACTCAGTCGTGTGCCGCCTGCGGGTAGTCCACACCGATAAGAAAAAGCCCATCGGGCGGCGCCACCTGGCCACAGGCTGCACGGTCGCGCGCGTCGAGCGCCGCCTTCAGGTCGGCAATTGTCCAGCCGCCTTCGCCGACGCGCTTCAGCGAGCCGACCATCGAGCGCACCTGATTGTGCAGGAACGAGCGCGCCGAGGCTCGCACTTCGATCACGTCACCCAGCCGACTGACATCCAGCCGGTCGAGCGTGCGAACCGGGCTGTCGGCCTGGCACTGGGTCGATCGGAACGTGGTGAAATCATGCCGCCCCAGCAGCACCTTGGCCGCATCGTGCATGGCCTCGGCGTCGAGCCGCTTCGGCACCCACCAGATCTTGCCCTTGTCGAGCGCCGCCGGCGCGCGCCGGTTGACGATACGGTAGAGATAGTGGCGGCCGATCGCTGAAAAACGCGCATCGAAGCTATCCGGCACCACAGCCGCATTGAGGATGGCGATGCGCGCCTTGGCCGCTTGCAGATGGGCGTTGACGGCATCGCGCACCTTGTCATCAGGCCACGCCCTGATGAGATCGACATGCGCCACCTGACCGGTCGCATGGACGCCGGCATCGGTGCGGCCGGCGCCGCGCAGCGAGACCTGTTCGCCGCAGAATTTCTCGATCGCCTGTTCGATCGCCTGCTGCACCGAAGGCTGGTCTGCCTGGCGCTGCCAGCCGGCATAGAGGCTGCCGTCATATTCGATGTCGAGGCGAAAACGCGGCATTCCTAAGAAGGATGAGGTTAGGCGGCGAGCGCGGTGCCGAAAGCCGAAGCGTAGACCAGCTTGCCGGTCTCAGGCGCTTCGCCCCAGACCAGCGCCTGCAGCGCTTCGCCCTGGAACTCGCTTTCGAATTTTTCGGCGCGCGCGTGACTGTAGCCGAAGCGGCCATAATATGCGGGATCGCCAAGCACCACCGCCAGCACCTCGCCGGCATCCTTCAGGCGGATATGCGCCTCGCGGACCAGCGCACCGCCGATGCCGGTGCCATGGAATGACGGCTCGACCGCCAGAGGCGCCAGCGCCACCGCCGGAAAGCTCTTGCCGCCGTTCTGCACGTAAAGCCGCGAAAACAGAATATGGCCGACCACCTGTCCATCTTCTTCCGCCACCAGTTCGACGACGGCATCGCCGCCGCTGACCAGCGCGTCGACCAGGCCGGCCTCCGCCTGCTGGCCAAATGCGTGTTCCTCGACCAGGCGGATCGCCTCGCGGTCCCGCGGCGTTGCCGCGCGTATCGACATCATGCTCATGATAATTTCGTTCCTTTTTCGAGCTTGGCCCCGCGCAGAAACTCCTGCGCGGCAATGGGCCTTCCGCCCGCACGTTGAACTTCGACCAACCTGATCGCGCCTGACCCGCAGGCGACCGTCAGCCGGTCGTCGAGAATTCCTCCCGGCTCGCCGGCGCCTTGCGAAAGCGTCGAGCGAAGCAGTTTCAGCCGCTCCAGGCGGCCGCCAATTTCGATCTCGCACCATGCGCCGGGAAAGGGCGACAGGGCGCGAATATGATCGTGGACTTCGCCAGCAGGCCGCGTCCAGTCCACGCGCGTCTCCGCTTTATCGATCTTTTTGGCATAGGTCACCCCCTCCGTCGCCTGTGCGGCAAAAGTCAGGGCATCCCGTTCCAGACGAGCCAGCGCTTCCGCCATCAGCGCGGCGCCAATGTGCATCAGCCGATCATGCAGTTCGCCGGCCGTCATATCGGGGCCGATGGCGCATTTTTCGGCCATCGCCACCGGGCCGGTGTCCAGGCCCTCTTCCATCCGCATCACCATCATGCCTGTCTCGGTATCGCCGGCCATGATGGCGCGCTGGATAGGGGCGGCGCCGCGCCAGCGTGGCAACAACGACGCGTGACCATTGAGGCAGCCGAGCCGCGGCGCCTCGAGAATGGGTTTGGGCAACAGCAATCCATAGGCGACGACGACGGCGACATCGGCCCGCAAGGCGCGGAACGCCTGCTGCTCGGTCTCGTTCTTCAGCGACACCGGCGTCCGCACCTCGAGGCCCAGCCGCTCGGCCTCGCGCTGCACCGGCGACGGCGTCAGTTCCAGCCCGCGGCGACCGGCGGCGCGCGGCGGCTGAGTGTAGACGGCTCCAATCTCATGTCCGGCATCCGCGATCGCCCGCAGCGTCGGCACCGAGAATTCGGGCGTACCCATGAAGATGACGCGCAAGGGCATTTTGTTCCGGGTCCGGTCTTCGTCTGGCCGTTAAGTCGGCTCAGTCGAAGTCGCGAACTTTGCGGGTCGGCGACCGAAGTCGCGTTTCCTTTCTGCTTCGATTTCGTCCATGATCTTGGCGAATTCATCGCCAATTGCGTTTTCAGCAGCGAAAGTCGCGCGAATGGCGTCCCATGCCGAAAGACCCGGCTCCAGCCTGGCTTGCCTTTCGGCGACCATGCCTTCGCGCAGAAGAGCTATCGCCTTGCCCGACAGGCTCTGGCCGCTCTTACGCGCCGCCTGCTCGATTTCCCGCTTCAAGGGTTCGGGAATATTTCTGATCAGCATGTCGCTCATCGGCGTCTCCATTTCCTGATCTGGAACAGGGGTCCCGCCAACATCTTCGAAAGGTTCAGCATCAAACTGCGCGAGTATCGCCCTATCCCACTAACTTGCCCGGCGCCTTGCTGCCTGATGGTTTGTCCCTGGCGAACTTCTTGAACTTCTTCACCACCATGTCGCGCTTCAGCTTCGAGATGTGGTCGATGAACAGAACGCCGTTGAGATGGTCGATTTCGTGCTGCAGGCAAGTCGCCATCAGCCCTTCGGCCTCGATCTCCTGCAGCTTGCCGTCGCGATCGAGATATTTCACCCGCACGGCGGCAGGGCGCTCGACCTCGGCATAGTAATCGGGGATCGACAGGCACCCCTCCTCGTAGACCGAGCGCTGATCGGCGCTCTCAAGAATCTCGGGATTGATGAAAACATGCGGCGCCGGCGGCTCGTCTTCCTTGGCGAGGTCGATCACCAGCATGCGCAGCGGTTCGCCGACCTGGATCGCCGCCAGACCGATGCCCGGCGCATCATACATTGTGTCCAGCATGTCATCGGCCAGTTTGCGCAAAGCGCCGTCGATGCGCTCAACCGGTTTCGAAACCTGGCGCAGGACGGGATCGGGAAGGATGATGAGCGGCTTGATCGACATGGCGTCTCACCTAAGACCTCGCACGAAAAGCGTCAACCGGGGCATTTGCAGCGGCGTTCACCTTTTGATCTGTGTCGTCAGGCCGAATCATCTATGCTGTCCGATATGAACGACCTGACCACCATCCTGTCCGAACCGATCGCCCGGCTCGGCGCCACCACGATCACGCTCGGCCACGCGCTGGCATTCGGCGCGGTCCTGTTCCTGGGCCTGTTCGTGGCGCTCGTCGTCGCGCTCTGGCGCTCGGCCAAGGCGCGTGCGGTGGCTGCCGCGGAAGCCGCCGACCACGCCCGCGACGCCGAGGCGCGGATGGCCGGCATCCTGGCAAGCCAGGCCGAGATGCAGGGCCGCATGGGCGCGATCGCCGAAGTGTTCGGGGCGCGGCAGGCCGAACTCACGCAGTCGATCGGCCAGCGTCTCGACGCGATGACCGGCCGTCTCGGCCAGACCATGACCGAGCAGACGAAATCGACGCATGAAAGCCTCGCCAAACTGCAGGAGCGGCTGGCGGTCATCGATATAGCGCAAGGCAACATCCAGTCGCTCGCCAGCCAGGTCGTGCAACTTCAGGCAATCCTCTCCAACAAGCAGACGCGCGGCGCCTTCGGCCAGTCGCGCATGGAGGCGATCGTCGCCGACGGCCTGCCGCACGGCGCCTATGAATTCCAGGCGACCCTGTCGAACGGCAGCCGGCCCGACTGCCTGGTGAAGATGCCGAATGGGGCGCCCGCACTTGCCATCGACGCCAAGTTTCCGCTGGAAGCCTGGAACGCCATCCGTGCCGCCGAAGGCGTCGATTTGCAGAAGGTCGCAGCACAAGCGTTCCGGCGCGACATCGAGGTGCATGTCCGCGATATTTCCGACAAATACCTGATCCAGGGCGAGACGCAGGACACCGCCTTCATGTTCGTGCCGTCGGAATCGGTATTCGCCGAGATCCACGAGAATTTCGAGGGGATTGTCCACAAGGCGCACCGCGCCCGCATCGTCATCGTCTCGCCGTCGCTGCTGATGCTGTCGATCCAGGTCATCCAGGCGATTCTCAAGGACGCCCGCATGCGCGAGCAGGCGCATTTGATCCAGGGCGAAGTCATCCGGCTGATGGAGGATGTCTCGCGCCTCGACGAGCGGGTGCGCAAGCTGCAGAGCCATTTCGGCCAGTCGGCCAAGGATATCGACGATATCCTCGTCTCGACGTCTAAGGTGACCAAGCGCGGCCAAAAGATCGAGGCGCTGGAGTTCGGGGCGCAGCCGACGGAGGGCGACGCCGGATGGGGCAGCGCGAAGACCGAAGCGGGTGCGCGCGTCGCCGATTCCAAGACCGGCCAACTGCGGCTAAGGGTCGTCGAAGGCGACGACTGAGAGGCTACTGCTCCTCGACGATCGTCGTGCCTTCGAACTCCGGCAGCCAAGGCAGCGCCGAGCGGTGCCAGATCTGTTTTCTCGGGATCAGTTGTTCGCGCTGCCGCGCCGTGCCGACCCTGATGCCGTAGACTTTCGGCCCGTCGCCGACCGACGTGGCATAGAGGTGCGTACCGCACTCGCCGCAAAAGGCCTGGGCGCGCCTGGCGCCGCTCGCTGCGGTCTTGATGTAGATCTTCGGCGTGCCTCTGGTGATCCGGTAGTGCTCCTCCGGCGCCGGCACGGTCACCCGAAACGCTGTTCCGGTCAGCTGCTGGCAATCGATGCAGTGACAAATACTGGTCTTGTCCAGATCGACCTCCGCCTTGTAGGTAATGGCGCCGCAATGGCACCCGCCGTCGATTTTCATCTTCGTTCCTCCCTTCAGCCGCGCCTCGACGTGTTCGAGCTTAACGGCGCAGCCGCCGAAGCTCCACACAGGCATTCACAACGCGGCAAACCATCCGCTGGTTCAAGGCTGCTGCGTCGACGCCTCTTCGATGACTTCTTCCGTCCAGACCTTGAAACCGGCCAGCATACCCGGCCCGAAGATATGGGTCAGCGGCACATCGGCTGCGTCGCGGCCGGAGGCGATCAGGATGCGGCCGATGCGCGGCGCATTGTTGCGCGGATCGAAGGCATGCCAGCGACCGCCGAGGTAGACCTCCATCCAGGCGGCGAAGTCCATGTCCGACCAAGGCTTCGGCAGGCCGATGTCGCTGATGTAGCCGGTGCAATAGCGCGTCGGGATGTTCAAGGCGCGGCAGAAGGCGACGGCGAGATGGGCAAAGTCGCGGCAAACGCCGCTTTGCTCTCGATAGGCCTCTGTCGCCGTGCGCGTCGGCCGCGCGTTGCCGTAGTTGAAGATGATGTGGTTGTGGACGAAATCGCAGACCGCCTGCACGCGTGGAATACCGAGCGGTGAGTGGCCGAACAGCCGCCACGCCTCGCTCGCCAGCACGTCGCTCTCGCAATAGCGGCTCGGCAGCAGGAACAGCAATGTCTCCGACGGCAGGTCGCGCACCTCGTGCTGCCACGCCACCAGATCGCCGATCTCGAAGGTTCCGGGATCGCGGATCACGGCGTCCGTGCCGAAGGTGAAGCGACCGGGCGGGGCGACAAGACGATTGCACCAATTGCCGAAACTGTCGCGGTAGCTCTCGATCGGCACCGGTGGGTTCGAAGTCAGGAAATCCGGCCGCTCGAGATCGGACGCGCGGGAATAGTGAACGTTGAGCATCGCGATCAGCGGCGTTTCCTGCGGAAAGTCGAAGCTCATCTCGCAGCCGATATGAATTCGCATTGTCGTCCTAACCGTCCTGCCGGATCACCACCCGGCGAAGGCACGGGCCGTTGCTGCAGTGCAAAAAGATCATCGCACGGACCAGCGTGGTTTACGAGCGAATTAGAAACGGTTGACAGCCGACGGCTGGCGCCGGCGCCAGATTATGCCTCTTGCGGTCGGGCGTTTCTCTTGGTTCATTTCGCTTGCCACAATTGGAGGAAACGAATCATGGCTAAAGGTGCGATGAAGGCGGGCAAAGAAGCCCGCAAGCCGAAGAAGGACGCGAAGAAACCTGCCGCTGCCCCGACCCTGAAAGCGCCGCCCGTCAAGGCGACCAAACTCAAGGACAAGTAAGCCTCGGCGTTTCGGCGCAGTCATGACCGACGGCATTTCAGGACCATCGACATTCAGCGACTGGTCCTGAAGTGTTGTCGGCGCTGCTGTTGATTGGGCATTTCTAAATCAATGCGGCGAAGACGACTTCGCGCTTTCCGAAAAGACCGGGACGACCCGCAATCCAATGGAGCGTTCCGATGTCGTGGATTCTTCTCTTCTTCGCTGGCCTGTTCGAGATCGGCTGGGCTATCGGCCTCAAATACACTGATGGCTTTTCGAAGCCGCTTCCGACCATCCTGACGGTTGCCTCGATGGTCGTCAGTCTCGCCTTGCTCGGACTGGCGCTGAAGACGCTGCCGGTCGGCACGGCTTACGCGGTGTGGACCGGCATCGGCACCGTCGGCACGGCGCTGCTTGGCATCTGGCTGCTCGGTGAGCCTGCGACCGCGATCAGGCTGGCCTGCATCGCACTCATCGTCTGCGGCATCATGGGATTGAAACTCGCGACCTAGGTTTGCAGCAAGGCCGCAGCACAAACGCCTTCAGGGCCGCTGCAAGGCGGCCCTGAATTTTGATTGGTGAAATCGCGCTGTAGGAGCGCTAGCGAGCGGAAAAGCCCGGAGGCGTCCTGCCGGTGCGCTGCTTGCGCGCCGCATAGCGCGCGTCGCGCTTGGCTTTGCGCTCAGCCTCGTCGGCAAGCAAACGAGCGAGGCGCTCGTTCTCTTCGGCTTCCCGGATCTTCGCTTCCGCCTGCGCCGCTTCTTCAGCAGCGATACGCGCCGCTTCGGCAGCAGCTTCGCGCTCGGCCTTTTCGGCCGCTTCGCGCGCCAGCTTCTCCTGCTTCAGCCTGGCCTTTTCGGCCTCGCGTATCGCACGGGCTTCGAGGATCGCCTTGCGTTCGGCCTGTCGTGCCAGCACCGCTGGATCGTCCGCTGCCGGCTTTGCCTTGAAGCGCTCGAGAAGCGCCTTCTTTGCCTCGTTTGCGGCATTACGCCGCTCGAAAACGTCTTTTTCCCTATAGATAGCCAAGTCCACTTCCCTGGAGTCAATTTGCGAGGCTTACATACGCGTGAAAACCCAGAGTTCAAGCGCCAAAACGGTATGCCAGCCATGAAATTCTGAGCTGTTGCAGCCGGGAGACGCCTTTTCGGCTGAATTCGGCTGAAACGGACATGCACTGTTCACCATCCGACCCTCTGGCGGCGCGGCGGACTGGTCGCTACCTGTAGCGCGAAAAACAAAACACCAGAACAAAACACCAGGATGACAGATGATGGAACTCGGTCTCTACACCTTCGCCGACGTCAGCCCGGAATCAGGCCCAGGCGCCATGGGTGCGCATGAGCGGCTGCGCAACCTGATCGAGGAGATCGAGCTGGCCGACCAGGTCGGCCTCGACGTGTTTGGGTTGGGCGAGCATCACCGTCCCGATTATGCGGCTTCAGCGCCGATCGTAGCCCTGGCCGCAGCCGCCGAACGCACCCGGCGCATAAAGCTGACCAGCGCGGTCACTGTGCTATCCTCCGACGATCCGGTCCGTGTCTTCCAGCAGTTTGCAACGCTCGACCTTCTATCCAGCGGCCGGGCCGAGATCATGGCTGGGCGCGGCTCGTTCATCGAATCCTTTCCGCTGTTCGGCTACAATCTTGAGGACTATGACGAGCTCTTTGCCGAAAAGCTCGATCTGCTGCTTGCCGTCCGCGATCATGTCAAGGTGAGCTGGTCGGGCAGGCTGCGCGCTCCGATCAACGATCGCGGCGTCTACCCCCGCCCGTTCCAGGACAGATTGCCGATCTGGATCGCGATCGGCGGCACGCCGCAATCCGCCGCGCGGGCCGGTGCGCTCGGCCTGCCGCTGGCGCTGGCCATCATCGGCGGCGAGCCGGCGCGGTTCGCGCCGCTGTTCGATATTTACAGGGAAGCGGCCAAACGGGCCGGCAACGATCCGGCTGATCTAGCCACCAGCCTCAACGTGCACGGCTTCATTGCCGCGACCACCGACCAGGCGGCCGACGATTTTTATGGGCCGCAGGCCGAGGTGATGAACCGCATCGGTCGCGAGCGCGGCTGGGGTCCGACGTCGAGAGCACATTTCGACCAGTCGCGCGGCCCGAACGGCGCGCTGTTCGTCGGCAACCCCGAACAGGTGGCCGAAAAGATCGTTGCCCAGCACAGGATATTCGGCAACGACCGCTTCCTGCTGCAAATGGCGATCGGCACCATGGCGCACGCCAAGATCATGAAGGCGATCGAACTCTACGGCACCAAGGTGGCACCGATCGTGCGCAAGGAGACGGCGAAGGCGATCCCTGCTGCGGCCGCGCCGGCCGCTTGATTCGCCGGCAAGATCGTAGGGCCAAGGTCATCCTCAGCGCCGGCTAAGCGCATCGGCCGCAAATCGGAATCGATTTTCGGGGCCTTTGAGCGTCCAAGTGGACGCACGTCGCTCCAACGGAACCTTGAAGCCGCAAAGGCGTTTCCGCCAACAGCGTACACCAATCGCAGTGTGCCGCCGAGGGCCAGAATGAAAGCCGAACCCGCCGCTTCGGGTGCTGCCGAGAGCCCCGATCCGCGCGTCGAGGCGCGTGCGGACATGCACCTGATACGTTCGCTGCTAGTCGGCATCTTCATCCTTATGGCGATCTACGCGCTCTCCTTCGCCCGCGCCTTCTTCATGCCGGTCATCCTGGCTTTCCTGCTGGCGCTGACGCTGACGCCGATCGTCCGCTTCCTGCGCAAACACGGCATGCCCGATGTGATATCGGCGACACTGCTGGTGGTGCTGTCGGTCAGCATCCTTGCCGTGGCCGGCTATCTGCTTAGCGGCCCGGTCATCGACCTCATCAACAACACCTCGGTGATTGGCCAGCAGCTGACCGAACGTCTCGCGCAACTGCGGCGTCCTTTCGAAAGGATCATGGAGATTTCGCGGCAGATAGAGGGACTGACGCAGACCTCCCAAGGGCCGGGCGTCCAGAGGGTAGCCATGGCGCAATCGGGCATCCTGTCGCAAGCCGCCGGCAATTTGCTGTCGGCGGGCACCAGCCTCATCATCGTCTTCGTCCTGTCGCTGTTCCTGCTCGCCTCCGGCACGATGTTTTATGAGAAGATCGTCGAATCCTTCCCCAGTCTCAGCGAAAAGAAGCGGGCACTGCGCGTCGTCTATGACGTCGAACGTGAAATCTCGCACTATCTGCTTACCGTCGCCGTCATCAATACATGCCTGGGCGTGGTCATCGGACTCGGCCTCTGGGCACTCGGCATACCCAACCCGCAGGTCTGGGGCGCAGCAGCGGCTCTGCTCAATTTCCTGCCCTATATCGGGGCGCTGATTACAATCACGCTGGTCACGATCATCGCGCTGATCAGCTTCGACAGCATCTCCTACGCGCTGCTGGCGCCGGCCTTCGTGCTGTTGTGCGATACTGTCGAAGGCCAATTCGTGACGCCTACGGTGGTCGGCCGGCGCCTAGAGATCAATGCCGTGGCGATCCTCATCGCCATTGCCTTCTGGTCCTGGCTGTGGGGTTTCGTCGGCGCGCTGATGGCGGTGCCGCTGCTGGTCGTCGTCAAGGTGTTCTGCGACCATTTCGACGGCCTCAGCCATGTCGGCAATTTCCTGGCGGCGCAACATACGGCGGTTGAGGACGAAGAGATTTCAGAAACCGACACGGCTGCGGGCGTATGATCCGAGAAGCGGGATAAGCTGCGGCAGGGAACCGTGGATTGTAAATTCCAGAGCGCCCCTTTTTGCTTGGGTGGACTCATGGGCGTCAGTTCAATTTTTTGAATTTGCGGCCATCGCGGTCGGTTCCTACATCCCTCCCGTCCACAGGATCCCCGCCGCCCATGACCGCTCTTTCCGTTCTCGACCTGTCGCCGATCGTCGAAGGCAGCAACGCTTCGCGATCGCTCGCCAATTCGCTCGATCTCGCCCGCCATGCCGAGCGGCTGGGATACAGGCGCTATTGGCTGGCCGAGCATCACAATATGCCGGGCATCGCCAGCGCCGCCACCTCCGTCGTCATTGCCCATGTCGCCGGCGGCACCACAACGATACGCGTCGGAGCCGGCGGCATCATGCTGCCGAACCATTCGCCGCTGGTCATCGCCGAGCAGTTCGGCACGCTTAACGCGTTGCACCCGGGCCGCATCGATCTCGGCCTCGGCCGAGCGCCGGGCACCGACATGGGCACGGCGCGTGCGCTGCGCCGCAACCTCGAGGCCGGCGCCGACAGTTTTCCGCAGGATGTCGTCGAGCTGATGGGCTATTTCCAGCCGGCCGAAGACGGTCAGCGTATCCGCGCCGTGCCCGGCGAGGGCGAGCAGGTGCCGATCTGGATTCTGGGCTCGAGCCTCTATGGTGCGCAGCTCGCCGCCATGCTCGGCCTGCCCTACGCCTTCGCCTCGCATTTCGCGCCGGCCGAACTCGACCACGCACTGGAGATCTATCGCTCGCGCTTCCAGCCGTCGAAACAGCTCGACAAGCCCTATGTCATGCTCGGCCTCAACGTGTTCGCTGCACCCTCCGACGCCGAGGCGCGGCTGTTGTTCACCTCGCTGCAGCAGGCCTTCGTCAATCTGCGCACAGGCCGGCCCGGCCGCTTGCCGCCGCCGGTCGACGGATATGAGCGCGACCTCGACCCGATGGCCAAAACCATGCTCGACCAGGCGCTGTCCTGCGCCGTCGTCGGCGCCCCGGAAACGGTCAGGCAAGGCATCGAAGCGTTCGTGCAGCGCACCGGCGCCGACGAGCTGATGGTCACCGCGCAGATTTTCGACCACGCAGCGCGGGTGCGATCCTTCGAGATCCTGGCCAACGTCCACAAATCGCTGTCGGAAGCGGCCTGACTTTTTTGCGAGGCTGCGAAGGCGCGTTAGGCGCTGACGCTTTGTGCGATCGCCCCCAGCGGCGCGCCAAGGGGCCGGCATGAATTGCGGATCATCAGGCGTCCCTTGAGCGTCAGCTTGCGCGGCGGCGCGTCCCTGTTTCCAGCTAGGCGGTCGAGCAGCAGATTGGCCGCCTGCTCACCGATCGCCTTGACCGGTTGTGCGACCGTGGTCAGTTGCGGCTGGAACACGTCCGACCACGGAAAATCGTCGAAGCAGGCAACCGAAATGTCCTCGGGGCAGGACAGCCCGATATCGCGGATCGCTTTCATGGTGCCGATCACCATCGGGTTGTTGGCCGAGAAGATCGCGCTCGGGCGGTCGTGCAGCGAAAGCAGCTGCATCGTCGCGTTGTAGCCGTCGACTTCATGGAAATTGCCGAAGCGGACAAGCTCGCTCTCGACCGGCAGGCCGGCAGCCTGGAGCGCCTCGCGATATCCCGTCATGCGGTCATGCATGGGCGAGATGTCGAACGATCCGGAGATGTAGCCGATCCGCCGGTGGCCGAGATCGATCAGATGGGTGATGGCGTCGAACACCGCGCGCTGGTTGTCGAGAGCGACGGTGTCGGTATCGACGCCTTCGCAAACGCGGTCGAGCAGCACCACCGGCACGTTGGCGTCGTCGACAATTCTCTTCAGGATCGCGCCGTCGCCGACGCGCGCAACAATCAGTCCGTCGACCATTCTGTCGAGCAGCAGTCTGATCTGGTCGTCCTGCGTGTTCAGGTCCTCGTCCGTGCAGCACAGCATGACCGCATAGCCGGCGCGGTCGAATGCCTGCTGGATGACCGAAACGACATCGGTGAAGAACGGATTGGTGATGTGGGGAACGGTAAGCCCGATGGTGCGGGTCGTGCCCATCTTCAGGCTGCGGGCGATCGCGTTGCGCTTGTAGCCGATGTCGCGGATCGCCTGTTCGATGCGCTGGCTGAGCTCGGGACTGACGGTCGCGGTGCCGTTGATCAGCGCCGAGACGGTGGCGACCGAAACACGCGCCGCTTCAGCCACGTGCAGCATGGTCGGGGCCGTGGACTTTCGCTGTTTTTTTCGCCCTGATGCCATCATTTTCGAAACGTTTCGTCGCCCTCTGGCTACAATACCTACGGAATCCTGCGGATTTGTGCAAGAATTGAAATGCATCAATCCCGCCTCATCAGATAGCGACTTGACATGTTCGAAACGTTTAGATTAGCGTTTGAGATGTTCGACGACGACGGAAGGGAGGCCGTTCTTGTCATGGAGCATGGCAATTCCATCACGTCCGGAGACGATGCGGCCGCCGCTGGCGGCTCGGCTGTCGTTCTGAGCGCCGAGCACATCACCAAGACCTTCGGTGGCATCGCCGCACTTGTCGATGTCGACTTCGAGCTGCGGCGCGGCGAGATCCATGCGCTGATGGGGGAAAACGGCGCCGGCAAGTCGACGCTGATGAAAATCCTCTCCGGTATCTACACGGATTACGACGGGACGGTGAACGTCGATGCCCATCCGGTCCGTTTCGCCGGCGTCCGCGACGCCGAGCATGCCGGCATCGCCATCATCCATCAGGAGCTCAATCTCGTCCCCGAGCTCAGCGTTGCCGACAATATCTTCCTCGGGCGCGAGAAGCTGATCGCCGGACTTATCGTCGACAGCAAGGCAAGCAGCCATGCCGCAGGCGCCCTGCTGCAGAGGCTCGGCATCGAGCTCAACCCGGAAGCGCGGGTCGGCAGCCTGCGTGTCGGCGAGCAGCAGCTGGTCGAGATCGCCAAGGCATTGTCGATGTCGGCGCGCATCCTGATCATGGACGAGCCGACCTCCGCGCTTTCGCCGGCCGAATGCCAGAGGCTGTTCCGGATCATCCGCCAGCTCGCCGACAACGGCGTGGCGATCATCTACATCTCGCACCGCATCGACGAGGTCATGCATCTGGCCAGCCGGGTCACCGTGTTTCGCGATGGACGCCGCGTGCTGACCGAGGCGATGGCAAAGCTCGACGAAGATACCATCATATCGGCGATGGTCGGGCGCAACCTGCTTGCCTCTTCCCAGGAAGAGCGTGGTCCCAGCGGCAAGGTCGTCCTCTCGGTAAGCGGCCTATCGCTGTCGAAACCAGACCGCCACGGCTGGCGCACCGCGCTCGACGGCGTCGGCTTCGATCTTGCCGAAGGCGAAATTCTGGGGATAGGCGGACTGCTGGGCTCGGGACGCACCGAAATCCTGGAGACCATCTTCGGTTCCAGCGGCGGCCGCGCCAGCGGCGAAATCCGGCTCGACGGCGAGCCGGTGGAAATCCGTTCGCCGCGCGACGCCCGCCGGCTTGGCGTCGCTCTGGTGACCGAGGACCGCAAGACGCAAGGCCTGCATCTTCAGGCGTCGATCACCGACAATGTCGCGCTGCCGCTGGTCGGCGCGCTGGCGCGATTCGGGCTTCGCACGCGGGCCGCCGAGGAAGGCCTGGCGCGGCACGCGGTCAAGGCGCTCGGCATTCGCTGCGGGACCATCGAGCAGCCGGCCGGCACCCTGTCCGGCGGCAACCAGCAGAAGGTCGTCATCGGCAAGTGGCTGGCGACGCGGCCGCGGGTGCTGCTGCTGGACGAGCCGACACGCGGCATCGATGTCGGCGCCAAGCGGGAGATCTACGACCTGATCTTCAAGCTGGCGCGAGACGGCCTCGCCATCGCCGTCATCAGCTCGGAATTGCCGGAGCTGCTGCATCTTTCCGATCGCATCCTGGTCATGGCCGATGGTCGCCAGACGGGGATCCTTTCCCGCGCGCAAGCCAGTGAGGAGGCCATCATGCGGCTCGCGGCGCCGCGCCGGACCATGACGAGACCCGCAGCATGAGCATCTTGAACATCCTGTCGCGGACGAAGCTCTATTGGGGCCTGATCGCCATCTTCCTGATCGGCGTGCTGGGCTCGCCGATCAGCTCCAAGGGCAACAACATCTTCCTGTCCTACGGCAATCTGCTCGATGTGCTGCGGCAGGTGTCGACCACCGGCCTGATCGCCACCGGCATGACGGCGGTGATCATCACTGGCGGCATCGATCTTTCCGTCGGCTCGCTGATGGCGATCTGCACCGTGGTCTGCGCCATGCTGCTGACGGTTCCGGGCGTCACGCCGGCGGTGGTGCTGGGGGTGCCGACAGTTGCCGTAGTCGCCCTTTGCCTCGGCATCCTGGTCACCCGCTTCATCTTCCTGAACATCGAAAAATCCCGCGCCGGCCCGCAGGCCACCCACGCCATCAGGCTGGACAGCGTTCGTGGGCTGGTCACGCCCGGCATTGTCGGGGTGATCCTCTGCAGTCTGGTGCTGTGGTTCCTGCTGCCGCAGGTCGGCTCGAAATTCGGCGTGCTCGGCGTGTTGCTGGTGGCGCCTTGCGTCGGCCTGCTGTTCGGCGCGCTCAACGGCTTCATCATCGTTGCCGGGCGGCTGCAGCCTTTCATCGTTACGCTGGCGATGATGGTGACGGCGCTCGGCATCGCCCGGCTGACCGCCGGCCAGAACAATGCAGTGCTGCCGGTCTACACCGGGTCGAACGCCACCGCCGATTTCGAGATGCTGCGCTCGCTGGTGTTCGGCGTGATCCCGATGCCGGGCCTGTTCTTCCTCGGAGCGATCCTGATCTACGGCGCGGTGCTGCGCTTCACCCCGTTCGGCCGCTATGTCTACGCCATCGGCGGCAATGAAGAGGCGGCGCGGCTGTCCGGCATCGCCGCCGGCCGCGTCAAGATCGCCACCTACGCCGTGTCCGGGCTGCTGGCCGGCGTGGCGGCGGTGCTCTATGTCGCTCAATACAGGCAAGGCAAGCCGGATGCCGGCGCCGGGCTGGAGCTCGATGCCATCGCCGCCGTGGTCATCGGCGGCACCAGCCTGATGGGCGGACGCGGCAGCCTCATCGGCACATTCTGCGGCGTGCTGATCTTCGGACTGCTCTCGAACATCCTGCAATTGCACAACATCAATTCGAACCTTCAGCTCGTGCTGAAGGGGATGATCATCATCGGCACCGTGCTCGTCCAGGAGCGCAATGCCGTTGATCTTCTCTACTATCTGCGCCTGCCTGGCGGAAAAGCGGCGCACAAGGAAACGACCGCAGCAAAGCGGCCGTCAAAAGAGACCCCGTCTTTAAATCTTGGAGGAAACAAGAAATGAAACGACGTGAATTGCTGAAGCTTGCCGCTGTCACCGCGGCACTGCTGACCACGACCGCCCTTCTGACCAGCGGCAACGCCTACGCACAGGACAAGAAGTGGAAGATCGGCTTCTCGCAGGTGACGACCATCGAGCCGTGGCGCGCCCAGTTCAACAAGGACATCCTGGCCGAGGCCGCCAAGCATCCGGAAGTCGAGCTGATCGTCACCGACGGCGAGGACAAGACGGAAAAGCAGGTCGCCGATGTCGAGAACCTGATCCGCCAGGAAGTCGACGCGCTGCTGGTGTCACCGAAGGAATCCGCCGGGTTGACCGGCGTCGTGCAGCAGGCGATCGACGCCAAGATCCCGGTCTTCGTGCTCGACCGCAACGTCGAGACCAAGGACTACACGCAGTTCGTCGGCGGCGACAACAAGCTGATCGGGCGGGCTGCCGGTGAATACGCGGTCGAATTGCTCGGCGGCAAGGGCAAGGCATCAGGCAATGTCGTCGAGATCTGGGGCGGCATGGGCACCCAGCCGGCACATGACCGCCATGACGGCTTCCATGAATTCACCGACAAGGAGCCGGGCATAAAACATTTGCTCGACCAACAGTCGGGCGACTGGAAGCAGGACCAGGCCTACAACATCATGGCCACGGCACTGCGGAACAACGAGAAGATCGACCTCGTCTATGGTCACAACGATCCGATGGCCTACGGCGCCTATCTTGCCGCCAAGGATGTCGGCCGCGAGAAGGACATCAAGTTCATCGGCATCGACGGCCTGCCCAATGAAGGCGTGCAGCTTGTTGCCAATGGTGAGCTGACGGCGACGTTCACCTATGTGACGCCGGGCGCCGAAGGGCTGCGGCAGGCGATCAAGTTCCTGAACGGCGAGAAGGTCGAAAAGACCATCACGCTGCCGACGCAGAAGATCACCAAGGAAAATGCCGCCCAGATCCTGAAGGAGCACGGGCTCTGAGGCGTGTCGCCGGTGAGGGCGCTTGAGGGACGCGGCATGGCGCTGCCCCTCATCCGCCTGCCGGCACCTTCTCCCCGTATAGTGACGGGGAGAAGGGACTGATGTCCGAACCGG
>NZ_JBVVPZ010000075.1:0-16153 GCF_055811415.1 Mesorhizobium sp. WSM4846
CCGAGCGAACTGCCGATCTCCCCCCAAGTGGGGGAGATGTCAAGTTTTGGCAAAGAGGGCAGGACAGAGGGGGGCGCCGTAGAGCGCTGTCATTCAGCCGCCAAAGCCATTTGCTTTCTTGGTTCTGTCGCTTCGTTGGCCCTCCTGTTGCCCACCCCAGCCTTCGCCCATGCCTCCGATCGCGGCCACGTCCTGCTTCTGCCCACCGGCTACTACGTCGCCGGCGGCGCGTTCGCGGTCGCAGCCAGTTTTCTTGTCCTGGCGCTGCTGCCCTCAGACTTTCCTGCCCGCTTCTGGCGGCGGCGCCTGCCGCTGTTCGCATTCGGCGACGGCGCGCGGGCGGTCGTCAGCTTGATATCCTTTGCCGGCTTTGCAATTCTGGTTGCGGCCGGCCTGTTCGGCAGCCGTGATCCGCTCTCCAACCCGCTGCCGCTGGCGATCTGGACGCTGCTCTGGGTTGGCCTGGTTCTGCTGCAGGGGCTGTTCGGCAATCTCTGGTCATGGCTCAACCCCTGGTACGGGCCCTGGCGTGTCATTTCCCGCCTGTTCGGCAATCGCAAGACATGGCGACCGCCTGCGTGGCTCGGCTGCTGGCCGGCTTTCGCGCTGTTCTTCGCCTTCGCCTGGTTCGAGTTGATCGACCCGGCGCCCGACGACCCGGCGCGGCTCGCCTGGGCCGCCGGCCTTTATTGGCTGCTGAGTTTTGCCCCCATGCTGGTGTTCGGCTACCGCGACTGGACCCGGCGCGGTGAGTTCCTGACCGTCTTCCTCGCCATGGTGGCGCGCTTCGCCCTGCTTGAGCGCGACGAAGGCAAGCGCAATGAAGGCGGGCGCAAGGAAGGTAGCCGGCTCAGTCTGTGCTGGCCGGGCGCCAAGCTCAGCAATGCCGCGCCGCTGTCGCTCAGCGGCATTGCTTTCCTGCTGCTGGCGCTGTCGTCGGTGTCGTTCGACGGCCTGTCGAAAACCTTCTTCTGGTTCGGCCTGTTCGGGCTCAACCCGCTGGAATTCCCGGGCCGCACGGCGGTGATCGGCATCGGCAGCTTCGGGCTCGTGCTGATGTTCGTCTTGCTTGCAGCCGCGTTCATCATTGCCATTGTCCTTGGCCAGCATCTTGCCGGCAGCCCGCATTCCCTCAGTCAGGCCGCAGGGCTGCTGGTCTGGTCGATCGTGCCGATCGCGCTCGCCTATCATGTTGCGCACTATCTGACGACGCTGCTCGTCGACGGCCAATATGCCATGGCTGCGCTTTCCGACCCGTTCGCGCTGGGCTGGAACCTGTTCGGCACCGCCGACATGCGGATCGAAGCCGGCGCGGCCGCCGGCGCCGGCTCGGCATGGTGGCTGTGGAATTTTCAGGCCGGTATCATCATCATTGGCCACATGCTCGCCGTGCTCGTCGCGCATGGCCTCGCCTGGCGATTGCATTCGCGTCCCGCCGGCGCCGCGCTCAGCCAGTTTCCGCTCACCGTGCTGATGATCGCCTATACGGTCTTCGGCCTGTGGTTGCTTGCCACGCCTTCGGTCGGGTGAGACAAAACCCGGCTTCGATGACGTCGATCGGTCCTCAGGGGAAAGCTCGCTTGCCACGTCAGGGCTTTGATGATTTAGTTTGTACACATGCAATTTCGGCGCTCTCACCAAGAGTGGCCCGTCTCGCTACAGCCATTGGTCAAAACTCAAAAACAAGGGGAACTGCCGTGACTGACAAGAATGGGTTTTTCGATCTCTCCAAAACCGGTCTCACCCGCCGCACCGCGCTGAAGGGGTTGGCCGCGGGCGCCGGCCTTGCCGTCGCGCCTGGGTTCGTGCGCTACAGCCAGGCGCAAAGCTCGGCGCCGATAAAGATCGGCTTCCAGTGCCACCGCACCGGCATCGGCGCCGCCTATGGCCGCTGGTACGAGCGGACCACCGCAGCCGCGGTCAAGGCGATCAACGAAGCCGGCGGCATCAACGGCCGGCCGGTCGAGGTGATCATCGAGGATGACGGCACCGATCCCGGCCGCGGCGCCGAAGTGGTCGGCAAGTTCGCCACCCAGCATAAGACCGACATCGTCTACGGCACGCTGTTTTCGCATGTCGTCATCGGCTCGGCGCCCGCCGCCGGTGAGGCCAAGATGCCCTATTTTGTCGTCAGCGAAGGCCACCACGTCGCCTCGACCAAGCTCAACCGCTACGTCTTCCAGCCCGGCATCACCGACGTGAAGAGCCAGATCCAGGCGATGGCGCCGTGGATCGCGGCGAATGCCGGCAAGAAGGTGACGCAGATTTTCCCCGATTTCGCCTTCGGCTACGACCATCGCGACTACCTGCCGCCGGCGCTGAAGGCGCAGGGCGCCGAGGTCATCGCCCAGATCGCCATCCCGCCGACGGAATCGTCCTTCACCAAATACTTCCCGCAAATCCCGGCCGAAACCGAGGTGATCTACCACGTCATGGTCGGCCCTGCGGTGCTCACCTTCGTCAAGGAACTCGGCGAGTTCTACGGCTCCAGCCGGCCGCAGCTGTTCGGCTTCATCGATTCGCTCGAAGCCACCGACATCAACAGCCCCGGCCTCGAATTCCTCGACGGCAGCCATTTCTGGGAAGGCTCGCCGCGCTACGCGCAGCCAGATGATTCCGCCGCGCAGAAGGCCTATCGCGCCGCTGTCGGCATCGACGACAATGGCGCTGCCGTCGGCGATCCGAAGGACGTCTCCACCGCCGCGCACATGTTCGGCTGCTGGGAAACGCTCTATGTCGTTAAGAAGGCGATGGAGGATGCCGGCTACAAGGGCCCGGAAGACCGCGCCAAGCTGGTCGAGGCGACCGAGGCCTTGACCGAGTTCGCCGAGGGCCCCGAGCATCCGCAAGGGCCGAAGACCTTCAACGGCAAGATCCACCAGTGTTTTGGCATCCAGAACATCTCAAAGGTCGAAGGCGGCCGGCTGAACGTCGTCCACAAGACCAAGATCGAGGACGGCCTCTACGAGCCGGAAGGGGATTACACGACGCAGCCGCTGTGAGCTTGCACCCCGCCAGCGTATAGCCGATGCACTTCGGACCCCACCTTCTCCTCGCCGCCCTCGAAGGCCTCGTCACCTCCGCCGTGCTGGCGCTGACGGCGCTTGGCCTGTCGCTGGTGTTCGGCGTCATGCGCGTCGTCAATGTCGCCCATGGCGAGTTCTTCATGCTCGGCGCGGTGCTTGCCTGGGCGATCTCCACGGCGATATCAGGCCATCCGGCGCTCGGCTTCGTGGCAGCCCTGGCGCTGGCGCCGCTGATCGTCGGCCTGATCGCGCTGGTCTCCGAACGGCTGGTGCTGCGCCGGCTGAATTACAATCCGGAAGCCACCATCGTCGCCACCATCGGCATGCTCTACATCATCCAGCAACTGGCGCTGACCTTTTATGGTCCGGAGGCACGGCCGGTGGAGCCGCCCTTCAGCTACCGCATCCTTTTGCCGTGGTTCGGCTACTCCGGCTACAAGCTGTCGATCATCGCCGCATCCGCGCTTCTGCTGGTGGCGACCTGGTTCGTGCTGACGCGTACGAAAATCGGCCTCGTCATGCGCGCCACGCAATATGACAGCGAAACGGCGCAGGCCTTTGGCATTCCGGTCGACCGCGTCTATGCCGGCGTCTTCGCGCTCGGCGCGGTGCTGGCGGCGGTGGCCGCGGTGCTGATCGTGCCGATCAGCCAGGCGCATTATTTGATGGGACAGGACCCGCTGCTGCTGTCCTTCATCGTCGTCATCATCGGTGGCCTCGGCTCGCTGCGCGGCACCGTCGTCGCTGCCGTGCTCATCGGCCTGTCGGACGGCATCATCTCGGTGTTCTTCTCGCCGACGCTGGCCAAGATCATCGCCACGCTGCTGGTTGCCATGGTGCTGGTGTTCCGGCCGCAAGGCCTGTTCGGGACGGCATCGCGATGAAGGAGGCTTCACCGTCAAAAGCCTATGCGTTGCATCTTGGCGTCATCGTCCTGCTGTTTGCCCTAAGCCTCGTCCTGCCGGAATATCACCACGGGCTGCTCGCCCGCATCATGGTGCTGGCGGTTTTCGCCATGGGCTACAACCTGCTGTTCGGCTATGTCGGGTTGCTCAGCCTCGGCCACGCCATGTTCTTTTCGGCTGGGCTCTATGGCGCAGGCCTTGCCGTCATCCACCTCGGCTGGAGCGTGCCGGCCGCCTTCGCCGCCGGCCTTGCCTGCGGCGCGCTTCTCGCGCTGGTGATCGGGCTGCTGGCGCTGCGCACTTCCGGTGTCGCCTTCATGATCGTCACCATGATGTTCGCGCAGGTGTTCTATCTCATAATCCTCTATCTCGCGGCCTGGACCGGCGGCGATCAGGGCCTGGTGGTGCCGCAGTCGGCGCGTGTGCTTGTTTTGGGCGACACCTCGCTTGGCCTCACCAATCCGACCGTGCGCTACATGAGCGCGCTGGTCCTGTTCTCGATCGTGCTGCTGGTGACGCTCGTCATCGTCCGCTCCAGGTATGGCCGTGTGCTGGTCGCCATCCGCGAAAACGAGGAGCGGACCAAAATGCTTGGCTACGACACTTTTTCCAACAAGCTTGCCGCGGTTGTCGTCTCCGGCACCATCTGCGCGGCATCGGGCGCCGCCTACGCGCTGCTGTTCGGTTATGTCGGCTCGACCTTCGCCTCGGTGCAATATTCCATCCTGCCGTTGCTCTGGGTGCTGCTCGGCGGTGCTGCGACCACGCTCGGCCCGCTGATCGGCACGCTGTTCATGTACTATGTCGTCGACATCGCCAGCGGCTACACCTCGGCCTATCTGCTGATCGTCGGCATCGCCCTCATCCTGCTGGTGCTGTTCTTCCCCAAGGGCATACTCGGCACCATCCGCCAGCGCTGGCTCGGATGGCTGCCATGATGCCGCTGCTGACGACCAAGGGCCTGTCCCGCAATTTCGGCGGCCTGCGCGCCGTCGATGGTGTCGATTTCGCCCTTATGCCGGGCGAGATCCGCGCCGTCATCGGCCCCAATGGCGCCGGCAAGACCACGTTCGTCAGCCTGATCAGCGGCCGCATCCAGCCGTCATCGGGCATGATCGTCTTCGACGGCGCCGACATCACCAACCTGCCGGCCTACGCCAGGGTCCGCCTCGGCATCGCCTACACCTTCCAGATCACCAGCGTCTTCGCCAATCTCACCGCTTACGACAATGTCGCGCTGCCGGTGCAGCGCACGCTGACCGACGGCCGCTCGAAAGGTGCCGTGCATGCCGGCGTCATGGCGGCGCTGGAGCGCACCGGCCTTGCCGGCCGCGCCCACATGCCGGCCGGGCAATTGTCCTATGGCCATCAGCGCCTGCTCGAAGTGGCGATGGGGCTGGCGCTGAAACCGCGCCTGCTGATCCTCGACGAGCCGACGCAGGGGCTGGCCGACAGCGAGATCGACAATTTCATCGGGCTGGTGCGCGAGATCGCCAAAAGCGCCACCGTGCTTCTGATCGAACACAACATGCCGGTTGTCATGCAGCTTGCCGACCGCATCACCGTCTTCAACGCCGGCAAGATCCTGGCCGAAGGCACGCCCGACCAGGTCCGCGCCAATGCCGAGGTGCAGGACGCCTATTTGGGGACGACCCCATGACACAACCGCGGGCTGAAGCACTGACCATCTCCGGGCTCGATTGCTTCTACGGCGAGGTCCAGGTGCTCTACGGCCTCGACCTCGTGCTGAACAAGGGCGAGGTGCTTTGCCTGTTCGGCCGCAACGGCGCCGGCAAGACGACGACGCTGAAGGCGATCATGGGCCTCGTTCCCTCACGCGCCGGCTCGATCAGGCTCGACGGCAGGGAATTGACCGGCCTGCCGGCGCACGACGTGCCGAAGGCCGGCGTCGCCTATGTGCCGCAGGGCCGGCGGCTGTTCGCCGAGATGACGGTGGCCGAAAACATCGAGATCGGCCTGATGGCCCGCGGCAAGGGCAAGGCGACGCGCGAAAACGTGCTCCACCTTTTCCCGCTGCTGCGCCAGCGGCTGAGGCAACGTTCCGGCACGCTGTCGGGCGGCGAGCAGCAAATGCTGGCCATGGCACGGGCCCTGTGTCTCGAACCGCAGGTGCTTCTGCTCGACGAGCCGACCGAAGGGCTGATGCCGTCGATGATCGCAAAAATTCGCGAGACGGTAGCGAAGCTGCGCGACCTTGGCGTCTCGACGATCCTGGTCGAGCAGCGCGTCGATGCCGTGCTGTCCGTCGCCGACCGGGTCTCGTTCATCGAAAACGGCCGCAACCGCGAGACCGTCGATGTCGAGGAGCTTCGCGCCGATCCGTCGGCGGTTCGCCGCTATGTCGGCGTCGGCTGATCAGCGAAAGAACAGAAAACCCGCGATCAGGAATATCGGGATCAGCACCGCGCCCGACCAAGCCATGTAGCCGAAGAAGCCCGGCATTTTTACGCCGCGATGCCTGGCAATGGCGTAAACCATAAAATTCGGCGCATTGCCGATATAAGTGTTGGCGCCCATGAACACCGCGCCGGCCGAGATCGCCGCCAGCGTCGAGGCGAAGGTGGTCATCAGATGCTGCGGATCGCCGCCGGCGAGCTCGAAGAACACCAGATAGGTCGGCGCATTGTCGAGGAAGGAAGACAGCGCTCCGGTCATCCAGAAATACGCCAGGTCGTTGGGTTCACCCGTTGGCGAAGTAACCAGCGAGACCAGCGGCGCCAGCGCGCCGTCGGGGCCGGCTCTGAGAATGGCGATGACCGGCACGATGCAGATGAAGATGCCGGCGAACAGTTTCGCCACCTCTGATATCGGCTCCCAATGGAAGTTGTTCGCCTGCCTGTGGCTCTTGGGCGAGACGCCGAGCGAAAGGAAGGCGAGCGCCAGGATGATGGCGTCGCGCACCAGGTTCTGCAATTCAAGGCTCACGCCCTGGACGGAGAAAGCCACGCCCGGCTTCCAGGTCGCGGAAAGCAGGATCGCGCCGATCACCCCGGCCAGCAGCGGGAAGTTGGCCAGGCCTCGAATGCGCACCTTGGTGTCCGGCGTCGGATCCTTGATCTTCGGCGCGCCGGCCTCGCGGTGATGCAGGATGATGTCCATGGCCAGGAAGACGGCCAGCACCAGGCCGCCGACGAACAATGTCACCTGATAGAGATTGGTGGTGGTCCAGAAGAAATCGACGCCGCGCAGGAAGCCGACGAACAGCGGCGGATCACCGAGCGGCGTCAGCGAGCCGCCGATGTTGGACACCAGGAAAATGAAGAAGATGACGACATGGGCGTTGAATGGCCGGTTGTCGTTGGCGCGCAGGATCGGCCTGATCAGGATCATCGAGGCGCCGGTCGTACCGATGACCGAGGCGAGCATCGCCCCGATCAGCAGCAGTCCGGCATTCACCAGCGGCGTGCCGTGGATGTTGCCGGCGACGAGGATGCCGCCCGAAATGGTGAACAGCGCAAACAGAAGAATGATGAACGACATGTATTCGGTGAGCAGCGCATGCAGCACCGCCTCTGCAGCCGAAGCCATCCCGAACGCCAGCGCCAGCGGCACGACCGCAAGCGCCGCCCAGAACAAGGTGATCTTGCCGTAGTGATGCTCCCAGACATGGTGGAAGAGCAATGGCCCGGTGGCGATCGACAGAAGCAGGCCGGCAAAGGGCAGCGCCCACCACAGCGACATTGTTTCGCCCGGCAGTTCGTGGACCTCGGCTGCAAGCACTGTTCCCGGAAACAGGGCTGCGACTGCCACCACAGCGCCCGCCGTCAAAGCCGCCGCAAACCGCATAATGCCCCCTCTGGAATTGTGTCGAATGCGATTGGTGATGTTCAAGCCAGCGTCACGCCGGCATCGCGCATTCGGTTCAGCATCGTCTCGAGTGAGCCATTGAGATCGATGCCGCGGCAGGCGTCGAGCCGCACTGTCGTGTGAAAGCCGTGCTTGACCGCGTCGAGCGCCGAGAAGGCGACGCAATAATCGGTCGCCAGGCCGACCAGGGTCAGCGTGTCGATGCCGCGCTCCTTGAGATAGCCGGCAAGGCCGGTCGGCGTCGCATGGTCGTTCTCGAAGAAAGCCGAATAGCTGTCGATCTCCGGGCGGAAACCCTTGCGGATCACCAGTTCGGCCCTGGTCCAGGCAAGGCCCGAATGGAAATCCGAACCCAGGCTGCCCTGGATGCAGTGGTCGGGCCACAGCGTCTGCGGGCCATAGGGCATCTCGATCGTTTCGAACGGCTGCTTGCCGGGATGATTGGAGGCAAAACTCGAATGGCCGGCGGGATGCCAGTCCTGCGTCAGCACGACATGTTCGGTCCGGCGGATCAGGTCGTTGACCAGCGGCACGATCTCGTCGCCGCCGGCCACCGCCAGCGCGCCGCCCGGACAGAAATCGTTCTGCAGGTCGATGATGACAAGCGCTTCGTCGGCCATGGAGCCTCCCTCTTGTTTGTCCCGGAGGCATGAAGTCTGCCGAAACGTGGAATCCGGTGTTCGAACCCGCCGAACATGCCGCTGACGCAACGGATGCAGAAACTTGACCAGATGGCCGGCTGCGTCAACTCCAACGGTATAACAAATGCGTGCCGTCGCGCCGATGCGGACGCCGGCGCAAAACTCTGGCTTTGACAATTCCTGCCGGCTTGATATCATTTGCATACGAATGAATTTGACCCGGCTCGGAGGCCGGCAAGTTCCGTCGGCAACCCTTTTTTGGGAAGGCCCATTTTGGGAAGGCCCATTTTTTTTGGGAAGGCGGGCGTGATCCGTTACGCGAAACCCACCACGGTCGACGAGGCGCTCGCTTTGCTTGGCGAGGCTCCGTGGCGCATCCTTGCCGGCGGTACGGATTTCTACCCGGCACAAGGAGCCAAGCCTTTCCGCGACAATGTCCTCGATATCAACGGCCTGGCGACGCTGCGCGGTATTGCTGAGACCGACAGCCATTGGCTCATCGGCGCGCGCACGACCTGGACCGATCTTGTCCGTCATCCGCTGCCGGCGGCCTTCGACGCGCTGAAGCAGGCGGCGCGGGAAGTCGGCTCCGTCCAGATCCAGAACGTCGCCTCCATCGCCGGCAATCTCTGCAACGCCTCCCCGGCGGCCGACGGCGTGCCGGCGCTGCTCGTCCTCGACGCCGAGGTCGAATTGCGCGCGGTGGCGATGGTCCGCCATCTGCCGCTGGAAAAATTCATCCTGGGGAACCGCCGCACGGAACTGCAGCCGGGCGAAATGGTCACCGCCATCCGCGTGCCGAAAAACGCGGCCACCGGCACGTCGGTTTTCGAAAAACTCGGCGCGCGCCGCTATCTCGTCATTTCGATAGCCATGGCGGCGGCTCGCTTGACCATTGAGGATGGCATCGTCGCCAACGCCGCCGTCGCCGTCGGCTCCTGTTCGGCGGTCGCCAGGCGTCTTGCAAGTGTCGAAGCAGCTTTGCGCGGCCTCCCGGTCAACGACGCTCTCGTCGCTGCGATCCAATCCGCACCGATGGACGAGCTTTCGCCGATCAACGACGTGCGCGGCAGCGCCGAATACCGGATGAACGCCGCGCGCGAGATTGTCGCCCGCGCCGTTCTCGGTGCCGCGGGTCACGCGTCGGTCGAGAAGGTAGCGGCGGCATGAGCCAAGCTCAACCTGGCATGACCAAAACTCAGCCTGGCATGAGCGGAGCTCAGCCTGGCATGAGCGGAGCTCAGCCTGGCATGGGCATGGAGCGCGCCGACATCGCCTTCGAGGTCAACGGCGCCGCCGTCTCTGTCTGCGTGCCGCCGGTTCGCCGTCTCTCTTCGGTGCTGCGTGACGAATTGCGGCTGACCGGCACCAAGGTCGGCTGCGACGCCGGCGACTGCGGCGCCTGCACGGTGCTTGTCGACGGCGAACCTGTCTGCGCCTGCCTGATGTCTGCGGCTTCTGCCGCTGGCACCGTGGTGACCACGGTCGAGGGTCTCGCCAACGGCAGATTGTCGGCGCTGCAGGCCTCGTTCCTCGACCATGGCGCGGCGCAATGCGGCATCTGCACACCCGGCCTGCTCATCGCGGCGACAGCGCTTCTGGACAGCAACCCCAATCCAACCGAGGCCGAAACCCTGGATGCCCTGGGCGGCGTCCTCTGCCGCTGCACCGGCTATCGCAAGATCGTCGCGGCGGTGATGGATGCGTCGCGCCATGCAAATGACCTCGACCATCGCATGCCGCAGTCCGGCCACGCCGTTGGTTCGTCCCCGATCAGGCTCGACGGCCCGCCGAAAGTCACCGGCGACGAAAAATTCGGCGGCGATTCCTTCCCGGCCGAAGCGCTGGCGGTGCTGGTGGTTCGCTCGCCGCATCATCACGCCCACTTCGCCTTCGGCGATCTCGACGCCTGGGTGAAAATCCATCCCGGCATCGTCGGTGTCTTCACCGCCGCCGACATTCCGGGAAAGAACTGCTTCGGCGTCATTGCGCCTTTTGCCGACCAGCCGGCGCTGGCCGAAAATTTTTCGCGATTTCGCGGCGAGGCGGTGGCGCTGGTTGCCGGCGAGCGCGAGGCCATCCTCGATCTCGATCTTGCGGATTTTCCTGTTCGTTGGACCGAGTTGCCGCATGTCCTGCAGCCAGGCGAGGCGCAAGCCGGCGGCGTGCAGCTGATCCACGAGAACCGGCCGGCAAACCTGCTCACATCAGGCTTTGTCGAGCGCGGTGACCCCGAAGCCGCCCTTGCCGGCGCTGCGTTCACTGTTTCCGGCGCCATCGACACGTCCTATGTCGAGCACGCCTATATCGAGCCGGAAGCCGGCTATGCCTATATGGACGGCGACACGCTGGTCGTCGTGGCCTGCACGCAGGCGCCCTATATGGACCGCGACGACGTGGCAAAAGTGCTTGGCCTTGCCGTCGACAAGGTGCGGATCGTGCCGACCGCCACCGGCGGCGGCTTCGGCTCCAAGCTCGACGTTTCGTTGCAGCCGCTGATCGGTCTGGTCGCGATGAAGACCGGGCGGCCGGCGGCACTCGCCTATACCCGTCATGAATCGATGATCTCGACCACCAAGCGTCATCCCGCCGAGATGAAGGCGACCATCGGCGCCGATGCCGATGGCCGCGTCACCGGCATGGTCTTCGCCGGCGATTTCAACACCGGCGCCTATGCGAGTTGGGGACCGACCGTCGCCAACCGCGTGCCGGTGCACGCCTCCGGTCCCTATGCGACGCCGAACTATCGGGCCGAAGGCCGCGCCATCCACACGAATGGCCCGATCTCCGGCGCCTTCCGCGGTTTCGGCGTGCCGCAGGCGACGATCATGCAGGAGACGCTCTATGACGAGCTGGCCGAAAAGCTTGGCCTGGACCGGCTCGATTTTCGGGTGAAAAACTGTCTTCGTAACGGCTCCGAAACGGTTACCGGACAGAGGCTGGAATCGGGCGTCGGCATCGCCGAGTGCCTCGAAGCGCTGCGCCCGCATTGGACGCGTGCGCTTGTCGATGCCGATACATTCAACAGTGCCAACGAAACCCGGAAACGCGGCGTCGGCGTCGCCTCCTGCTGGTATGGCTGCGGCAACACCTCGCTGCCCAATCCGTCGACCATCAGGGTCGGCATCTCGGCTGAAGGCGATGTCGTCCTGCATCAGGGCGCGGTCGATATCGGGCAAGGTTCGAACACGGTCATTGCGCAGATCTGCGCCGACGCGCTCGGCCTGCCGCTCGAAAAATTCCGCTTGAAAAGCGCCGACACGGCGATCACGCCGGACGCCGGCAAGACGTCGGCCTCGCGCCAGACCTTCGTGACCGGCAAGGCCGCCGAAAAAGCCGGCCGTGCTTTGCGCGAGACCATGCTGCGCTTTGCCAATGTGTCGGAGAGAGCGGCGATCGCTCTGGATGGCGCAAGCCTGGTCATCCGCGAAGGCGAAGCGACACGGCATATCGATTTGTCCACGCTGGAGGCCGATGCCGACGGCTTGGTCTTTCGCGCCGAGGAAAGCTATGACCCGCCGACCCTGCCGCTCGACGCCAGGGGCCAGGGCAAGCCTTATGCCGTCTATGGCTACGGCGCGCAGATCGCCGAACTGGAGGTCGACCTCAAGCTCGGCACGGTGAAGCTGATCAAGATCACCGCAGCGCATGATGTCGGCAAGGCGGTCAATCCTCTGCTCGCCGAAGGCCAGATCGAGGGCGGCATCGCGCAAGGCATCGGCATGGCGCTGATGGAGGAATACATCCCCGGCCGCACCGAGAATCTGCACGACTACCTGATCCCGACGATCGGCGACGTGCCGCCGATCGAGACCATCCTGATCGAAGTTCCGGATCCGGAAGGACCGTTTGGCGCCAAGGGCCTGGGCGAGCATGTGCTGATCCCGACGGCACCGGCGATCCTCAACGCCATCCGCCATGCCACCGGTGTCCTGGTCAGCAAAATTCCGGCGACGCCGAGCCGCATCCGCGCCGCGATCCGCGACAAGGAGGCACGCCGATGAGCGAGCTTGCCGAACGTTTCGAGACGCATGATCCCGGCGAGAAGCAGGTGGCGGAAAAGATCCGCTGCGATGCCTGCCCGGTCATGTGCTACATAGCAGACGGCCGCACCGGCGCCTGCGACCGCTACGGCAATGTCGGCGGCAGGATCGTGCGGATGGATCCGCTGACCATCCTCGACCACGCGACCGAGGCCGGCGGCGCGGTCGTGCCGTTTGTCGCCGAGGGCGAAGAATGGGACGGCGAGCTGGTCAACACCGGCCGCCGCTTCGTCACCGCGATCGGCGCCGGCACCACCTATCCCGACTACAAGCCGGCGCCTTTCATCGTCAGCCAGGAGGTCGAAGGCGTCGATCTCGTCACCGTCGTCACCGAGGGCATCTTCTCCTACTGCGGCGTCAAGGTGAAGATCGACACCGACCGTCATATCGGCCCCGAAACGGCGATTGTACGCGCCGGAGGCGAGGCGATCGGCCATGTCACGACAGGCGAATATGGCTCGCAGATGCTGTCGCTGGGCGGCGTGCATCATCTGACCGGCGGCTCGAAAGCCGAAGGCCGCGCCACCTGCGATGCGCTGCTCAATCTATGCAATCGCAAGCCGGTCGAACTCACCATCGACGGCGGCGCTGTGGTCGTCGTCGAAGCCGGCAAGCCGCCGGTCATCGACGGCAAGCTCGAGCAGCGGATGCGCGTCGGCTGCGGCTCGGCCACCATCGGCATGTTCGCCACCCAGTGGCGCGGCCTGGTCGACGAGGTGGTGGTGGTCGACGATCACATCACCGGCGTCGTCTCCGAGCATCAGGCAGGCAAGGTGCTCGGCTGGCAGGACACGGGCATAAAAATCATCGGCCGCCGTTCGACGCCGGGTCGCTATTTCAAGGTGTCGGAGCCCGGCCTCGGCTGGGGCGGCACCAGCATTTCCAACCCGCTGTCGATCCTTGGCGAATGGAATGCGAAGAAGGGCGCGCGTCCCGGCCTGTCGCTGCTGATGGTCTCGACCACCGGCGAGCAGTTCGCCTATTACGAGCTCGACGACGCCTTGAAGCCGGTGCAGAAACCGTTCCCCGAGCGGCTGCAGAAATCCGTCGGCCTGATTGAGGACAATTGCGAGCCGGCTCTGTGCACCGTGCTGTTCGTCGGCGGCGCCGGCGGCTCGCTGCGTGCCGGCGTCACCGAGAACCCGGTCAATCTGACCCGCTCGGTGCAGGGCCTGACGACGTATGTGACGGTCGGCGGCGCGCCGGTCTATGTCTGGCCGGGCGGCGGCATCACGCTGATGGTCGATGTCGCCCGTGTGCCGGAAGGGGCCTTCGGCTATGTGCCGACACCGGCGCTGGTGGCGCCGATCGAGTTCACCCTGCGCCGCGACGATTATATCAGGCTCGGCGGCTACGAAGCCGAGATCCGCAGCGTTGACGACATTCTCGCCAAAGGCGGCGAGTATCTCAACCCGCGCCGCGGCACGGGCGCGCCGGCCAGCAATCCATGGCCGCCGCTGGCGCAGTTGCGGCGCGCAGCGGCAGACGGGGCAAAGTAGTGATGAACGGCCCGCAGGCGCATTGGCTTGAGGACGGCAGGCGGCTGCATCTCAATCATGGCCCGATCGACCTGATCGTCGAGGCATTTGGCGATGCGGACGAATGCCGCGCCGCCTATGGCCAGGCGGTGGCGCGGTTTCAAACAATCCTGCAGGAGCTCGTCGACGAACTGCCAGAACTGCGCCGGCCGGCCTCGTCGCGACCACGTGCTTTCGCTGGCCCGACGGCGCGACGCATGGAAGCAGCGATTGTTCCGCTGGCGAAACAATTCATCACGCCGATGGCTGCGGTCGCCGGTTCGGTAGCCGACGAAATGCTTGGCGCGCTGCTGGCCGGTCGCCGGCTCGATCGCGCCTATGTCAACAATGGCGGCGACAGCGCGATCCATCTCGGCAATGGCCGGTCCATGACGCTTGCCATTGCCGGGACAGGTCATGGACTGGCGGACCGGATCACGATCCGTGCCGAAGACGGGATCCGCGGCATCGCGACAAGCGGCTGGCGCGGCCGTTCCTTTTCGCTCGGCATCGCCGACGCTGTTACCGTACTGGCGCGGACCGGTGCTGAAGCCGATGCCGCCGCGACCCTGATCGCCAACGCCGTCGACCTGCCCGGTCATCGCGCCATCGAGCGCATGCCGGCGCGCGATCTGGCGCCCGACAGCGACCTTGGCGATCGCCTGGTCACCCAGGGCGTCGGCGCGCTCTCATCAGGCGAAATCGCCGTCGCGCTGGACCACGGCCTCGCCGTGGCCGAAGATTTTCGGCGACATGGCCTGATTGCCGCTTCAGCCTTGTTCCTTGCCGGTCAGGCACGGATCGCCGGCCCCATGGCGCTCGTTGCGCCCAACGAGAAATCAAGGAAGGAATTGCCCATGCCTGAGTTTGCGATCCGCAAGATTGCGGTGCTGACCGAGGAGATATTTCATGAGGGCGGGCCGGTGGCGAAGGTGCCGCGCCGCCGCGCCGCCGCCATGGCGGTGGTGAACAACCCATTCGCCGGCCGCTACGTGGAAGACCTGCAGAGCGCCATGGACGATCTGAAGCCGCTCGGGCTGCTGCTCTCCGACAAGCTGATCGCCGCATTGGGTGGCGACTTGAAACAGATCGACGGCTACGGCAAGGGCGCCATCGTCGGTATCGCCGGCGAACTGGAGCATGGCGCGCTGTGGCATGTGCCTGGCGGCTATGCCATGCGCGAGCGGCTCGGTGACGCCAAGGCGATCGTGCCGTCGGCAAAGAAGGTCGGCGCCTTCGGCGCGCGGCTCGACGTGCCGCTCGGCCATATCAACGCCGCCTATGTGCGCAGTCATTTCGATGCCATGGAGGTCGGCATCAGCGACGGGCCTCGTCCCGACGAGATCCTGTTCTGCCTCGCCATGACCTGCGGCCCGCGCGTGCACGACCGCATGGGCGGTCTCGCGGCAAAGGACATCAAGGCATGGGACGGACTGCGGTGAGCGCCGAAGACATCAAGCTCAAGCTGGTCGAGGCCGAGGAGCCCGACGAGAACGATTACCGCCTGCAGGAGCAGGTCGGCTTCATCCTGCGCAAGGCGCACCAGCGCCATGTCTCGATCTTCGCCGCGCACATCGCCGACCTGACGCCGCCGCAATTCGCCGCGCTGGCCAAGTTGCACGATGTCGGCGAGACCTCGCAGAACCAGCTTGGCAGCCTGATCGCCATGGACGCGGCGACGGTGAAAGGTGTCATCGACCGGCTCAAGGCGCGCGGCCTGGTCGAGCTTTCCAAGCATGAGGTCGACAAAAGGCGCCTGCTGGTCAATCTGACCGCTGAAGGCCGCAAGGCCGTCGAGCGGCTGATCCCGATCGCCCGCGAGATCACTGAGGAAACGCTGGCGCCGCTTTCATCCAAGGAGGCGGCGATTTTCATGAGGCTTTTGGCCAAGCTGGCGTGAGCGCGGCCTTGGTCAGCCTAGGCCGTAAGGGTCCGCATTTTCGGATACCTGGCCGAGTCAGCTTGTTCGGTCTGCGCTGCCCCTCATTGCCCTGCCGGGCATTTCTCCCCGTATAGTGACGGGGAGAAAGAAGCCGCCACCGATGGTTTCGCCAATCGCCAGCGTTGAAAAAAGGGTGCAGCGTTTCGGTCAGTGTCCAGTTGATAGATGGGTAATACTTTGAACCGGATACATGGGTTACAGTTTTCCCCCTGTCGTGGGGGGGGGGGGGGGGGGGGGGGGGGGGGGGGGGG
>NZ_JBVVPZ010000076.1:0-15064 GCF_055811415.1 Mesorhizobium sp. WSM4846
CGCCAAAATCTCCATGCCTTGCGACATCGATGGCGTGAACCACCACGAAAGCGCAAATTTCAGTCCATGCCGAAGCTATCTTAGCGCATATGCCCACTTGGGGGGGATCGGCCGCCGTCTCGCCTTTCGCCAATCTTCAACGTCGCAGGAACAAGCGGAGCGCTGAAAACTGCGAATCTCCCCCCTCGTGGCCCCTCGTGGGGGAGATGTCCGGCAGAACAGAGGGGGGCGCGAAGGATCTCGACAGACCGGCTCTATGCCGCTCATGGTGACGACGTCGTGTGGCGCTGTAAGTCCTTACGCCCGCTGTTTCTGAGCGGCCAAACGAAATACCGCGATGACGGTCACCGGTATCGCCAGAAGCGCGAATTTGGTGACGATCAGCGCCGAGGCGAAGGACAGCGAGTCCGGATTGGCCGACAGGGAATCGGAGAGCATGCGGGCCACGGCGATGTTCTGCGCATAGTCGGCAAGCGTGTAGGGCAGCACCAGGACGAGCGCGAACAGCGACTGAAGCTTGGCGGACAGAGCCCGGAAGTTCTTCAGCCGCCGCCCGGCGGCCAGGATCAGGCCGACCAATGTCAGCGACAGCAGCGCCGGGAACAGCAGGTCGAAGGTCAGATAATGCCAGACCAGGATGATCTCGCTGCCGCGCCGGCCGAGCGCCGTCAGCCAGGCCATGCCCTCGTCCGGGGTGAACCCGGCAAAGCGCAAATCGAGCGACGGCAGGCCGCCGCTCAGCTGGCGGAAATAGAGGAACTCCATCGCCGTCATGGCGACGAAAACCGCCGCGCAGACAAAACAGAGCGCGGCAGCGTGGCGCGACAGCCGCAGCATCATTGCCGTCAGGCTTCGTGCGATCTGGTTAGGCTCCGCCGGGGTAATTCGGGCTTTCGCGGGTGATCGTGACGTCATGGGCGTGGCTTTCACGAAGTCCGGCGTTGGATATGCGTACAAAGGTGGCGCGGTCGCGGAAATCGGCAAGGTCGCGCCCGCCGACATAGCCCATAGCGGCTTTCAGGCCGCCGGCAAGCTGGTGCAGCACGCCGGACACAGGTCCTTTGTAAGGCACCTGGCCTTCGATGCCTTCCGGCACCAGTTTCAGCGTGTCGCGAACCTCGGCCTGGAAATAGCGGTCGGCGGAGCCACGCGCCATGGCGCCGACCGAGCCCATGCCGCGATAGGCTTTGAACGAGCGGCCCTGGTGCAGATAGACTTCGCCCGGGCTCTCGTCGGTGCCGGCCAGCAGCGACCCGATCATCGCGGCACTGGCGCCGGCGGCGAGCGCCTTGGCGAGATCGCCGGAATATTTGATGCCGCCGTCGGCGATGACCGAGACGCCCGATTTCTGCGCCGTCTCGACCGCCGACATGATCGCCGAAAGCTGCGGCATGCCGACGCCGGCGACGATGCGGGTGGTGCAGATGGAGCCGGGGCCGATGCCGACCTTGACGGCATCGGCGCCGGCATCGATCAGCGCCAGCGTGCCTTCTGAAGTGGCGACGTTGCCGGCCAGGATGCGAACCGAATTGGACAGTTTCTTGGCCCGCGTCACCGCATCGAGCACGCGTTGTGAGTGACCATGCGCGGTGTCGATCACCAAAAGGTCGACGCCGGCATCGATGAGCCGCTCGGCGCGCTCAAAACCGTCATCGCCGACGCTGGTGGCGGCCGCCGCGCGCAGGCGCCCCTGCACGTCCTTGGTGGCGTGCGGGTTGAGCTGCGACTTCTCGATGTCCTTGACGGTGATCAATCCGACGCAATTGCCGCCGCTATCGACCACGACCAGCTTTTCGATGCGGTGCTGGTGCAGGAGCCGCTTGGCCTCTTCCTGATCGACGTTCTCCTTGACCGTGATCAGGTTCTCACGGGTCATCAGTTCGTAGACTTTCTGGGCCGGGTCGGAGGCGAAGCGCACGTCGCGGTTGGTCAGGATGCCGACCAGCCGGCCGACCGTGTGCCCGCCAGCGCCGCCATTCTCGACCACCGGAATGCCCGAGATGCTATAGGTGCGCATCAGCCCAAGGGCGTCGGCGAGCGTCGCATCGGGGCCGATGGTGACGGGGTTCACCACCATGCCGGATTCGAATTTCTTGACTTGCCGCACCTGCTCGGCCTGCTCGGCCGGCGAGAAATTGCGGTGGATGACGCCGATACCGCCGGCCTGGGCCATGGCGATGGCAAGACGCGCCTCGGTGACGGTATCCATGGCGGCGGAGAGGATCGGCACGTTGAGGTCGATGTCGCCGGCAATGCGGGTGCGGATATCGGTTTCGCCGGGCATGACCTCGGAATGACCCGGCTGCAGCAGCACATCGTCAAAGGTCAGCGCCAATGCGCCCGTTGACGTTTCGATAATCTTTGCCATGGCCAGCCCTCGGAATGCATGAAAAGCGCTGGACCGGGTGGACAGCGCCGACTCGTCTTCTTCCCTTTCAGGATTGGCGCTGGCTCGTAACACGTCCCGTCGCCGTTGAAAAGCCGATTGCTTGTGCACGACAGCGCTGCAAACTCAGCTTAATGCCTTTGGCCGGTGACGGATGGCGACCGGCATTCACCGCTGGTGATTGGCGAAAGCCGAAGCGGCCGCCTCGCCGACGGCGCTGCTCCGGAGTTTTGTTGGGCATGCCCGGTGCCAGGTCGCACAAATGTGACAGCAAGTTAAGGCGACATCCAACGCAACCCGTGGTAACCGCCCTGCCTGTCGGCTTGCCCCGGTCGGCAACAATCGAATCCGGACGCGCTCCATGAACCGCACCATTCCGCTTATCCTGGCGGTCGCCCTTTTCATGGAAAACATGGATTCGACCGTTATCGCAACGTCGCTGCCGGCGATCGCCGTCGACCTCCAGACCAGCCCGGTGGCGCTCAAGCTGGCGCTGACCGCCTATCTGGTGTCGCTGGCGGTGTTCATTCCGATCAGCGGCTGGATGGCCGACCATTTTGGCGCCAAGGCCGTGTTTCGCGCCGCAATCGCGGTGTTCATCGTCGGTTCGATTGCTTGCGCGGTGTCGAATTCGCTGCCGGCCTTCGTGGTCTCACGCTTCCTGCAAGGCATTGGCGGCGCCATGATGACGCCGGTGGGACGGCTGGTGCTGGTGCGCGCCACGCCGAAGAGCGAGCTCGTCGCCGCGATGTCGTGGCTGACCGTTCCGGCATTGCTCGGGCCGCTCGTCGGGCCGCCGGTCGGCGGTTTCATCACCACCTATTTCAGCTGGCACTGGATCTTCCTGATCAATGTGCCGATCGGGCTGATCGGCATCTGGCTGGCCACGCGCTTCCTGCCGGAGACCGAAGCGGCGCCGACGCCGCCGCTCGATTTCATCGGCTTCGTGCTGAGCGGGCTGGCAGCATCGGGCATCGTTTTCGGCCTGTCGGTGGTCAGCCTGCCGGCATTGCCGCCGATTGCCGGCTTCCTCACCGTGGCTGTCGGGCTGGTTTCAGCCGTGCTTTACCTCCCGCATGCGCGCCGCGCCAAAAATCCGCTGCTGGCGCTCGAACTGTTCCGCAACCAGGTGTTCCGCGCCTCGGTCCTCGGCGGCGGGCTGTTCCGCATCGGCATCGGCGCCGTACCCTTCCTTTTGCCGCTGATGTTCCAGATCGGCTTCGGGCTGACGCCGTTCCAGTCGGGAATGATCACCTTCGTGGCGGCGATCGGCGCCATCGGCATGAAATTCGTCACCGCGCTGATCTTCCGGGTCGCCGGCTTCCGCCGCGTGCTGATCTTCGGCTCGCTGATCGCGGCGGCGTCGATTGCCATCAACGGCCTGCTGACGCCCGAGACGCCCTATCTGCTGACCCTCGCCATCTTGCTCGCCGGCGGCTTCATCCGCTCGATGTTCTTCACCGGCATCAACGCGCTTGCCTATGCCGAGATTTCGACCGCCGACACCAGCAGGGCAACGCCGATCGCCGCAATGTTCCAGCAGCTGTCGATCGCGCTCGGCGTGGCGCTGGCCGGCGGCGTCCTGGAAGTGTCGACGACAATCGATGGCGGGGCGCTGACGCTGAGCGACTTCCACGTCGCGTTCTTCATTGTCGCGGCGGTGTCGGCCGCTGCATCGCTGTCATTCATGCGGCTGGCGCCCGATGCCGGCAACGCCGTATCGGGACATGGCGGGCTGACGGCGCCGAAGACGCTGGGGGTGTCTGGTCCGCAGGGCGGTTGAGGGCGGGCGGTGCAGAACCTTTTGGTGCCGGCGGGACAGCGCCCCCCTCTGTCCTGCCGGACATCTCCCCCACTTGGGGGGAGATTGGCAGCTTCGTCGGCCGCACCTTCTTCCTCAGCGTAGGCGATTGGCGAAAGCCGGGATGACGGCCGATCTCCCCCCAAGTGGGGGAGATGTCCGGCAGGACAGAGGGGGCGCAAAGGATCGCTACAGAGCGGTTTTACCCTGCCCCGCTTCCGCCTTTAAAATCCTTCGCCAGCAGATAAAGCTCCACCGACTCGTCGCGCGAGGCCGGCGGTTTGACGTGGTGGACCGAGCGGAAGTTCTGCTTGAGCCTGGCGAGCAATTCGTTCTCGGCGCCGCCCTGGAAAGTCTTGGCGAGGAAATGGCCGCCCGGCTTCAGCACCGAGAGGGCGAAATCGGCGGCCACCTCGCACAGATACATGGTGCGGATGTGATCGGTCCGGCGATGGCCGGTGGTGGGTGCGGCCATGTCGGACAAAACGATGTCCGGTTGGCCGCCGAGCGTTTCGGCGAGCTTTTCCGGCGCCTGTGGGTCGAGAAAATCCATCAACAGCACCGGCGCGCCGGGCACCGCGTCCATCTCCAGATAGTCGATGCCGACGACATGCGGGTGTTCGGCCGTCGATTTCGTGCGCGCGGCGGCGACCTGGCACCAGCCGCCGGGTGCCGCGCCAAGGTCGATGACTTTCATGCCGGGCTTGAGCAGATGGTGCTTGTCGTCGATCTCGATCAGCTTGTAGGCCGCGCGCGAGCGGTAGCCGTCGGCCTTGGAACGCTGGACATAGGGGTCGTTGATGTGGCGCTGCAGCCAGCGGCGCGACGATTCCTTCAGGCCGCTTTTCTTCTTGATCCGCGTCTTCAGCACGCGAATGCCGGCAGAGCCTGGTTTTTCCGGTTTCCTGGTCATTGCCTGACTTCTTGTTTGAGCATGATATTTTCCGAAAACCGGCTGCCACTTTTCGCTGACGCGGTCCTGCGGTTCGGGATCATGCATTCTGGTCTGAGCATGATCTTTTCCGAAAACCGGCTGCCACTTTTCGGGATCATGCTCTGCCACGCCCATTGCTGCGCCAGACACCGTCGTCGGCCATCAATTCGCTCAATATGCCCTCGCGCAGGCCGCGGTCGGCGACGCGCAGCCGCTCCGACGGCCACACCGCGCGGATCGCTTCCAGAATGGCGCAGCCGGCCAGCACCAGATCGGCGCGATCGGCGCCGATGCAAGGATTGGCGACGCGCTGCTGAAAATCCCATCCGACCAGTTTTTCGACCATGCGGTCGACGCTGTGGCGGTCCATCCACAGCCCGTCGACGCGGCGGCGGTCGTAGCGGTCCAGGTCGAGGTGGACGCCGGCCAGCGTCGTCACCGTGCCCGAGGTGCCGAGCAAGTGGAATTTCGGGCTGGCGAGCACATGGCTCAGCCGGTCGCGCCCGTCGAAGGCGTGCAGGCGCACAGCCACATCCTCGACCATGGCGGCAAAGATCTCACGGGTGACGGCGCGGCCGCCGAAGCGCTCGGCCAGCGAGACGACGCCGACCGGCAGCGACGTCCAGGAGACGATGTGGTTGGCGAGCCTCGGCGAGCGGTGGCCGGTGAGATCGATCAGCGCGATTTCCGAGGAGCCGCCGCCGATATCGAACAGGACGACGCCTTGCGTGTCGCGGTCGACCAGCGAGCCGCAGCCCGACACCGCCAGCCGCGCCTCGGTCTGGCGGTCGATGATCTCGAGTTTCAACCCCGCCTCGCGCTCGACGCGGTCGAGGAACTCGGCGCCGTTGGCGGCCGTGCGGCAGGCTTCGGTGGCGATCAGCCGGGCCTTCCTGATCTTGCGGTTGCGCAATTTGTCACCGCAGATCTTCAGCGCCTCGACCGCACGGTCCATCGCTGGCTGCCCGAGCCGGCCATTGGCGGTGAGGCCCTCGCCCAGCCTGACGATGCGCGAGAAAGCGTCGATGACGCGGAACTGGCCGTGGCGCGTCGGCACCGCCACCAGCAGCCGGCAATTGTTGGTGCCGAGATCGAGTGCCGCAAACACCGGCAGTTCCTGCAGCGGCGGGCGGCGAGCAGCCGGCTCCGGCCGGCCTGGCGCAACCGAAGGCAAGGGCGCGACGATCGCCGCGGGCGGGCGGCTGGCTGGAGCGCTGACAGCAGCCACCGCCACTCCGGCCGCAGCGAGGCGAGCGTCGTCGCGCGCGAAAACCTTGCGGCCGCGCCGACGTTTGCGCCGCTTCCTGGTCTTAGCCTTCTGGCCATTCTGATGCTGGGACGCGTCGCCTGCCTGTCCGTGACCGGACCAAGGCTGCACCGGGCGGCCATTGTGCCGGCCGGCGGGTGGGCTCGCCTGACCCGAAGGCGGCGGCGAAGCCCTGGACACGCCCACTTCCGGCGCGCCGGCGCCGGTGTCGTGGTCTTCCACTTCAGTTCCTTCCGCGCCGCGCGAACCGGAGACGGGACGCAGCAGGCGCTTTCACGTGTTCCAAGTTGACGCCAGACTAGCAGCGCCGGGCCGGATCACCAAGAGCGCAGGGGTCGAATTTTGTCGCTGGCATTGTCTCGCCGCTCCGCTCGTCCCGATGATGGCGGGACAGCGCCCCCCCTCTGTCCTGCCCTCTTTGCCAAAACTTGGCATCTCCCCCACTTGGGGGGAGATCGGCCCTCACCGCCGCTTTCGCCAATCCCTACCGTCGCAGAAACGGGCGGAGCGCCAAAGCTGCCAATCTCCCTCCTTGTGGGGGAGATGTCCGGCAGGACAGAGGGGGGCGCGAAGGATCGCCAGCCTTTCCTTCTCCCGCAGCAACGCGCCTTCGCAGTTGAATAGCCGGCTTCGATAAGGCATTTCTGAAATGGCGGGGATGAAACATTCGAAATCGCGGGCAGAGTTCCTGACGCGAACCGAACGGGCAACGGGGCTGCAACGCATGATCGTCACGCCATGAACTGGAGGCGTTATTTCTGGCCGGTCGTCGGCGTTGCGGCGGTCGTCTTCTCGCTATGGCTGCTGCTGCACGAACTGCGTGGCATCTCGCTCGACGACGTCTGGGACGGCATCGTCGCCATCCCTGCCCGCGGCTGGGTGCTCGCCGCTTTGAGCTCAGTCATCGCCTATGCGTCGCTGGCCGGCTACGATCACATCGCGCTCCTGCATATCGGCAAGAAGGTGTCGTGGCTGTTCGTCACCCTGTGCTCCTTCACCACCTACGCGCTGTCGCACAATATCGGCGGCTCGGTTTTTTCAGGCGCGGTGATCCGCTACCGCGCTTACGGAACCAGGGGGCTGACCGGACAGGACGTCGGCATTCTGGTGGCGATCTGCTGGATCACCTTCGTGCTGTCGACGGTGTTGGTTTCAGGCATCGTGCTGGTGCTCGCACCGGAGATCGTCGACCGTTTTTCCGGCACGCCGCATCATCGGCTTTCGCAGGCGGCGGGGCTCGCGATGCTGCTCGTGGTGGCGGCCTATGTCTTCGGCAGCTGGCTGCATCTCAGGCCGCTGAAGATCGGAAGGTTCCAGGTCCATTATCCGGCGCTGCCGATCGTCGCGCGGCAATTGCTGGTCGGCCCGATCGAGCTGCTGGCGGCGGCGGCGATCATCTTCTTCGCCCTGCCTGAAGCTGGCAATCCCGGATACTTCGTCGTGCTCGGCGTCTTCCTGATGTCGTTCTCGGTCGCCCAGATCTCGCATGCGCCGGGCGGGCTCGGCGTGTTCGAGGTCGTCTTCCTGACCGGCCTGTCGCATATGGACCCGGTCGGCGTGCTGGCAGCACTGCTGGTGTTCCGGCTGTTCTACCTGATCATCCCGCTGGTGATGGCGCTCGGCGTCGTGCTGTATTTCGAGCACTCGCAGCTCGGGCGAAGGGAGAATTGAGGGGCGCCGCCCCTCTCCGCTTGTGGGAGAAGGGAGAGCCCTCGCCCCGGAATGGGCAAGAGTGAGCAAGTCAAAACCTGAGGCAATCGCGCCGATTGAAAAGCCTTCGGCAGGCTTGACTATTTTCCGGCGGCGGCTACAAGGCACGCGCGGCGCCATCGTCGCCCTGCCGCGTGGTTTTCAACAGCCGCGCCTGCTGGGGAATAGGTTAACGGTAGACCCACGGACTCTGACTCCGTTAGTCCTGGTTCGAATCCAGGTTCCCCAGCCAACAGTTTCCGCAATTAAATCAGCCCTTATGCAGAACAATCGCGACCGAAACGTGTTGCATGGGTTTTCCTGCCCTGTAGCGCGCAAACCCTTGCATTCCGGGCATGTCCCGCCCCGTCCCTTTCTGTCCGTGCAACACGATTGCAACACGGATCAGCCAATTTGTTCCCGCCATGTTCCTATAGAGAGCGCGCCTTCGCCGGTCGCCAATTCTTTTCCTGCGACTGTCGGCAGGTCCGTGCGACAATCCCGCCGGGGAATCAACGCGAGATTTCATACATGACAGAAACTGAGCACTCTAAAACGCCGATGATGGACAGGGATAGCGCGGCTGCATTAGTTTACCACGATCTCAAAACGTCTCAGCGCGCGACTTTCCAGGTTGCCGCCGAGTGGGGTCGTTGGTTGACCGCGTCGCTGGTGCTAGTCCATTCTGGTGCGCTGTTCGGCATGTTTTCGTTGCTGAACAATCCAGCCAGCCAACCTGCGACGCTGGAAGCATTCAAAGCCCCGGTCTGGTGCTTCGTGGCTGGCCTTCTGATGGCGCTGGCATCGGGTTTCTTCGCTTAGATCAACTGGTCGATGCACTCGTTCAATTACGCGTCCTCGGCACGATACGATATGCTTTGGGACGCTGAGAAGTGGATCGATCCTCCACACTTCCAAAGGGCGTTGGACATCACGAATTGGGGCAGCATCGCTTGCGTTTGCTTTCTGCCCTATCCATTGCGGCGGGCGCGGCTTTGATCCTGCATGGGGACTATCTAGCTGCCATATTCGGAATTTGATCCCGCCCATAGACCGCCACCGTGAGGCGGCGGAGTCTCTGGGCTCATTTGGGCGTGTTAGAACCAGCGCTCCCGGCGCTGGTCGCCGGCCACAAGAACAAGGCCCAACAGCAAGCCTACAGCCGCGCCCAGCATGAAGGCGGACGATACCGTGCCAGGATTTTCTTGAGCGACACCGGAAGCAGTAGACGCCCTTTTGCGAAGTGCTTGCGTTGTCCGAGACACGCTATCGGCCGCGCCCTCATACCAACCAGTAGCTTCCTCGACCACCTCTTCAGCGTGCTCCGCGAGCGTCCGATTGATCTTGTTGATCTCGCGTTTCAGTTGCGCAACTTGCTTCTCCAAGGCCTCCTGCGCTTCGCGCTGCCTCTCCGTCGGCTTTGCGTCTTCGTTTGGGTCGTCGGCCATTGTGATCTCCCTTTTGGGTGGGGGCTCAACGGCCGCCGCCGCGTATGGTTCCTCAGCGACAAAAAGCCCGCCACCTTGAAGGCAGCGGGCTAGCAGCGGCAGAGTTTGCCGCCCGTCAGTGACGCTCTGCCGGTGCTTCGAGAAACTCCATGAAGTTCTCAACCACCTTGTAGATCGGCATTGACCGCGCATTGCATCCGCGAAGGATGGCGGGCGGCGATCTTGACAAATTTTGAAGCTGGGAAGCGGGCGCCGTATGACCGCACTCTGCTTGACCTTCAGGCAGCGCTCGAATGGGCCGGCGTCGAGTTCATCCCCGAGAACGGCGGCGGCGCCGGTGTGAGGTTGCGGAAATGAAGACGAGCGGATTTGACTCGCTAAATTCGTCCGGAAGCGTACAGAAGCATCGTCGCCATCCAACAGAACGGGCGCTGGCGCTTGGAAGAGTCGATCACGCTTTCGCCCCACGCGAGGGATAAAGCGATGTCATTTGACGATCATCTCGACTCCGAGCAACTCGCCACGCTGGCAAAGGTTCTCAAGGACTATTGCACAGAGGCAGGAATTCCCGAAGGCCATCCGGCGTGGGAACACTTCGGCCGGCGGCTCATGAGCCTATTCCAGTCCGGGATACATCATCCCGATGAACTCACGTCCAAAATGAACACTGGCTACGAGGATTGGCTAGGCGAGATCGGCGCTACCGGTCCTTTCATACCGCCCAAACTATCGTCCGAGGACCGTCTAGTAGGTGACAATATCTTGCCAGGATCGGACCGCAGAGGCAGGCCAGCGGTCGGCATCACGGCTTAGCTGACTTCGCCATCCGACAGATGATCTGTTTTGCGTCTAGGAGGTGCGTCGGGTCCGCTGTCGACGGCTCCAAAAGCGCGAACGTTGCGCAACTGGACACTTCCGGGAGACAGCGGACTCAAACTGGGGCCAAGAGGGGACAAGGCCCTTTATGATCCCTATGCGGGGATCATTGTGATAACACCGGGCGGGTAACAAACGTTCCGTCGGCTGAATGATATATATATCCGGCCGCTTATCATTTCTTCACCTTCGGCGTGATCTCTTCGACCCGCACTTTGTCGCCGATCTCTCTGCCAGCGCCTTTGCCTTGTCCTTGGTGGTCAGCACCGCGCGCCAATGCGGCTTTTCGAACACGCTTACGATGTAGGTTGTCGTCGTCGGCATCTGCGGCGGAACTTTCCTTTTGATGGATGCGGCGCAAAAGATTTTGGGATCGAGCGAGAATGCGCCGGCTCTCCTCCATGACGGATCGCATCTCCGCAATCGTGGCCCGCCTGGCATCAACCTGCAACCGCGACCTCTCTACGTACACGTTGTCGATTTGCCACGGATCCATTGCCGTAACTCACGGCGCCTAGCGTTTTCGAGTTAGAAATCGGGCTTCCCGCATAAGTGACGGCCAGTCGGGCCCCAGAAGAGCGATAAGCTCGCGAGCCTGCTCTTCGGTTATATTCGCCTCTTTAACCAAGCGCTGAACGATAGAGTCGTCAGGGGCCCCGCTGGGTGTTCTGTCCCTATCGTCAGCCATCGGAAAAAATCCTTAGGTAGCATAACGCGACCATTTGGACTGAGTTCCTCCACAATGGCTTCCGCGATCACGGGATTACTCGGATCTCCCCAAGCTCGGTAGTATCAAGGCGGCGGACGCCAATCCGCTAGGCCGGCGCCCGGCAAGGCAATCTACCCCAACGCCCCCCCAAGTGGCGGTCAGCCCGCTCGTTCGAAAGTTGGCTTCCAGTCGCGATTGCGCGCCCGCTGCTGGCCTTCGTAGTGAAGAACACCTGCCGTCGATCACGACCGGCAGCCTTGCAGTTTGAGCAGATAAAGAGCCCGACCAGGTCGTCATGCATCGAGCCGTGGTCACGGCCGAGCCTGTCAATCAGCGCCTGGATGTCGAGCTTCCTCGATTTGCAGCACATCGGGTGCGCACAATTGGTGTCGCGGGCGGCTAGGGTGTCGGCGAGGGTCTTTTTGGGCATGGCGATCTCCGTTGAGGGCTCGCCGCAACGGGGAGGAATATAATCCTGAAAACGAGGGCGTCGGCAATAGGGGACGCCCACTCTTTGACATTGGGTTGATATTAGCTCAGGGGCCTCATTTCTTTCGGCCGGACTCTTTGCAACCTTCTCGCTATCGTGTGCGGCAACGGCGCGGCGTCTTGAAGCATCCGCTTCATCGGCTCGTTGCGTTTTTCGTCAGTGTGAGCACGATAATGGAACGTCCAAAATCCATATCGGAGATGATCGAGCGCTACGACAGCGATTTTTACGAGCCGATAGGGCGCTTGATAATGCAGTTTGGATTTCTGAAATTCCATATCGATCATTGGCTGTCCGCGCTTGGCGCCGACCAACCGAAGCTGCGGAAAGCGAACAACTTGAATAACAAAATCACTCTGCATGGTCAGATCATCGACCAACACACCACCGAACCGAATGACCTTGCCGAGCGCGATCGCCTCGTCCAGCAGATGCGCGAACTCAACACGTTTCGCAATCGTGTCGTTCACGGTCCGTGGAGCGCATACCTCGTAGAAAAGAAGGCTTGGCAGAAACTCTCAGTCAACCGGCAAAATGCAACACACCAATTCTTTGAGGTGACTGCCGATGTAATTCGGGCGGCTGCTAGCGACCTCGCGAAAATCCAGGTAGAGGCGTCTCACTTTGCCTTTGGCTTTCTAGTACCGAAAAAGGCATAGCAACGAGCGCGGCAGGCGACAAAAGACTAACGGCTGGGTAGCTCTGGCTACTTGCGCACGATCCATTCCAGCAAGTCAGGATCGACGTCATCGCTCCCGGTAAAGTCGCTGATCAAAAGCGCGGCAACCGACCGCCATTTGTCTTCGGGGATATTCTCTTCGATCACGGTTTTTATGAAGGCGCTGCGCAGGATATCGCAGTCAAAAACCGATACCTGGGCGCCTGCCTGGGCTTTCGCCATCTCAGCCCTCCTGCCTCTAGGGCGGAAGCACTGCCAGCTCCCCAGCGTCCGCGATGCCTCTATTCGGTACGGACGACGTTGGGATTGTACGCTTTATTGCGAATTTCGCGAGTCCGGCCTCGCTCAATCTGGCGCGGCCTTCAATTCTCTTCCCGGAAATCCTGCAGCGATGCGTGCCGAAGATCCTCCTCGCCCCTTAGATGCTTCACGCGGGCCTTGATGCCCCGGCTTGACCCACTGCGTTGCCGGCCGCTTTGGCATATCCTTGGGCGGTGGCCCGGCATGTTCCTGCACGCGGCTTCCACAACCGCTCCCGCATCTCGCGGTTGACGCTCACAAACGCACTGCCGACATATTTCCTGGTGCCTGGCTCAGCCATCAGAGCAACGCCGGCTGCCCCTCTCGCGTTGAACTCCGAGAGGCTCGAACTCGCTTTCGGTGAAGGACTTGGTTTTCAGCCAATTGGTGGTCGGACCGCTGCGATATTTGCTGTCTCGACGCTTCGATACCATCCCCTCCAGGCCGGTAGCGTCGATCAGATGATAGATCGCATTAGCCTCGCCTGGCATCGTCTCGCTGAACTGGATTCGACTATCAGACCCAATAAGGCCGGCCAGGATTTCCCGCCGATCCTCAAGTGCCACGTCGCGCAAGTCGTGGCCGTTAAGATGCAGCAGATCGAACGCGACGAAATAGAGGTCGTGCTGGCGCCTCGTGATTGCCTTGCGCAGCGCGGCAAAATCCGAAGGCCAGCGTCATTTAAGACGACGACTTCGCCGCCGATGATGGCGTTCTGTACGTTGAGACCTTTGGCTGCCTCGACCAGATCGCGGTATTTGGAGGTCCAGTCGAGTCCGCGGCGGGTGAAAATGCGCGCACCGCCGGCGCCGATAATGATTTGGGAGCGGTAGCCGTCGAATTTGGCTTCATGCATCCAGTCATCGCCTTGACGCGGCTTGGCCACCAAGGTTGGCATCATCGGAGGAATGAACTCTAGTCGGCCAGCGCCGGCACTCACTCGTTTACGCACGGAATCGAGTCTAGGCCCGTCCTATCTGGTGGCTAGGGGAACGGATCATGATCATTTGCTAAATTAGCAATGATGCATGAAACGGCTTATTATTCGTCCCAGCCGGAGGACACGCCCACACCCCGCCGGTTAGGCCCGACGGTCGGTTGCCTACTCCGCAGCGGCTGTCGGGCCGTCCCTATCACAGTTCGGGACAATCAACGTGGGCCGAGACCCCGCAACCGGGATCAAGGCAAGCGCCACGGGCCGCCTGCGAAGGACGAAGCAGAGCATTTCGAGTTCTGCCCCGTGTGTGGCCAAACGTTCGACAAGCGAAACCTTGGCGAGGTGCTGCATCATTATCTTCCCGACCATGAGCCGTTGAAGCTCGATGAATAGGTGAGTTGGCTTTCGCATACGGCTGGGGTCATCCAGAATAGTTGGCGGTCCCGACCAGGCGGTGCGGGAATCGATTGCGGATGCGCTCGTTGAAGAAGCGGCCCTTGGCGAATGCGGCTCGGAACTCGGCGAAGGTCTCCGGCGGCACATCCTCAAACTGGTAGCATTTGCCGCTGGCCACGAACCACACTGAGAGGGTCCTACGATCCGGATCGTATTCCGTTTTGCTTATCGAGGTGGACGGCATGACGTTCACGCCTTGGTTCGGCGCGGAATTGTGGCCCCGTTGGTTCCCAGCACGGCAATTTAAAAATCGGCCAGATGACCCATGCAGCTAGGGGGTTTCGTCCCGACCAGCCTTACCAATCGCCTCAAGCAATGAAGCTAGGGTTGGCGGCAGTTCTGGTTCGACCTCCAGCCCAAGCAGCTTATGTACGTTACGACGATTGTCTTCGGTGCCGATCAATTCGCGAACGGCATCGGCAAGGGTCTTATGGCCCGCTGCATCACGCTTTGCCATGTCTGCATGTCCCAACCCCGCCCGAGCCGCAACTCGCAGGTCACGGAATGGTTCCGTTAGGGGTCAGGAATGTTTGGGACCTAGTGGTCAAAATCCAACGCTTGGTACCCATACCGGCGATTGCCAGAGTGTCCCTGTGTCGGGGTGGAGAGCGGACGTTTCTAGCGGTATTGTTTTCGCATGCTGATGCTCGCTGCTGTGCTCGATCTTGCCTTCGCCGCCTTCCATCTAGGATTTTGGCGGCTTTTCGGATGGCCGGCCCGGCTGAAGGGTTCGGGCAACCTAAACGCAGCAATCACTCAAACTCTGAATGTCATGCTGACGTTCACCTTTGTGTCTTACGGCGCAACATTGCTTTGGCTTTGGTACCGGGGGCTAATTTGGCCGCCACTTCTGTTTTTCGGAGCCGCTTTCTGGGCCATTCGCCTGGCTGCACAGTTCGCGCTCTTCGATATGCGGCATTGGCAATCCAAGCTGATCTCGACAGTCTTCGCCGTCTCGGCTTCTGCCCATGCCCTCGCAGGGTTATAGGAGGCAGAACAGCAAATGTCGGCTTCTGGTCGATAGTGTTGAAGAAGTCGGCGATGAAGCCGTGGATCCACTCGCACCGAAGCGTCTTGATTAAGGTCGACGCG
>NZ_JBVVPZ010000077.1:0-14006 GCF_055811415.1 Mesorhizobium sp. WSM4846
CCCCCCCCCCCCCCCCCCCCCCCCCCCCCCCGGCCCCCCCCCCCCCCCCCCCCCCCCCCCCCCCCCCCCCCCCCCCCACGAAGCCGAGAATTTCGCCACGGCGGATATGGAGCGACAATTTGTCGAGAATGACCTTGTCGCCGAAGGAGACGGTGACGTCGTGCGCAGAAAGCACGATTTCGTCCTCGTCGGCCCTTTGCGTAGTCGTGGTCGGCTTTGTGCCAAGCAGCGCCATGTCAGAACTCGATCGCTGCGTAGAACATGGCGAAAAGCCCGTCGAGGATGATCACCACGAAGATCGACTTCACCACCGAAGCAGTCACATGCTGCCCGAGCGATTCGGCGCTGCCGCCGACCTTCATGCCTTCGACCGAGGCGATCGTGCCGATGATCATGGCCATGAACGGCGCCTTGATCAGCCCGGCAAAGATGGTGCTGAGATCGATGGCAACGCGCAGCCGGTCGATGAAGGCGGCCGGTGCGATGTCGGAGTAGAGCCATGCCGCCAGTATGCCGCCGCCGAGTGCGGCGAAATTGGCAATGATCGTCAGGCAAGGCAGTGCGATCACCAGCGCGACCAGCCGCGGAAACACCAGAACGCCGATCGGATTGAGCCCGATGACCTTCAGCGCGTCGACCTCCTCGCGCATTTTCATCGAGCCGATTTCAGCCGTGATGGCGCTGCCCGAACGGCCGGCGATCATGATCGCAGTCATCAGCACGCCGAGCTCGCGCAGGATCAGCACGCCGACAAGGTCGACGACGAAGATATCGGCGCCGAAATAGCTGAGCTGATAGGCGCCTTGCTGGGCGACGATCGCCCCGACGATGGCCGACATCAGCACAACCACCGGGATAGCGCCGACGCCCATGCGGTCCATCTGGTTGAAGATCGCCGCCGGATTGACCGCATGGCCGCGGCCAAGCTTCATCTGCGCGCCGCGTATCGTGGCGCCTAGTATGTTCATCGCGGCCAGGAAATCGTCACGCATCTCATAGACGCGGCGGCCAACCGCCTCGAGCGCGCGAATGACGATGTTCGGCGGCCCAACGATGCCGGAATCAGGTTCGCGTCGAACGGCGTCGCCGACGGCGCCGAGCAGGATCGAGGCAACCTCGCTTTGCCCCTGCATCGTGATTTTCACACCCTGCTTTTCGAAGGCGCTGACCAGACGGTCGATCACCCAGGCCCCGGCGGTGTCCATCTTCTCGATATGCGAGAGGTCGAGCGCCAGCGTCTGAAAGCCGCTGCGTTGCTCGATCTTGCGCATCTCGGCATCGACGAGCGCCACGGTGCGTGTCGTCCAGGTGCCGGAGAAAGCGCAGCCGAGGACGCCGCCGTCCTCGCCGACCACAACGCGCGGCTGGTGGTCGGCCTCCTTGGCGGTCGTGCCGCTTGCGTCGCGTTTGCGGATCGTCAACATGGCGTCCTGTTTAGCCTGACGGGCCGATCTGTTTAACCTGACAGAACCCACCTGTCGATTTGCCGACAAGATTGTTGTCGCACAGCCGGAGCAGAAAAATATGGCGCGTGTCATTTCGGTCGAGTCCGAGCGCTTTCCTATCGCCGGGACCTTCACCATCTCGCGCGGTTCGAAAACCGAAGCCGAGGTCGTCACAGTGACGATCCGCGAGGACGGCCAGAGCGGGCGCGGCGAATGCGTCCCCTACAAACGCTATGGCGAAACCATCGAGGGTGTGCGCGATGCGATCGAAGCTATGCGGGAGCAGATTGCGGGCGGCATCAGCCGGGCCGCGCTGCTCGACGCCATGCCGGCAGGCGCGGCGCGCAACGCCGTCGACTGCGCGCTGTGGGACCTGGAGGCGAAGATCACAGGCAAGCCGGTGGCTTCCAGCATCTGCACGGCGCCGCCGAGGGCGCTCGAAACGGCTTACACGCTATCGCTCGGCGAGCCCGAAGCCATGGCAGCCCAGGCCCGCGCCAATGCCCTGCGCCCTCTTCTCAAGGTCAAGATCGGCGGCGACAACGACATGGCCCGCATCCGCGCGGTCAGGGAGGCGGCACCGGCGAGCCGCATCATCCTGGACGCCAATGAGGGCTGGAGCGACGACAACATCGTTGCAAACCTGGCCTTTGCAGTCGGACACGGCATCGCGCTGATCGAACAGCCGCTGCCGGCGGGCCGTGATGGCATCCTTCGCAACATCGCCCATCCGGTGCCGATCTGCGCCGATGAAAGCCTGCATGAGGCCAAAAACCTTGCCTCGCTGGTCGGCCTTTACGATGCGGTCAACATCAAGCTCGACAAGTCGGGCGGCTTGACCGCTGCCCTCGTCCTTCGCGATCGCGCCCGCGAACTGGGTTTTGGCGTCATGGTCGGCTGCATGGTCGGCACGTCATTGGCCATGGCGCCGGCGGTGCTGTTGGCCCAGGATGCCGAGTTCGTCGATCTCGACGGTCCGCTGCTGCTGGCCCGCGACCGTGCGCCTGGCCTTGTCTACCAAGGTTCGCTGGTGTCACCGCCCGATCCGGCGCTGTGGGGCTGAACGCGCCGCAAGCCCGATCAGCACAAGGCCGACCAGGGCGATCGGGATCATGGCAAAAAAGCCGTCGACGCCGAAGCGGTCGTAAAGCGGGCCGCACAGGAGCGTCACCACAGCGGTGAAAAAGCCGTTGGAGAAATAGGCGATGCCTTGCGCGGCCCCGGTGCGTTCCTCCGCGACCGTCTCACCGATCATTTTCTGCAGGCCGATCAGCACCAGCGCCACCGAGACCGCGTGCAGCGTCTGGACTGCGAAAAACCCGCCTACACCAAGGCCGAGCGGCCAGATCAAGGGAAAGGCGATCCAGCGCACGATCGCGCCTATTCCCGCCATCACCATGATCGACACGACCGAGAAGGAGCCGAAAACCCGGGTAAAGATCATGAACATGCCGATCTCGGCCAGGACACCCCAACCCCAAAGCAGCCCGACCACAGAATCGCCGATGCCGATCGATTTCCAGTAGATCGAGACGAAGCCGTAGAAAAACGCGTGGCTGGCGGTGATGACGCCGACGCCGACGGAGAAATACAGGAAATAGCCATTGAGGAGTTTTGGCGCCGATTGCTGGATGTCGGCAGCCGAAAGCGGCGAGGCACGGCGGGGACGGCCGAGCCGCGGCGCGATCAGTGCGACGACAAGTGCGGCGCCAAACGCCACGAAGATGATCACCGGAACAGCTTGGGCGCCGCTCGCCGACAGGATAAAACCGCCGGCGAGATTTGCGCACAGATAGGAGATCGATCCCCATTTGCGCATGTTGGCATAATTCGAGCCGAAGCGACGCACCCCCGACAGCGCCAGCGAATCGGCGATCGGCGAATGCGGCGTCCAGGCGACAGTGAGGGCCAGCGAAACGGCCAGCACCATGGCATAGGTCGGCGTCAGGAAATAACCGGCGGACAGCGCCAGCGATGCGGCCGTCAGCGCGACATAGACATGGGCGCGGTCGCTCGCCCTGTCGGCCAGTGCCGTAAGCAATGGCGTCGTCACCACGCGCAGGAACATCGGTGCCGCGAGAATGATCGCTATCTGCTCGGCATCAAAACCGTTTGCCTGCAGCCACAACGGAAAGTACGGCAAATGTATCCCGAGCGGCACGAAAAGCGTGAAGAAGATCAGGCCCATGCGCAACTCGAAATGACGCGGCTTGACGAGCTGTTCGGGTGAAAGCGGCGGCAGGGAGGACATCAGCAGGCAATCCGTCGGCGCAGCATTCGACCGGCCGGCCAGCCAACGCACGCCGATCCCATAACATGGCGAAAAAAGCGATGAAACCGCTGCGCTAAAGCGCGTCGCGTTTGACCGGCCTCATGCGACGCGCTTTAGGTTCTTGTTTATGCATGTCGTTATCGCAAAACCGCTGCACACCCTCGGGTCAGGCCCGAGGGCATGCTTTTGCGCGACATGCATGGACGCATCATCGCGTCAGGCAGCCTGGACTGCCCTGCCCTTGATGCCGACGATGTCGATCGGCACCAGCACTTCGCCGCCGGCCGGAGCCTCCGGCAGGACATGTGCCCAGTGCAGGATTTCCATCTGGCCGCCGAAATGCTCGACCACCGCGGTGCAGCTCTCCACCCAGTCGCCGGTGTTGATGTATTGCACGTCCTCATAATTTTCGATCGCGGCATGGTGGATGTGGCCGCAGATCACGCCGTCGACATGCGAGCGGCGCGCTTCCTCGGTTAGCATGGTCTGGAAAGAGCCGATGAAATTCACCGCCTTCTTGACGTTGACCTTGGCCCAGGACGAAAACGACCAGTAAGGCAGGCCAAGCAGCTGGCGAAGCCGCGTCACCACGCGGTTGACCAGCATCGCCGCGTCATAGGCGTAGTCGCCGAGATAGGCCAGCCAGCGCGCATTGTGGACGACGGTGTCGAACTGGTCGCCATGGATGACAAGAAAGCGTTTGCCGTCGGCGGTCTCGTGGACGACGCGGTCTGCGACGACGATGCCGCCGAAATGCACGCCCTGGAACTGGCGCGCGAATTCGTCGTGATTGCCGGCGATGTAGGTGATACTGGCGCCCTTGCGCGCCTTGCGCAGCAATTTCTGGACGACGTCATTGTGGCTTTGCGGCCAGTGCCAGTTCCGTCTCAGCCGCCAGCCGTCGACGATGTCGCCGACGAGATAGATGATATCGGCGTCGTGATGGCGCAGGAAATCGATCAGGAACTCGGCCTTCGCCGCCTTCGATCCGAGATGGACGTCGGAGATGAACATGCTGCGGAAAGTGCGGGGCTCTGCGCCAGGCATTGGATTCTCACCGTTGCTTCCGAACAGGCTATGCCTCGATTCATGCAACAACCGTATGACGGTTGCGATTGGTCCAGCCCCAAGGGTAGGTTGCGACCCAAATCAGAGGAGAAATCGCCATGGATCTCGGTATTCGCGGAAAAAAGGCCATCGTCTGTGCTTCGAGCAAAGGCCTTGGGCGCGGTTGCGCCATGGCGCTGGCCGAAGCCGGCTGCGACCTGGTCGTCAACGGGCGCAACGCCGACCAACTGGCCAAGACCGCCGCCGAACTGCGCGAAAGATTTGGCGTTGAGGTGACCGAGATCGTCGGCGATGTGTCGAAGCCCGAGGTGCAGAAGGCGCTGCTTGCCGCCTGTCCCGATCCCGATATCCTCGTCAACAACAATGGCGGACCGCCGCTTCGCAATTTCCGCGAGCTCGACCGCGAAAAGATCCTCGAAGGCGTCACCCAGAACATGGTGACCCCGGTCGAACTGGTTCAGGCTGTGATCGACGGCATGGCCGAGCGCGGCTTCGGCCGCATCGTCAACATCACCTCGCTGTCGGTCTATGTTCCCATTCCCGGGCTCGATCTGTCGTCGGGCGCGCGCGCCGGCCTGACCTCGTTCCTTGCCGGCGTCGCGCGGACGGTGATCGACCGCAATGTGACGATCAACAACATGCTGCCGGGCAAGCTCGACACCGACCGGCTGCGTCCCCCGCATGAAGCCGGCATACCGGAAGATCCGGCTGCTGCTGCCGCACGCAAGACCCAGGCAGCAGTCAACATTCCGGCCAAGCGGCTCGGCACGCCGGAGGAATTCGGCCAGATTTGCGCCTTCCTGTGCTCGGTTCACGCCGGCTACCTGACCGGGCAGAACATACCGGTGGATGGCGGCCTCTACGTCAGCGCGTTTTAGTGGCAGAATCCAGGGTTGATAGCGGCTGGGAGCGGCTTTCCGACCGTCTTTCACGACGGATCCCGAGGCTTGCTGCGGCCGCCCCTGATCCGCCTCCACGCTCTGATGAGAGTGCGACTAGTCTCGCCCCATCAGCGTTTTGATCAGCGTCTCGGCGAGCCAGCTTTCATATTCGTCCGAAGACCAACCCCGCTCCAACACGAGCATGCGATATACGTCGCGGCCGGTATACATCCATAGGATGTCGCGCACGCGGGCTAAGCCGAGTTGGCGCGCGACAGTGACGGATGCGACGAGAAGGTTGGCACGCGCTTCCTGGAGCTTGAAGCGGACGGTCTCCAACTCCGTCTCGATCGCCTTCAGCTCGGGAGACAGGGCCGAGACGCCTCGCATAAGGCCGATCTCCTCACGTTCAGCATCAAGGATGACCCGAGAGATCGAGGCAGTAATACGCAGAATTTCCTCGGGGTCTCTCGCGTTCTCGGCCTGCTTAGCTATCTCCGCATAGCGCGGGCCGAAGAAGGAACGGTCGACCACGGCTCTTAGAATGCCGGTCTTCGACTGGAACAGGGCATAGACGGTCGGTGCCGAAACACCGGCGGCTGATGAGATGTCATTAATCGTGACCTTTTCCACTCCGCGCGCAGTAAAAAGCTCTTTCGCCACATCGAGAATGCGTTGGCGCGTGCCGGAAGCGCGCTCCGACCGCAACCGTGCGTCGTAGCGCCTGCGGGTCTTTGAATTGTCATTCATATTGGATATAGTAAGCTATACCCAATATAACCGCCAGATCATTGAATCAGTAGGCTGGAAGGAGGAGCAGCATGATCGAGTTTGTGCCGATAAACCTCTGGGGGATCGGAACTGCGGTACTCGCAGCCTGGGTTGTCGCTGGGCTTTGGTATTCGCCGCTGCTCTTCATCCGACCGTGGGCCGAGATGTCGGGCGTCGACGGCGTGAAATTCGCCGCTGGCCTGCGGCGGGCGATTGCGGTCGACCTTGCCTCGTTTGCGGTCATGGCGTTTATCCTCGATCAGGTACTTCACGCCTGGGGCGCGCTGACGATCGTCTCGACCGTCCTCTGCACTTTCCTGCTCTGGCTCGGCTTCGTCGCTGTCACGCTGTTGCATTCGGTGACCTATGAGCACCGGCCTCTGCGCTATTATGCGATCAATGCCGGCTATCGCTTGGTCAGCATGGTGGCAATGGGTGTGATCCTGACCGTGTTACGGTAACAAAGGCGCTGTTGTCGACCTGTTCCAGGCATCCGGATTTGCTCGCACTGCGGCGCAAGTTGACCCAAAGGCGACCTTCCGGAACCGATTTTCCTTCCCCAAACCGGACTTTGAACGCAACCAGCGCTCATAACCCGAAGCGGCCAAATATCAGATGGAACATTCGACCATGTGCGGGGCAGTGCTAAAAGGTGACGAGCGGGTTTACGGCCGTGTCGCGATTCTAACGAAAAATTCCAAGCGCTGGCATTGGCACTTTATGGATGACGTGTGGCTGTTGCTGTCCGCCGGTTTTCTAGGCTTGATGAGAGGCTAGGTAAGCAAAATGAGCGATGTGGACGAACACCTCGATCTGACGGAGATCAACGCCGTCCGCAGGTTGTTGACGTCAAAGCCACGACCGGTGGACTGGGGCGAACGCCGGGCGCGGCTCGACGAGGTTGGTTCGGTGTGGCCGATTGCGGACGACATCCGATGCGAGGATGCGGTTCTCGACGGCCTTGGGGGAGAGTGGTCGCTAGCGCCTGAGAGTGACAGGGATAAGGTTCTGCTCTTCTTCCACGGTGGTGGCTACTGCTCCGGCTCTCTCCAAAGTCATCGTCGAATGGTGACCGAGGCAGGTCGAGCAATGGGAATGCGCACCCTCGCGATCGACTATCGACGCGCACCGGAACATCCTTTCCCTGCGCAACATGAAGACGCACTCACCGCATGGCGCTTTCTGAGCCGGCAAGGGATCGCGCCGGACCGCATCGTGGTTGGCGGAGACAGTGCGGGCGGCAACCTCACCCTGTGCTTGGTCAATATATTGTGCGCGGCAGGGGAGCGGTTGCCGCGATGTCTTTGGCTGGTCTCGCCCTGGACGGACCTTTCGATGGCCGGCGCGACACTATCAACTAAGGACGCAATCGACCCTATCATCCACCGGGCGTATTTGGAGGAACTGGCCACCGCCTATGTTCCCCATGGCGTTGGTCGGCGCGATCCCCTGATCTCGCCGTTGTTCGCCGATCTGAGCGGATTTCCCCCAATGCTGATACAAGTCGGTTCGGCCGAGGCGCTGTTGTCGGACGCAACTCGGCTCGCGGAAGCCGCTGGCGCGGCTGACGTCAAAGTACGTCTCGAAATTTGGCCGTATATGATTCACGCTTGGCCGGTTTGGAATGCAGGATTGAGTGCCGGTCGCCGCACTCTTCACAGCGCGGGCGTGTTTGTCCGCGAATATTTATAACCCTGGGTGAGGCATCTGCTGGCGCCACTTTCTCGTTCCCAATCGACGAGACGAATGACAGCATTCCGCAGGCTGCACCCGTTGCAGACATCAAACTGGGCGATGGCGGCCTCTACGTCAGCGCGTTTTAGTACCTAACGCTTGGTACCCGCTGGGAACGCCAGGAGGCGATCCATCTCGGCCGTTCTTGTCAGGAAGTGACGGCTCTGAACGCAGGCGTTGCAGGTGCCGTGCCAGACCAAAAGGAGCCGATTTATCGTCCGAAGTCTCAAAGACATCGGCTGCGCTGCGAGGGGCGGGTGTGGTGTTGAGCAGCGGGGCTATGATGGCCCCTTCCCGCGCCGGCCGCCGCTACAGTGCATAGGGCCATTCGTCCGGCACGAAGCGATAGGCGTCGCCATCGCGCGCCACATGGCCGATGCCGGGGAACGGCAAATGCATGCCGGCGATCAGCATCCGGTCAGCAGCGACCCGGTCGAGCGTCCGCTTGCGCGTTTCGGCAGCCAGCTTGGAATCGACATCGAAGGCGATGCTCCAGTCCGGGCGCGCGAACTGGTAGGTCGCCATGTGCACGACATCGCTCCAGATGAACAGCGCCTCGCCGTCCGATTCCACGATGAAGCCGGCATGGCCCGGAGTGTGGCCGGGCAGCGGCACGGCGCGGATCGCGCCGACCGCCTCGCCCTCGCCACCCACCTGCCGCACGCGGTTCGCATAGGCGGCGGCGGCCTGGCGGGCGCCGATGAAGAACGGCCTTGCCCCATCCGGCGCCTGGTTCATGTTCGCGTCGTCATGCCAGAAGGCGTAATCGGCGGCGGTGACGACGAGCTCGGCATTGGGAAACAGCGCCTGGCCGGCGGGAGTCAGAACGCCGTTGATATGGTCGGGATGCATGTGGGTAATCAGCAATGTATCGATCTGGTCCGGAGAGACGCCGGCCGCCTCGATAGCGGCCGGAAGTCGGCCGAGTGACGGGCCCATGCTGTCCGACGTACCGGCGTCGACGAGCACCAGACGGTCGCCCAGATTGATAAGATAGGCATTGACCGGTGCGCGGCGCGGTCCGGGCTTCTGGAAGCTGGCCTCAGCCAGCCGCTCCGCATCGGCCTCAGCGAGCCCGATGACCAGCTCGGAACCAAGGTCGATATAGCCATCTAGTAGCGCCGTAACCTGGACCGATCCCACGTTGCGGCGCAGCGCGCCAAGCGTTGCGGCGTCGACCAGCGGCGCGCGGGCCATCGCCGGAACGGAGACATTGGCTAGGAGAGTGCCGCCGGTTAGGCCGGCACCGGCGAGAAAATGACGGCGGGAAAGCGGCATTGCATCGTCTCCAGTTTGGGGATCTAGAGCTCCAGGCGGAGCAAGGCGGGTCTATGCCATAGGCTCAGCTTTTTGAACTTGCCAATTCATAATATGTCTTATTACTCTTGTTTATTAATCACGACGGAGAGTTGCCATCATGGACCGCTTGACCGAGCTGACCAGCTTCGTACGCGCCTGTGATACCGCCAGCTTCTCGGCGGCAGCGCGCGAGTTGGGCTTGAGCCAGCCGGCCGTCAGCCAGCAGATCCGTGCACTGGAAACGCGTCTAGGCGTCCGGCTCTTTGACCGTACGACCCGCCATGTTTCGCCGACGGAAGCCGGCCGGCGTTATCTGGAGCGCGCCCGCGACATCATTGAGCGCATCGAGGAGGCGGACCGCAGCGTCGGCTGCCTCGAATCGAAGATGTGCGGACGTCTTGCCGTCGGCGCGCCGGCCAGCTTCGGCGCCGGCGTGCTTGGCAGCTATCTGATCGAGTTCAAGCGCGCCTATCCGGAACTGTTGCTCGACGTGGCGCTGACCGACAGTTTCGTCGATGTGATCGCAGAGGGGCTCGACGTGGCGATCCGTATGGGGACCATCGATGACGACCGGCTGATCGTGCGCAAGCTCGGCGTGATCGGGCGCTGCCTTGCGGCAACGCCAGAGTATCTCGACCGCAGGGGCCGGCCGCGACGCCCGGAAGATCTCGCCGACCATGATTATCTGCTTTACGCCCACATCAGGAAGCGCGATGTCGTGCCGCTCACCGGCCCGGGCGGCGAAAAGGCCGAGGTGCGAATCCGGCCGGCCATGCGCTCCGACAATTCGCTGCTCAATCATCAGGCGTTGCTGTCCGGCGTCGGCATCGGCCTCGGGCATAGGGTGATACTCGATCCGCTCATCGCCGAAGGCTTGCTCGAACATGTGCTGCCGGACTGGCACTATGCGCCGCACCATGTGCATGCGGTCTATCCATCGAACCGCTTCATTCCGTTGAAGGTTAGGCGGTTCGTTGCCGGATTCGCCGACCACCTCGCCGCGATGGGTGCGTTCATCGATGACAAAAAAGCAGGTACATCCAAGGAAACGGCGCCGGCCCAGTGAAGTCCGACGTTTGTACGCGCAGGGAAATGGCGGAGACGGGAGAGTCAAGATGTGGCGCGGCGGAGATAGGCGTAACCCGCAACCGGGGGGTGAGTAGCTGTCGGGTGGACGGTAGCCGCAAAGCCTGGAGGCGGTCGACCTGACACCGTTGCGGCTGCTGCTCCCGCAGGACACATGAACTGCCCTTGATGATCATTCCTCCGGACGATCGAGAAACCGCTTCACGGCGTCGAGGAACACACCGCGTCCTGCGGCGTCGCGGTCGAGATGCACGAAGTGGGTAGCGTCCGGGATGTTCAGGCGTTCCGCTTTTGGTGCTTCGTCCACAATTGCCTTCGCATCCTCCGGTCGGCTCCAGAAATCCCGTCCGGAACGGATGACCAGCACCGGCATGGTGAGCGCCGCCGCCGACCATTGCCGGCGATCGAACGCGAGTTCGAAGCTGTCGGCCATGGCGCCGCTCGGTGACCGGAAACTCGGCGGCTGGCGTGTCGACGCCGTCTCGTCGGCGGCGAGTGCCGCATCACCATAGGCCGCGGCCACCGCGGGATCGCGCCACTGAGCCTTGTCCGCGGCCGGGATGCTGTCGTCCCAGGCGGTGAACAGGCTCGGACGTGTATTCAGCCGATAACCGCCGAACGCATGGACATTGAACGTCCCGGGCCGATCCGGATTTTCGAGCGGCGAGCCAAGAGTGGGATGCTGGTCTGAGCCTCCATACAGGGTGTTGTAGAGGATGAGCCGATCAACCGTCTGCGGAAACCGGCTGGCATAGGCGCCGGCCCAATGCCCGCCGGTGGCCCAGCCGACGAGGCTGATCCTCGAAACGTCGCTCCATTTCTCGATGCCGTCGACCGCTGCGGAAATATCCGCCACGACGTCTTCGGTGCGCATCAGGGGAGCGGACTTGTCCGGCGGCCTGTCCATGGCCACAGGACGGCTCGATGCGCCGTAGCCGCGAAGATCCAGGACATAGACAACGTGCCCGCCCGCCGCGAGGTCGGCGGCAAGCGATCCGCCCGCAACAGGCAGATCGAAGGACGCGACGCCGGGCACGCGTGCGCCATGGATGAGGAGGACGGCGGACTTGGGTTCGGACGCTGCGCCAGGACGGCGCACCTCCCGGACGAAGAGGCGCTCGCCCGTCGGTAGTTCGACGAACCTGTCGGCCCTGACGAGATCCGGCTCGCCTGCCGGGACTGGAGCCGCAGCCATGATGGCTGCGGCGAGCACAAGGGGAAAGGCGGTGAAATGGGACATGATGATATCTCCGATCGCAATCGCGTTTCGCAAAGATTGCCAGCTATTCGATATCTTATCGATGACGTATTTGAGCGGCGTTTGATATCGTCAAGATATGGAACTTCGGCACTTGCGACATTTCCTCGCCGTTGCGGAGGAATTGCATATGGGGCGTGCCGCACTGCGGCTGGCCATGGCGCAGCCTCCGCTTAGTAAATCGATCGGTCGCCTGGAGAAAGAACTCGGCGTCAAACTGTTCGAGCGGGCCAACCGCCGCCTGACCTTGACGCGCGCCGGCGCGGCCTTCGTGGAGGAGGCGCGGGCATCGGTACTGCACGCCGATGCGGCGCTTCACGTCGCCCGCGCAGCGCATGACGGCGAAGCTGGCGAGATCAGGATCGGCTTCGTGTCGGCGGCTCTGTACGAACATCTGCCGCATCTCCTATCCCGGCTTCGCGAGACATATCCGGACATCCATCCAAAGCTCATCGAGGTGTCCACCAACGAGCAGATTGCGGCGCTGTCGCGGAATGAGATCGACATCGGTTTCGTGCATCCACCGCTCGGCACTGACGAACGTCTCGACGTCCATGGCTATCCTGCTGAAGATCTTATCGCGGTTCTGCCTGATGACCGGCACACGCACGGGGTGACGCTGACGGACATCGCCCGCCACGGGCTCATCATGTTTCCGGCTGCACAAGGCCCGGCACTCCACGCCCGCATCAGGGACACGTTCACCAGGGCTGGTCTCGAGGTGCGGATCGTCCAGGAGGCAACGCGGGCACTGACCATGCTCTCGCTCGTAGCCGCCGGCTTTGGCGCGGCGCTGCTGCCACGATCGACCCAGCGCCTTGTGTTTCAGGGCGTCCGCTATGTAGCGATCGCCGACGTATCGCTGCCCGCCTGGCCACTTGCGGTGATCGCGAAACGGCGGCCACGGCCGGCGATTGTCGATAGCGTCTGGAAACTGCTTGAGGCTCGTCCAGACGTGAGTTGACCGCCCGCGACTGGACACGCCCGGCCGCGCGACGCGCTCGATGACATCCGCACCGGCCGCGACAAGGCAGGTGAGGATTTCAGCGCAACAATCTGACTTGGAATGGTTTCCACGATCCTTCCCCCTAATGGCGGTTGCGTCATTTGGCATCGTGAAAAACCTGCGCTGCATGCCAAACCTCGACGAAGCCGCACTTTATTTCCACAAGCACCCACGCCCTGGAAAGCTTGAAATCCAGGCGACAAAACCGCTCGGCAACCAGCGCGACCTGGCGCTCGCCTATTCGCCCGGCGTGGCGGTGCCCTGTCTCGAAATCCGAGACTAGACGGCTGCCATAAGCTCCTTGCATTGGCCCAAATTGCGTCTTACGTTTGGCGCATCGATCAAGTGAGGGTATGATAATGCCGGAGACTGCAACCCTGTCCTCGAAGTTCCAGATATCGATCCCCAAGGCGATCCGGACCGCCCAGCATTGGGAAGCGGGTTTGACCTTGGCCTTCATCCCGAAGGGAACGGGCGTGCTACTCGTCCCTGTGCCGAAGCGGGAAGCGCTGAAGGGGCTGGCGAAGGGCGCTTCGGCGACGGAGTATCGCGACCGGTCGGACCGTTTCTGATGGTGCTCGTCGATACCTCGGCTTGGATCGAATGGCTGATAGGCTCTCCGACTGGAGAGCAGGTGGCAGAGCATCTGCCCGAGCGAGCCGACTGGCTTGTTCCGACCATTGTGCAGTTGGAACTCGCAAAATGGCTCACTCGCGAAGTAGGCGAAGACAAAGCCGATCAGACCATCGCCTTTACGCAGGTCTGTACGGTGGTCCCGCTTGACACGGAAATCGCCCTAGCGGCCGCCGAAGCCTGCCGGAAGCACAAATTGTCGACCGCAGATGCGATCATTTTCGCGACCGCTCGGGCGCATGACGCGACGCTCCTGACTTGCGACAATCATTTCGAGAGCCTGCCAGTCGTCACCCTCATCGAAAAGATCTAGCGCTGCCATTGTTGGGCCGCGGGGTGATGTCGGCTCCGGCAGCTCACGACCGAGGGCGTGTGAAAACTCGGCACGTCGGTCAAGACGTAGAATTTTCTCCTCCGCCCAAGCGAACAGAAGCGCGCTCGTATTCGATGCGGCTCGCGCGTGAAGGTCGTTTTCCACCGATAGTGTTGAAAAAGTCCGGGTTGCAGCGGTCCTGAAGCACTGATTCAATCTTCGTTGTAAGAGGAGATTGAG
>NZ_JBVVPZ010000078.1:0-12616 GCF_055811415.1 Mesorhizobium sp. WSM4846
ACTTCCCCGCCTGCCGCAATTAAAAATTTTGTTTTTTGATATTTCTCTGGCCCCAACCCCCCAAACCATTTTGGGGGGTGGGGGGGGGGGGGGGGGGGGGGGCCCCCGCCCCCCCACGTCTTGCTTATTCGGCCGCGTCGGGCAGCCGGATCGGGTTGTCGTCGAGCTTGGTGTTCTCCAGCTCGACATTGAGGCCCAGAGACCGCATTTCCTTGACGAGAACGTTGAAGCTCTCGGGGATGCCGGCCTCGAAGGTGTCGTCGCCTCTGACGATCGCCTCATAGACCTTGGTGCGGCCGGCGACGTCGTCCGACTTCACCGTCAGCATCTCCTGCAGCGTGTAGGCGGCGCCGTACGCTTCGAGCGCCCAGACCTCCATCTCGCCGAAGCGCTGGCCACCGAACTGCGCCTTGCCGCCCAGTGGCTGCTGGGTAACGAGCGAGTACGGCCCGATCGAGCGCGCGTGGATCTTGTCGTCCACAAGATGGTGAAGCTTGAGCATATATATGTAGCCCATCGTCACTTTGCGATCGAACGGCTCGCCGGTGCGTCCGTCATAGAGCTGCGACTGACCGCTGGTGTGCAGGCCCGCCTGCTCCAGCATGATGTTGATGTCGGCCTCGTGCGCGCCGTCGAACACCGGTGTCGCGATAGAGACGCCGCGGCGCATCTGCTCGCTGAGGCGAACGACGCTCTCGTCGTCATAGTCGCGGACCGGCTCGTTGCGGTCGTTGGCCGGCATGAAGCTCTCGAGCGTCTTGCGCAGCGGCTTGATGTCGCCGCCTGTCTTGTAGGCGTCGATCAGCTCGCCGATCTTCCTGCCCATTCCGGCGCAGGCCCAGCCCAGATGCGTCTCCAGGATCTGGCCGACATTCATGCGGCTCGGCACACCCAGCGGGTTGAGCACGATATCGGCATGTGTGCCGTCCTCGAGGAACGGCATGTCCTCGACCGGAACGATCCGCGACACGACACCCTTGTTGCCGTGCCGGCCGGCCATCTTGTCGCCGGGCTGCATCTTGCGCTTCACGGCCACGAAGACCTTGACCATCTTCATGACGCCGGGAGGCATCTCATCGCCGCGCTGCACCTTCTCGACCTTGTCCATGAAGCGCTGTTCGAGCGCCTTCTTGGAATCGTCGTACTGGCCGCGCAGGGCTTCCAGTTCGCTCTGGAGCTTTTCGTTCTCCACCGCAAACTGCCACCACTGTGAACGCGGATACTCGTCGAGCGTATCCTTCGACAACTTCGAGCCCTTCTTGAAACCCTTCGGCCCGGCAATCGCGTCCTTGCCGACGAGAACGTCGGACAGGCGCGAATAGACGTTGCGGTCGAGAATCGCCTGCTCGTCGTCGCGGTCCTTGGCGAGGCGTTCGATCTCCTCGCGTTCGATCGCCATGGCGCGCTCGTCCTTCTCCACGCCGTGGCGGTTGAAGACGCGCACTTCGACGACGGTGCCGAAGGTTCCGGGCGGCATGCGCATGGAGGTGTCGCGCACGTCCGATGCCTTTTCGCCAAAAATGGCGCGCAGAAGCTTTTCTTCCGGCGTCATCGGGCTTTCGCCCTTCGGCGTGATCTTGCCGACCAGGATGTCGCCCGGCTGCACTTCGGCACCGATATAGACGATGCCGGCCTCGTCGAGGTTCTTCAGCGCTTCTTCCGAGACGTTGGGGATGTCGCGGGTGATTTCCTCCGGCCCGAGCTTGGTATCGCGCGCCATGACCTCGAACTCCTCGATGTGGATCGAGGTGAAGACGTCGTCGGCGACGATGCGCTCGGACAAGAGGATCGAGTCCTCGTAGTTGTAGCCGTTCCACGGCATGAACGCGACCAGCACGTTGCGGCCGAGCGCCAGATCGCCGAGCTCGGTCGACGGACCGTCGGCGATGATGTCACCCTTGTTGACCAGGTCGCCCATGCGCACCAGCGGACGCTGGTTGATGCAGGTGTTCTGGTTCGAACGCTGGAACTTCATCAGCCGGTAGATGTCGACGCCCGACTTGCCGGGATCGAGATCTTCCGTGGCGCGGATGACGATACGCGTCGCGTCGACCTGGTCGACGATGCCGCCGCGGCGGGCGCCGATGGCGGCGCCGGAGTCACGGGCGACGATCGGCTCCATGCCGGTGCCGACGAACGGCGCTTCGGCGCGCACCAGCGGCACGGCCTGACGCTGCATGTTCGAGCCCATCAGCGCGCGGTTGGCGTCGTCGTTCTCGAGGAACGGAATCAGCGCCGCGGCCACCGACACCATCTGCTTGGGCGACACGTCCATCAGATCGACGTTTTCGCGGGGCGCCATCATCACTTCGCCGGCATTGCGGCAAATGACGAATTCGTCGACGAAACCACCATTCTTGTCGAGCTCGGCATTGGCCTGCGCGACGTGGTGCTTGGCCTCTTCCATCGCGGAGAGATAGACGACCTCATTGGTCAGCTTGCCGTTGACGATCTTGCGGTACGGGCTCTCGATGAAGCCATACTTGTTGACGCGCGCAAATGTGGCCAGCGAGTTGATCAGACCGATGTTCGGGCCTTCCGGCGTCTCGATCGGGCAGATGCGGCCGTAATGCGTCGGATGCACGTCGCGCACCTCGAAGCCGGCGCGCTCGCGGGTCAGACCACCGGGTCCAAGCGCCGAGAGACGGCGCTTGTGGGTGATCTCCGACAGCGGGTTGGTCTGATCCATGAACTGCGACAGCTGCGAGGAACCGAAGAACTCGCGCACGGCGGCAGCCGCCGGCTTGGCGTTGATCAGGTCCTGCGGCATCACCGTATCGATCTCGATCGAGGACATGCGTTCCTTGATCGCGCGCTCCATGCGCAACAGGCCGACGCGGTACTGGTTCTCCATCAGCTCGCCGACCGAGCGCACGCGGCGATTGCCGAGATTGTCGATGTCGTCGATCTCGCCCTTGCCGTCGCGCAGTTCGACCAGCGTCTTGACCACGGCCAGGATGTCGTCCTTGCGCAGCACGCGCACGGTGTCCTCGGCCTTGAGCTCGAGGCGCATGTTCATCTTGACGCGGCCGACGGCCGACAGGTCATAGCGCTCGCTGTCGAAGAACAGCGAGTTGAACATGGCTTCGGCGGTTTCCAGCGTCGGCGGCTCGCCGGGGCGCATGACCCGGTAGATGTCGAACAGCGCGTCCTGGCGGCTCTCGTTCTTGTCGACGTTGAGCGTGTTGCGGATATAGGCGCCGACATTGACGTGGTCGATGTCGAGAACCTTGATCTCGTCGTCGCCGGCGGCGAGAAGCACTTTTAGCGTCTTTTCGTCGATCTCGTCGCCGGCCTCGAGGAAAATCTCGCCGGTCGCATAGTTGACGATGTCCTCGGCAAGGTAGTTGCCGAGCAGATCCTCGTCGGTCGCCTTGATCGCCTTGAGACCTTTTTCGCCGAGCTGACGGGCCTGGCGTGCGGTGATCTTCTTGCCGGCCTCGACGACGACCTCGTTGGTGTCCGCATCGACCAGGTCGCCGACAGCCTTGAGGCCGCGGAAACGCTCGACGTTGAACGGGATGCGCCAGTGGTCGCCGGCGCGCTTGTAGGTGATCTTGTTGTAGAAGGTCGACAGGATCTCCTCGGCGTCCATGCCGAGCGCCATAAGCAGCGACGTCACCGGGATCTTGCGGCGGCGGTCGATGCGGGCGTGCACGACGTCCTTCGAGTCGAACTCGATGTCGAGCCACGATCCGCGATAGGGGATGACGCGCGCGGCAAACAGCAGCTTGCCCGACGAGTGCGACTTGCCCTTGTCATGGTCGAAGAAGACGCCCGGCGAACGGTGCATCTGCGAGACGATGACGCGCTCGGTGCCATTGACGATGAAGGTGCCGTTCAAGGTCATGAGCGGCATGTCGCCCATGTAGACGTCCTGCTCCTTGATGTCCTTGATCGACTTGGCGCCGGTATCCTCGTCGATATCGAACACGATGAGGCGCAGCGTCACCTTGAGTGGCGCGGCATAGGTCAGGTCGCGCTGACGGCATTCGTCAACGTCGAATTTCGGCGCTTCGAACTCGTACTTGACGAATTCCAGCATCGAGGAGCCGGAAAAGTCGGAGATCGGGAACACCGATTTGAAAACCGCCTGCAGTCCCTCGTCAGGACGCCCGCCCTTGGGCTCCTCCACCATCAGGAATTGGTCATAGGATGCCTTCTGAACCTCGATCAGGTTCGGCATCTCCGCAACTTCCGGAATCTTTCCGAAGAATTTGCGTACGCGTCTGCGGCCATTGAAAGTTTGTGTCTGGGCCATCGTCGCTCCTTAGCTCGATTCTCGGGGCGAGCCTCGCCGCGGCTCGCCTTGCATTCTCGGCCGCCTTCGGCGGCGGCCTTTTATTGGTTCACCCGCCACCTGTCGGTGACCGGCCAAAACGGGAGAAAACCCGTTTCCTGAAGGCCGGTTTACGGTCCTCAGGAAAGAGGTTTTCGTACTCTTCGCGTTACGCAGCCTCCCTTCGCGCCAAGGGAGCGGCGGACGGCGCGAAGCCGCCCGCCGATATCAAACGCTTACTTCAGTTCGACCTTGGCGCCGGCTGCTTCCAGCTGGGCCTTGAACTTGTCCGCGTCGGCCTTGGAAACAGCTTCCTTGACCGGCTTCGGAGCCGCCTCGACCAGGTCCTTGGCTTCCTTGAGGCCAAGACCGGTGATGGCGCGAACTTCCTTGATGACGTTGATCTTCTGAGCGCCCGCCTCGGTGAGGACGACGTCGAATTCCGTCTTTTCCTCGACCGGAGCAGCAGCAGCCGCAGCACCGCCGGCGGCAGCAACCGCCACCGGAGCAGCAGCGGAAACGCCCCACTTTTCTTCCAGAAGCTTCGACAGCTCGGCCGCCTCGAGGACGGTCAGCTTCGAAAGGTCGTCTACGATCTTTGCCAGATCAGCCATTGCAATATTCCTTCATAAGGTTCGAACGTGTGTTTGTGATAGCGAGGAACGGCCTCATGCCGCCTCGTCCTTCCGGGCGTAAGCGCCGATGACACGCGCGACCGAAGCCGCAGGCGCATTGACGATCTGGGCGATCCGGGTTGCCGGCGTGGCGATCATGCCAACCAGCCTGGCGCGCAGCTCATCGAGCGACGGAAGTGTGGCGAGTGCCTTCACACCGTCGGCGTTGAGCGAGGTGGTGCCCATTGCGCCGCCGAGAATGACGAGCTTGTCATTTCCCTTGGCGAAATCGGACGCGACCTTCGGCGCCGCAATCGGATCCTCCGAATAGGCGATCAGCGTCTGTCCCTTGAACAGGTCGATGATCGATGCGGAGTCCGTGCCCTGAAGAGCGATTTTGGCGAGACGGTTCTTCGCGACTTTGACGGTGCCACCGGCGACACGCATTTTCGACCGAAGGTCGTTCATTTGCGCGACGGTAATACCGGCGTAGTGGGCCACGACGACTGAACCAGCGCCCGAAAACGCTTCATTCAGGCCCGTGACGAGTTCGCGTTTTTCCGCTCTGTCCACTGCCTATCTCCAGTTGACCCCAATCCTGTTAACGGGAACATTCCCATTACGAGGACAGGTGTCGGGTTGCCTTTTGCCGGCCGGGCCATCCAGTAACGGATCTCCCGAACGACGCTCGAGGATCCTGCCCCCTTTCGCCACACCAGCCGGCAAGCCGAATGGTGCGCAGACAAAAGGCAAACACGGTTCGAACCTTTCATTGGAGCAGTCGCTCCGTTGTCCGGTCTTCACCCGTCTCATGCAGGCCCACATGAATTAAGGCCCCCCTTGAACCAAGGCCTGGGGCCGCCCGCAATCTCGGACAGGATGTCCGGAAGCCTTCCGACTTCCGGTACCGGGCCGCCAAGATAAATCGGAGGCCCGGAATTCTGTTTGCGGATCAGCCCTTTAGCGGCAGATCCGAATGGTTCGTATCAGGACGCTGCCAGCGTCGAGACGTCGAGCTTGAGACCAGGGCCCATCGTCGAGGTGACCGACACCTTCTTGACGTAGTTGCCCTTGGCGCCAGCCGGCTTCGCCTTGGTCACGGCGTCAGCGAAGGCGCGGACGTTCTCTTCCAGCGCCTTGACGTCGAACGAGATCTTGCCGACGCCGCCATGAACGATGCCGGCCTTCTCGACGCGGAACTCGACCGCGCCACCTTTCGACGCCTTGACGGCGGCGGTAACGTCGGTGGTGACAGTGCCGACCTTCGGGTTCGGCATCATGCCACGCGGGCCGAGCACCTTGCCCAGACGGCCGACCAGCGGCATCATGTCCGGCGTGGCGATGCAGCGATCGAAGTCGATCGTGCCCTTCTGGACGATGTCGACCAGATCCTCGGCGCCAACGATATCGGCACCGGCCGCCTTGGCTTCCTCGGCCTTGTCGCCACGCGCGAAAACCGCGACGCGGACGGTACGGCCGGTGCCGTTCGGCAGGTTGACCACGCCACGGACCATCTGGTCGGCATGGCGCGGGTCGACACCCAGGTTCATCGCGATTTCAACGGTCTCGTCGAACTTCACCGAGGACCGGTCCTTGAGCAGCTTCAGCGCATCACCCAAGGCATAGGCCTTGTTGGGATCGATGCCTTCGCGGGTCTTCGATACACGCTTTGCAATCTTTGCCATGATCTCAGCCCACCACTTCCAGACCCATCGAGCGGGCGGAGCCCTCGACCATGCGCATGGCCCCCTCGATATCGGTCGCGTTCAGATCCTTCATCTTCTGCTCGGCGATGGCGCGCACCTTGTCGCGGCCGATCGTGCCGGCCTTGACCTTGCCCGGCTCCTTCGAGCCCGACTTCAGGTTTGCGGCCCTCTTCAGGAAGTAGCTCACCGGCGGCGTCTTCATGACGAAGGTGAACGACTTGTCCTGGTAGTAGGTGATCACGACCGGAACCGGCGATCCCTTTTCCATTTCCTGGGTCTGCGCGTTGAACGCCTTGCAGAACTCCATGATGTTGATGCCGCGCTGACCAAGCGCCGGTCCGATCGGGGGCGACGGTGTCGCCGAGCCCGCGGAAACCTGGAGCTTGAGCTGGCCTGCAATTTTCTTAGCCATCTCTTCCTGCCTTCATCTCATGCCGGCCCCAAATCTGGGCAACACCGGCGGTTGCAGTCTGGTGGTGCGGTTCCTGCAGCGGGCTAAAGCCGCATTCGCCTCCCACCCATTTTGGCTGCGATTTCCACGCCGCCTCCCTCACCGCCGAATTGGCGACAAGGATTTCGGATCAGCCCTTTTCGACCTGTCCGAATTCGAGATCGACCGGCACGGCGCGCCCGAAGATCGAAACTTCCACCTTGAGCCGCGCCCGCTCCTCGTCCACTTCCTGGACGAAACCGTTGAACGAGGCGAACGGACCGTCCGAGACGCGGATCGCCTCGCCGATCTCGAAAGTGACCGACGGCTTCGGCCGCTCGACGCCTTCCTGCACCTGGTTCAGGATGCGCTGGGCCTCGGCCTCGGTGATCGGCACCGGCTTCGAATCACCCAGGAAGCCGGTGACCTTCGGCGTGTTCTTCACGAGCGAGAACACTGCGTCGGTCAGGTTGGCCTTCAGCAGCACGTAGCCCGGGAAGAACTTGCGCTCGGCATCGACCTTGCGGCCGCGGCGTATCTCGACGACCTTCTCGGTAGGCACCACGATCTGCTCGATGTCAGCGGACAGGCCTTTCTGCTTGGCCTTGTTCTCGATGTCCTCAGCGACCTTTTTTTCAAAGTTCGAATAGGCGTGGACGATGTACCACCGCGCAGTCATTTCAAGGCTTCTCCGTAATCGCCGGACTCAGCGTCCAATGCCCAGAATCTGCTCGACCGCGAGGCCCATGAGCTGATCGGCAGTAAAGAAAAAGATCATCGCGATCACAGCGAACGCCAGAACCATCACCGTCGAGATCATCGTTTCGCGACGCGACGGCCAAGTCACCTTGGCGGTCTCCGCGCGAACCTGCTGGAGAAAGACGAATGGATTTGTGGTTTTCGAAGCCATGTGCCGCTCTGTCTGCAAGACCCGTTGACCGGATCTCCTGGATGATCCCGCTGGCCGGGATGTGCCGCCTGAGCCTGTGTCCGCGCCGAATCAGCGCAATCATTTCGCCCATGCAAATCGGACGCGTAAAGCCGGCTTCCCAGCTCCACGCGTCGCGTGTCTGTTTCGTCTACATAAAACCGATTCTTGATCCACGCAAGTGGCAAGTGTCCGCTTTATGCCAAACGCCGCCTCGGAACCATCCAGTCGTCCCGTTCCGGCTATGGCGCTCTTATGCCTCAAGACAGCCTATATGGCAAGCCACCGCGCGATTTTCAAAAGGTCGACGCGCGGAAGACCAGAAATTTTTTCATGAATTGGCCATTCGAAAAATGGCACGGGCAGCAGGGCTCGAACCTACGACCTGCGGTTTTGGAGACCGCCGCTCTACCAACTGAGCTATGCCCGTATCGCGCGCTGCTATTTCATAAAGCGGACAAGAACTCAAGTCGAGTTTTCAGGCGTGGCCGCGCCGGGCTGCAATCGTCGAAATCCGAGGGCCAGCGCCCAGGCGCATATCAGAAGTTCGAGGGCAAAAGTCCAATGCAACATGAAGCTCATGACCCAGTTGCGATACATCGCCGGGACCGTGACGAGTTCGAGCGCGCGCCGGTCGAACGGCATTAGCCACATGATAGGCGACGCCACTGAGTCCAGGATCATGTGTATCATTGCGGCGGCAAAGAAGGCGCCGACCGGGGCCAGATATCGCGGATCCCGCCATTTCGCGACCGACACTGTCACAAGGCCAGCCGCTGCCCAGAAGAGCGGCCAGTGCGTGACGTAGGCGTGGTGATGGGTTCGTCCGCCATCGACAAAATGGAAATAGACCATGTCGAGGTCCGGGACGACGCTGCCGAGCATTGCCGCCGCCATGATCCCCGATCTGCCGGGCCAACGGTTTCGTGCGAAAGTACCGAGTATGTAGCCAGCCGGAAGATGAGCGATCAGCATCGTCAAACCTTGTTCATTGCCGAATCGGTCGAACGTCGCGGCGGATTGTGGCGCATTCAGGAAGGACCACCCCGCCTCGCCCTATCGCGCTCAGCTGGGGCGTGACTGCGCCTTACAGCTTGACGGCCGCCTCGGCCTGAACCTCGGACGTCGACACGACGCGGCAATTCTCCGGCATTGGCTGCGACTTGCAGATGGTCGGGCCGGTAAATTCATCGGCCGAACCAAGCCCGGTCGTCAGCCCGACTTTTAGCATCGTCTCGGGTTCGAGCTGCCGATGGCGCGAGGCCGGCACCGACCGCATCGCCACCAGCAGACCGGATCCGACCGCCATATCCCTGAGATAGGTTTTGACCCGCTGCTCCAACCCGATCGGGTGCACGGTCAACTGCGCGCGAGGACCGACAAGGCGTCTGACACCGCCGGCAAGCATGATCGGGCAGGCCGCGCCACACTCACCGCTCGCATCGATCGTCAGTCCGACATGGACGCCATCCCTGGCGGGGCAATCCGCCTTGTCCGGCTCGCATCCAATGAAGTCCGTCCGCGCAACCGTCACGTCGAGCTTGCGTTCTCGGATCAATCTTCCGGCGGCCAGAGCGCCGAGCACGTCGCCTCCCGGCGAGTTGATCACCACGGGCAGTCGCCGATCACCGATCGTATCCAGCAGTTGGCGTAGCCGTTCCGGCGTTTGAGCGCTGATCATGCCTTCAGCCGAGATCCATTCGGGACAATTCGGATCGCAGAGAAAACTTCTGCCGCGAACCAGGACGAAGCGCATATCGCCAACATCGGCCGGCTGCACGGCTTCAGGTTCGCCCGGCGCGGCCGGAGCGGGCTTGGCGTACGCCACCACGTCGCCGGCCGGCGCCGGTATTTCCCTGCAGTTCGCGGCCACCGGATCGGTGTTGCACAGGGATGGCGCGGTCAGCAGGTCGACGGCATCCAGGCTTGTCACGAGCTTCGCCTGCAGCATTTCGTAGGGGGCCAGCTGCTGGATGGTGCTGGCCGGAGTGTTCTTCATCGTCTCGAGCACGGCTTGGCCGACGCCCATTTCGTTCAGATAGGCAGCCAGTCTTTTCTCCACCGACTTGCTCATCTCGTAGGTCTTGTAGCTGCCGGCGTTCTTGCGGCCGACGATCTTCTTGCTGAGGATCTTTTTCTTGCCTCCGACCACGCGATAAGTGGTCCGGTACTGCAACTTCGTCTTGATGTAGGTCGTGGTGATCTGATGCACGCCGAGAAAGGCCCATTGGCCGACGACGCGCCTGATGCCGCCGGCAAACATCAGCGGGCAGGCGGAATTGCAGATGGCGCCGTCGGCATAGGCATTGCCGAAATAGCGAGCGCCCTTGCCGTCGTTTTCCTTGCAGTCCTTGGCGTCGGGCTGGCAACCGGTGAACCCGGTTTTGCCGACCGCGATATCGAGCTTGTTCTTGCGCAGCAGCCGGCCAAGCGCCAGCGCCGCTTCGACGTTGCCGCCGGGAGAATCCACGACAACGGGCAGTTTTCGGCCACCGAGTGCCTTGAGCGTGCGTTTGAACAGGGCCGGCGTGGCGGCCACTATCGAGCCTTCAGCCGATATCCATTCCGGGCAGGTCGGTTCGCAACCAGGCGCGCTGCTGCGGACGACGACAAACCGCATCGTCGGACCAAAATCCGGCGTGGATTCTTTGGTGTTCGCCGCGAAGGCAGCGTGTTCCATGACCAGGAACGACGCCAGGCAGATCAGCCCAAGCATCCACCATGCCTGACCATTCAGACGGTGCCATGAAACCATTCGGGCAAGCCCCCGCAATGCGATCTATACTAGTTCAGCTTTGCCGGCTTGCAACAGGGTTTTGCGACGACGCCGCAGGCACCGGCATACGTAAAAAGGCAAGCCGGGTGTACGCAAATAAGCAAAAAGGGCAGCCCCAGGACAGCCCTTTTGCATCGGATATCGGCCGGCAATGCCGGCGGTCGATTATTGGCCGACGCGAAGCTACAGCCTCGGGGGCGCCGCGGCTTCGGCGTTGGTTGACGGGGTGACCCTGCAATTGTCGGGCTTCGGCAGCGACTTGCAAATGGTGGCGCCGGTCAGTTCGTGCACGGATTGAGGACCCGTCGTCAGGCCAAGCTTCAGCATCGCGTCGGGTTCGAGTTGGGCGGCCCGAGGGCCGCCCTTTCTGTCTCGATCTCCGGCTGGCGCAACCAGTCGCATACCCCGGCTGATCATGGCGTCATATCCGATGATGTGTACGGGCCACTCGCCACGCCCCAACGCCAAGCCGGCATTGGTTCCACCTCAGGATCACAGGTGGAACTCGCCCCAGCTACCCGCGATCCCCCTCCGATGCATGCTATGAGGGTTTGCGGGGGATTGCCGTAAGACCCTTCGTCGCCGGCATTGGTCGCCTGCGTGGCCGGCTGAGAAATTTGGACTTGAGCCGGTTGAGAAGGTCCGGCCTTCGCCTCGATCGCTGCTGGCTTGGCCGGCTTGGCATTCGCAGGGACCTGCCTGCAGTTCGCCGGCGCCGGGCTCCGCCGGCATATGCCCGCGAGCGTAAGAATGTCGAGGGAGTCCCTGCTGGTGACCAGCTTCATCGTCAGCATGTCGGCGAGGGAGATCTGCCGGATGTCGCTGGCGGGCGTGGCCTTCATTCTGTCAAGCACGCCCCGCCCGACGCCCATCTCCCTGAGATAGGCCGAAAGCCTCCTCTCAAGCGCCTTGCTCATCTCATAGGTCTTGTATCCGACATTGTCTTGAGTGACGGTTTCGGTGGTGATCTTATATTTTTTGCCGCGCACAACCCGATAGGTGGTTCGATATTGCCGTTGGGTGCGGAAATGGGTCGTAGTGATCTGATGGACGCCCAGATGGGCCCAACCGCCGACCACGCGTCCGACGCCTCCGGCTAACATCAGCGGACATGCGGAGTTGCACATAGCGCCGCCGTCGGACGCAATGCCGAAATATGCGGCGCCCTTGCCGTCATTGGCCCGGCAATCCTTCATCCCGGGCCAACAATCGGAAAACTTGGTCGTACCGACGGCGATATCGAGCTTGTTTTTGCGAATTATTCGACCAAGCCGGAGCGCAGCATCGACATTGCCGCCCGGGGAATTAACGATAATCGGCAGTTTGCGACGGCCGAGCTTCTTCAATATGCGCTTGAGCTGCGCTGGCGTGCCCGCCTCGATGGCGCCTTCTGCCGAAATCCATTCCGGACAATTAGGCTCGCAACCGGTCGCATTGCTGCGCACGACGACGAGTTGCATCTCCGAAAAACCATCTGACGAACTGCCCGGAAGGTACCATGACTTCGGATCCCATGTCTTCGGATCGGAGACATCCTCGGCCTTCGCCGCAAAGGCAGCCATCGCCATTACGACCACCAGCACCAGGCGAACCAGCCCGCGCCACCACCCCGCCATACTGCTTAAACGGCGTCCCCAAACCACGCTTGGCAAAAGCCCCCTCGATGCAACCTATAATAGTTGCGGCGGTGGTGCTTGCAACAGCTTTGAAAGGACCGCGCAAGATTTTTCTGCGCGGACCCAGCAAAAGTAGAAAGGGCGGCCCGAAGACCGCCCTTCCCTGTCGATCCGACAAATGCCGGCGTCGATTACTCTTTGATGGTGACGACGATGCCGGCACCGACGGTGCGGCCGCCTTCACGGATGGCGAAGCGCAGCTTCTCT
>NZ_JBVVPZ010000079.1:0-11836 GCF_055811415.1 Mesorhizobium sp. WSM4846
CCCCCCAAGTGGGGGAGATGTCCGGCAGGACAGAGGGGGGCGCCTCGCTCCGCCATCAAAGGTTCTGCACCGTCGTGACGCTCTGAGGTAACGGAATTGATTTAAATCCCAACCAACCGCCGGACGTCTTCCGGTGATGCGCCGGCCTCGCGCAAGGCGGCAAGGCCGGTATCGGCAAAACTCTTCGACAGCTTTCGTCCGTCCGGGCCCAGGACCAGACGATGGTGGAAGTAGCTTGGTTGCGGGAGGCCGAGGATCTCCTGGAGCAGGCGCTGCACGCCGGTGGCGGAATAGAGGTCCTGGCCGCGCACGACGTGGCTGATGCCCTGCAGCGCCTCGTCGACGACGACGGCGAGATGATAGCTTGTCGGGATTTCACGGCGCGCCACGATCACGTCGCCCCAGTCCTGCGGGCGGGCTTCTATCGTGCGTGTCGTGGAAAGGCTTTCATCGGAAAATTCCAGCCATGACAGACCCGTGCCGACGCGCGCCATTGCAGCATCGACGTCGAGCCGCCAGGCGAAAGGCGCATTCTCGGCCATCCGTCGCTGGCGTTCCCTCATAGTCAACGCCTTGTCGACGGCGGGATAGAGCGGCACCCCGTCCGGGTCGCGCTGCCAGTCGCGGCCGCGCCTTTCGCGATCGGCAATGAAGGCGCGGATTTCGCCACGGCTCATGAAGGCCGGGTAGACGAGTTCCTCGCTGATCAGCCGATCGAGCACCGTCTGATAGTCCGAAAAATGTTCGGACTGACGGCGCACCGGTTGTTCCCAGCCAAGCCCGAGCCATTCCAGGTCGCGAAAAATGCCGGCCTCGAATTCCGGCGTGCAGCGCGTCGTGTCGATGTCCTCGATGCGCAGCAACAGCCGCCCGCCGGTTGTGCTGGCCAACTTTTGATTGAGCAGCGCCGAATAGGCATGGCCGAGATGCAGTTCGCCATTCGGGCTCGGCGCGAAGCGGAATGTCAGGAGTGTCATCGTTCGGCGGCAATCGGGTTGTGCGGCGCTTTCGCCAGTTGCTACTTTGCGCCTGATTACATCTGCCACTTTGCGCCGGGAACAAGCAGACATGCAACGCATCGCCACGCTCGACGACGTCTCGCAAGGGCTCGACGCGCTCTGCCTGCTCGACCCGCGCCTGGAAAAGGTGCGCGGCATGGCCGGCGAGGTGCCGCTTCGGCTGTCCGAGCCGGGGTTCAGAAGCCTTGCCTCGATCATCGTCTCGCAGCAGGTATCCCGCGCCAGCGCCGACGCGATGTTCGGGCGGCTGACAAAACTCGTCGATCCGCTGACGCCGCAAGCCATCCTTGCCGCTGACGAAGCCATCTTTCGCGAAGCCGGACTGTCGCGGCCGAAACAGCGCGGGCTGATCGCCGTCGCCCAGGCGGTGGTCGATGGGCTCGACCTCGATCATCTCTGTTTGCTCGACGCCGCGGAGGCGATCGCGGCGATGACCAAGGTGTCAGGCATCGGTCCGTGGACGGCGGAAGTCTATCTTCTGTTCGCCGCCGGCCACCCCGACGTCTTCCCGGCACGCGACGTTGCCCTACAGAGCGCGGTCGGCCACGCGCTCGGCATCGACCCGCGCCCGCCCGAGAAAACGCTGATCAAGCTCGCCGAATCATGGAGCCCGTGGCGCGGTGTCGCATCACGGCTTTTTTGGGCGTATTATCGTGAAACCCGGGGCAGGGACGCCGCGCCGCCTGGCTGAATCCGTAAAAAAGCATGAAAATCATGCATTTTTAGCGCTGCGATTGATCGACAAGCCGCTTCACATCCCTGTCATGTCGGGCTTACAGTATCAGCGCCGACAGGCTACAGCGCCGCGCATCCAGTTGGATGCGCAAAGGACGCTGTAGGACTTTTTGAAGCTGCGCATGATCCCTTCCGAAAATCGAACCGATTTCGGGGTCATGCGCTGAACCAAGGAGGTCAATGACGTGACGGTTGCCGTATCTCCGGATGGGCTTCCAGCACTGGTGCTGAACGCGGATTACCGTCCGCTCAGCTATTACCCCCTGTCGCTCTGGTCGTGGCAGGACGCCATCAAGGCGGTGTTCCTCGAGCGGGTCAACATCGTCGCCGAATACGAGCACGCGGTATCGTCGCCGACCTTCTCGATGAAGCTGCCGAGCGTCGTCAGCCTGAAAGCTTATGTGAAGCCATCGCGGCATCCGGCCTTCACCCGCTTCAACGTCTTCCTGCGCGACCGTTTCCAGTGCCAGTATTGCGGCACGCCGGAGGATCTGACCTTCGACCATGTCGTTCCCCGCCATCGCGGCGGCGCAACGACGTGGGAGAATGTCGTCGCCGCCTGCTCGCCCTGCAATCTGAGGAAGGGCGGCATGATGCCGGCGCACGCCAAGATGTGGCCGCTGCAGAAACCTTTTCAGCCGACGGTGCACGACCTGCACAACAATGGCCGCTTGTTCCCGCCCAACCATCTGCATGAAAGCTGGATGGATTATCTCTATTGGGATGTCGAACTGGAGCCATAGAGTTCGGCAGAAATCCGCCATGCCGGTCGCCTGACGAAGCTTTCTGCGCTTCCGGTGCTCACGTAGTTTCGTTGCCGCATGTCCTTGTCGGAAAACCGGGACCACTTTTCCGGGACATGCGGGAAGTACGCTCCGCTCCGGTTCTCGAAAATCACTTCATACGACTCAGCCTGCCGAATTCTTGAATGATCTCGCGTCGGCCCAAAAGGGTGAAGCGCTCAGTCGCGGGCAAAGGCGCCGCGGAAGGCGATAACGGCCAGGACGAAGCTGGCGATGGCGTTCCAGCCGGCCAGCGACAAGCCGAGGATGCGCACGGCCGCCTTGTCGCAGGAGGGCGGGACGAATCTGTCGAGCGCATCGAGCACGCCCTTGCCGCCGGTATCGACCGGACCGGCAGCCGCTGCACAGTCGGTCGGCCCCGGCCACCACGCCCATTCGACACCGGAGTGATAGACGCCGAGATAGACGCCGTAGACCATCAGCAGGCCGCCGACGGCCAGCAGGCCGCGTGTCAGCCACGCGGGGGCGCGCAATGTCGACGCAGCCGCCGCCAACAGCATCAGCGGCACGCCGATGTAATAGGGGGTGCGTTGCTCCAGGCAGAGCTTGCAGGGGATGTAGCCGCCGAGATGCTGGAAGGCCAGCGCTGAGCCGACGGTGGCGGTCATGGCGGCGGCGAGGAACAACGCCGTCCGCCTGCGCTGGCGTCCAGGGTCGGCATTCACGGTCGCTGTCATCGATCTGCCGTTCGCCTTGTTGTTGAGCATCTTTTCCGAAAGCCGGCGCCCACTTTTTGCTACGCTGACCTTCGGTTCGGGATCATGCTCTAAAACGCGTATTTGACGACGATATAGAGCGAAATCAGGGCAGCGGCGCCAGCGCCGGCGATCATGCCGAGGCGTTTTTCGATGAACTCGCGGATCGGTTCGCCATAGCGGCGCAGCAGCCAGGCGAGGAACAGGAAGCGGGCGCCGCGCGCCACGATCGCCAGCACGATGAACAGCAGCAAAGGCGTGCCGATGACGCCGGACAGGATCGTCACCACCTTGATCGGCGGCAGATGGGCGAGGCCGGAGGTGATCAGCATCAGGACGATGAATCCGGTGCCCGCCGAGACGCGCAGTGTCTCGAAGTCGTCATACTTGCCGTAGAATTCAAGGATCGGCCGCGCCACCGAGTCATAGGCGTAGTGGCCGATGTACCAGCCGGCTATGCCACCCAGAACGGAGGCCAGCGTGGCGACCAGCGCGTAGCGATAGGCGCGATCCGGCCGCGACAGCGCCATAGGCAGATAGAGCACATCGGCCGGCACCAGAAACACCGAGCTTTCGACGAAAGCGATGAAGGCCAGCCACCATTCGGCGGATTTCTTCGCCGCCAGCGACAAGGTCCAGTCGTAAAGTCCGCGAAGCATCGGCACTCCTGATGCACGTCGCCCAAAATGCGCAGCGCCTTTGGGACAACAATGCATAAAAACCAAGACCAAAAGCGCGCCAGATGAATCTCTCCAGACGCGACGCGCTTCAATGCGCTGCCTGTCTAGAAAGATTTTTCGCGCCGCACAATGGCCGTAGCTTCACGAAATCGAAAGGCCGCGGCCGAGCGAAAGCCACATGGCCGGAATTGGCCACCCCGAATTGGCCAGTTGACGAACAGGCCTCCAACCGTATAGTCCGCGCCCATCCAGGCCGCCCGGCCTGAGCCCCTATGGCGGAATTGGTAGACGCGCTCGACTCAAAATCGAGTTCCGCAAGGAGTGCTGGTTCGATCCCGGCTAGGGGCACCATTTTCTACCCGAGACACCTTGAAAGCTCGGTGGGAGGTTATCCCAGGCGCACCTGGGATACCCCAATTGAGGCCGGGCCATTGCGTAGACTAAGTCGCCATTACATCGGCCCCGGCACCATCTTGGTCGGCTGCTCCGGCATCGGAAACGCGTAATTGTCGCATTTCACGTCGGGGTTCGTCGGGCTGAACATTCCAAGTGGGTTGTCTTTGAACAGCCAGACGTGAAGATCGTAATGGTAGAACTCCACCGGAATAAGCGGATAATGCCCCTCCATCGGCCCCTGGAACGTCTGTCCAAACAGTTTCGGCGGCTCCTTGGTGTCGGGCGTCAGCGGAACAAGCCATTCCACGGCCACCAGGCGCAAGCCGCCGTCGACCGGCTCATAGATAAGGACATTGGGGCGCGCCGGATCTGGTGTCGGGCTGACGCTCGCGACGTTGACGAAATGAATGCCCATCGCGCCCTTCGGGTAATCCATAGCTCCAGCCACTTTTTCGCCGCTGTAATAAACGCATCCGACCGTCGACAGGTAGAGGTCGCGAATGGCGGCCTTGTAGTCTTCGTACTTCGAAAGCGATTGTTTCAGGGCATCGATCTCGACCTTGCCGGGCTCGGCGGCCTGACCCGCGGCCGCAGTCAGGCAGGCGCCGATGAGGCCGGTCAAAGCGAGAATACTGCGACGCCTGAAGTGAATTGTTTTCGTCATGCATTCCTCCCAGATTTTTGTTCTGGCCGTGCAGGACCGAGGGGGCAATGATGCTGGTTGCGCGGCCGAGATTGTCGCCGATGCTAATCCTTTCCGCTGGTTGGGAGAATTAACCCTGATGACCTAGGCCTTCGACACAGTTCTTCGACTGAGTCTGAAAGGGACTGTGGACGGTCGCTGCCGCCGGCCTGCAGCTGCCAATTTCCAGCGCTGGTGATTAGCGTAAGCCCCCTGCGCCTTCGTCATTCCCAGGCCGGAGCAAGGAGCGAAGCGACGCGGCGGCGCGGTAGACCAGGCGATGGTCCTGGATGATGCGCCGCGACCATAAGCCGTCGCTGCCCCTCTCTGCCTTCTCCCCTTGTGGGGCCCGAAGGGCGGGCGAGGCCCGTGACTCGCCCCGGGCGGTGGATTGGCGCGCAGCGCCAAGACGGTTGCTGGACGGAGCGCTGTGGGTGCCACTGGAGCACCCCTCATCCGACCTCGCTTCGCGAGGCCACTTTCTCCCACAACAAGGGGAGAAGGGGAGCCGCACTTTGCCCTACCGCCGTCCCAGCAAGCTCTTCACCCGGTTGCGCAGCAGGCGCGCCATGTTGCGGGTTTCGCGGTAGAGGTGGATCTGCGACGCCGCCTGGCGGGCGAGGCGGTCGGCGTCCGGCGTCAGGCCGAGGACCAGCGTGCCGATCGGCCGGCGCTCCGTCCATAGCCGGCTCATCACCGGATGGTCGGGCACGGCGCAGGAATCGGTCATCATGATGTTGGGATCGTCGAGATGCTGCCTGGTCACCTCGATCATCAGCAGCGTGCCCGGCGAATAGGCGGCGAGCGTCTCGTCATAGGCCGTCTTCCAGGTGTAGGCGACGCCGGCCTCGACGAAGACGACCAGGCAAGCGATGGTGCGGTCATCGAGCGTCAGTGAATGGATGCGGCACAGGTCGCGTTCGGCCAGCCGGTGCACGGCCTCGCGGGCAAAGGCGGCGCGGTAGCGGTCGATGGCCATGGCGGTGCGCTCGCGGCCTTTCCAGCCGGCGGCCTCGAGCGTCAAAAAACGCTCGATGGCATGGCGGATGTTTTCCGGTCCGCGCGCCACCTGATGCTCCAGCCTGCCCAGGTCGGCGAGGCGGCGTTTTAGGCGGCGGAACTCGCGATAATGGTGCGAGCGCAGCGAGGCCTTCAGATACTCATCGCCGTCGATCTCGCTTTCGAGCATCGGCCGTTCGGCCTTGCCGGTGGTGACCAGCGTCAGGCCACGCGTCTCGGCGACGGTGGCCAGCAGGCTGGCCACCGGGCCGTCGAGCCGGATGTCGGGCAGCACGAAGACTTTTGGCACTTTGAGATGCGGCCGCGACAGCATCGCGAAGAAATCCTCGATGACGCCGACGGGATCGTCGCGGTCGACCAGCGGCGTGCCGATCGGCCCGAACGGGCTCGACCATGTGCGCATCACCCGCACGCCGAGCGGCGTCGCCGGCCGCTCCACCGAGAACGGCACCAGCAAGCGCAGCCGGTTGCGGTATTCGTCGCCGTCGCGGATGACCGCCAGCCGCACCTCGCGGTCTTCCAGTCGCGGCATGGCGGGTGCCAGGAAGCGCGGGTTGAAGAACACGTTGGGCTCGATCGTGCGGGCGCAGAGATAGTCGAGTTCCTCGACCAGGTCGAAGCCGGCGGAGGCGGCGTAAATTGCCAGTTTGCGCTGGGGCCGGCCGTTGGCCAACAATTCGATATGGGCGGGATCGGCTTCGCGGGCGAGCCCGGCGAGGCCCGACACCAGGGCGCCGGCCGGGCCGCCGCTGGTTTCCTCGAGCAACGGGATGGCAGCCATCACGCGGCTCCTTTGGCGGCTACGAAAATGACCATGACGATGCCGAGCCTGCGCCAGACCGTGAAGGACAGCGCGCCGGCTTCGAAGATCATCGCGAAGGCGGTGGCCATCGCCGCGCCCCACAGGCCGAAAAGCGGGATCAGCACCAGATTGAGGCCGATGTTGAAGGCCAGCGTCATGGCGTAGACGGCGGCGCAGATATTCTGGTTGCCGCTCATGGTGAGCAGGCTTTCGCAGGGGCCGACGGCGGCGCGGGCGACGACGCCGAAGACCAGCAGGAACAACAGCGGGTAGCCGGCAACGAATTCAGGCCCGAACAAGCTCAGCATCGGCTCGCCCAGCACCAGCACCAGCAGCGCCATCAACAGCGATGGCCAGAACGTCCACGACACGGTTTCGCGGGCGAAGGCGGCGAGCTTTTCGGGCTCGCCATGGGTGAATTGCGCGTAGCGCTGGGCAACGCCCGCCTTGACCGCAAAATAGACGAAATGCACCAGTGCCAGCGTCTTGACCGTGGCGAAATAGACGGCGACGTCGTTGGGATTCATATAGGCGCCGACCATCAGCACGTCGGCATTGGTGAGCAGGAAGAAGAAGCCTTCGACCAGGAAGATCGGCAGCGACACGAGGAACCATTGCGCGAAATGCAGCTTCCTCGGCCCGGCCGGGATTTTTTTGCCGATGCGCGCAGTGATGCCGATGAGCTGGCCGAGCGTGGTGGCATAGGTGGCGACGATCGAGGCGAAGATCGCCGTCCTGGCATCGGGCGCAAAGCCGACCAGAAGCATCAGCGCCATCAGCGCCAGGATCAGCACCGGCCGCACCAGATAAGTCGGCGCCAGCGCAAACAGCGCCCACGAGTTGGCCCGCGCCAGCCCCTGCAGCAGATCGGACATGGCGATCATCGGCATGCAGATGAGGCCGAGAATGAACGGCACGACATAGTAGTTCTCGATAAACGGCGAGAGCAGCCAGACGCCGAGCGCGCCCAGTCCGGCGATCGCCGTCGAGGCGACCAGCACGAACAGGCGGCTGGTCAGCACGATGCCGCGCAGTTCGGCCAGCATGTTGCGCTCGCGATATTCGGGAATGAAGCGGATGATCGAGGTGTGGAAGCCGAGGCAGGCGAGATTGCCGACGATCACCATCGTCACCCAGACAAGGACAAAAATGCCATACTCGAACGAGCCCATCCAGCGCGCCATCAGCACCTGACTGACGAAGGCGATGACGGCGCTGACGATGCGGATGGAAAAGGCGATCAGCGACATGCGGCTGGCTTCGCCGCGCTCGTCGGCGGTGAACAGCACGGCATCGATGCGGCCAAGCAGCGGCTTTGCGCGCAGCGCAAGGCGCTGCGGCAGGAACCGCCCGGCTGTCGTCGCCGCGGAAAAGCGCACCCTGATCACACTCCGTTCTCGGCTTCTTTTCGGGTCTAGGTGTAGTCAAAACACATTAAGAAACGGTTGGGTGGGAGGTAGGAGTGTTCCCTTCTCCCCGTTCACGGGGAGAAGGTGCCGGCAGGCGGATGAGGGGCGCCGGCATTTGCCATGTTCACCGTTCGCGGCAGAACGCGACGAAACGACAGGCCAGCTGATGGAAAGAAATAAGAGCTGAAGGCCCATTTCCGGTGTCGACGGGACAGCGCCCCCCTCTCGCCAGCCGGCCATCCCCCCACGGGCGGGGAGATTGGCTAATCGTGGGCGTTGGCGTCGCCCCTCATCCGCCCTTCGGGCACCTTCTCCCCGTGAACGGGGAGAAGGGAAGTGGGTGCTTACGCGAACGCCCCGTGGCAATGCTTGTACTTTTTCCCTGACCCGCACGGGCAGGCCTCGTTGCGGCCGACCTTGCCCCAGGTGGCGGGGTTTTGCGGGTCGCGGTTTTCGGGGGCGACGGTGGCGTGGGTCTCCTGGCGAACCAGAAGACCGGTCTCGCCGCCGTCAAAATCGTCCTCGCCAGTGGTGCCGTCGAGATGACTGCCGAACATGTCGGGCGCCTCGGGCGGCGGCGCTTCGGCGGCCTGGCGGACCAGCTCGACGCGCATCAATTGCGCGGTGACGGCCTGGCGCAGATTGCCCAGCATTGCCTGGAACAGCTCGAACGCCTCGCCCTTGTATTCCTGCAGCGGGTCGCGCTGCGCGTAGCCGCGGAAGCCGACGACCGAGCGCAGGTGGTCGAGGTTGACGATGTGCTCGCGCCAAAGATGGTCAAGCGTCTGCAACACCACGGAGCGCTCGACATAGGCCATCACGTCGGGGCCGAAGCGCTCTGCACGCTCCTTGGCAGCGGTCTCGGCGGCCTGGCTGATGCGCTCGCGGATATCGTCCTCGGCAATGCCCTCCTCCTTGGCCCAGTCCTCGACGGGCAGGGCGAGATTGAGGAACTCGGCGACCTCGGCCTTGAGGCCGGCGACGTTCCACTGCTCGGCATAGGCGTTTTCGGGAATAGCCTTGGCGACGATCTCCTCGATGACGCCCTCGCGCATCTCGGCGATGGTCTCGGACAGGCCTTCACCGTCCATCAGCTCGAGGCGCTGCTCGAACACCACCTTGCGCTGGTCGTTCGAGACGTCGTCATATTTCAGCAGGTTCTTGCGGATGTCGAAGTTGCGCGCCTCGACCTTCTTCTGCGCCTTTTCCAGCGCCTTGTTGATCCAGGGGTGGATGATCGCCTCGTCTTCCTTGAGGCCAAGCTTCTGCAGCATGCCGTCCATGCGCTCGGAGCCGAAGATGCGCATCAGATCGTCCTGCAGCGACAGGAAGAATTTTGAGCGCCCGGGATCGCCCTGGCGGCCCGAGCGGCCGCGCAACTGGTTGTCGATGCGGCGCGACTCATGGCGCTCGGTGGCGAGCACGTAGAGGCCGCCGGCGGCGAGCGCCTTCTCCTTCAGCCGGGCGACGTCGTCGCGGATTGCCTTTTCCCTGGCGTCGCGCTCGGGGCCGGCCGGCATGTCGCCAAGCTCCTCGGCGATGCGCATGTCGGCATTGCCGCCGAGCTGGATGTCGGTGCCGCGGCCGGCCATGTTGGTGGCAATGGTGATGGCGCCGGGTTTTCCCGCCTGGGCGACGATCGCCGCCTCGCGCTCATGGTGGCGGGCGTTCAGCACCTCGAAATCGGTAAAACCTTCCTTGCGCAGGCGTGCGGCCAGCAGCTCGGATTTCTCGATCGAGGTGGTTCCGACCAAGGTAGGCTGGCCTTTTTCACGGGCTTCCTTGATCTCCCTGACGATCGCCTTGTACTTCTCCTCGACGGTCCGGTAGACCTCGTCGTCCTCGTCAATACGGATGACCGGCAGATTGGTCGGGATCTCGGTGACGTCGAGATTGTAGATGTTGGCGAATTCCTCGGCCTCGGTCAGCGCCGTGCCGGTCATGCCGGCGAGCTTCTTGTAGAGGCGGAAATAGTTCTGGAAGGTGACGGAGGCGAGCGTCTGGTTCTCGGGCTGGATCGCCACATGCTCCTTGGCCTCGAGCGCCTGGTGCAGGCCTTCCGAATAGCGGCGGCCCGGCATCATGCGGCCGGTGAATTCGTCGATAATGACGATCTCGCCGTTGCGCACGATGTAGTCCTTGTCCTTCTGGAACAGCTGGTGCGCCTTGAGCGCATTGTTGACGTGGTGGACGATGGCGACGTTCTCGACGTCGTAGAGCGACTCGCCCTTGAGCAGGCCGGCGTCGCGCAAAAGGTTTTCCAGCTTCTCGGTGCCCTCCTCGGTAAAGATCGAGGTCTTCTGCTTCTCGTCGATCTCATAGTCGGCCGGCTCGAGCTTCAGCATGAAGGCGTCGATGGTATTGTACATTTCCGAGCGATCCTCGAGCGGACCGGAAATGATCAGCGGCGTGCGCGCCTCGTCGACCAGGATGGAATCGACCTCGTCGACGATCGCGTAGCTGTGGCCGCGCTGCACCATCTGGGCGCGCTCGTATTTCATATTGTCGCGCAGATAGTCGAAGCCGAGCTCATTGTTGGTAGCGTAGGTGACGTCGGCGGCGTAGGCGGCATGGCGTTCCTCGTCGGACAGGCCATGGACGATGACGCCGACGGTAAGGCCGAGGAATTTGTAGACGCGGCCCATCCATTCGGAGTCGCGTGTGGCAAGATAGTCGTTGACGGTGACGACATGGACGCCTTTGCCGGCGAGCGCGTTGAGATAGACGGGCAGCGTGGCGACCAGCGTCTTGCCCTCGCCGGTGCGCATCTCGGCGATGCCGCCATTGTGCAGCACCATGCCGCCGATCAGCTGCACGTCGAACGGGCGCATGCCGAGCACGCGGCGCGCCGCTTCGCGCACGGTGGCGAAGGCCGGCACCAGGAGATCGTCGAGACTGGCGCCGTTGGCGACGTCCTGGCGGAATTTTTCCGTGCGGGCCGTCAGTTCGGCATCGGAGAGCGCCCGCATCTCGTTTTCCATGGCGTTGATCGCTTCGACGCGCGGTCGGGTCGACTTGACCCGGCGATCGTTGGAGGAGCCGAAAACCTTACGGGCGAGACCGCCAAAACTGACCATTCAATGGTCCTTTCGATAGCATTCCAAGTCGTTGCGACGGGTGCCGGCCGGCCCCATCAAATCCACGTGAAACGCGGACAAACGCAAAAAGCGCCCGGAAAACGGTTCTGGACGCAAAGTCGTTGGACAGATAAGAGGGGGCTCAATCGATGTCAACGGCGCGCTGGCCCTGACGACCGTGCCAAATTCCGCCACAATCCGGCTGGTCTGGAAGCCATCCCGCCCTAGCTATCCCCCATTGGAGTTAATTGTATGTCCTTATTGTTCCGCCGCGCGTCGCTCGCCAGCCTTGGCCTGGCATTCGGGCTGACGGCGCTGTCGCTGTCGCCAGCGATGGCGCAGGACACCGCGCCCGCCCAACCCAGTCTCTTTTACACATCTGACGCTGCCGACGAACTCTAGGGTGTAGATCTCGGTGGTCGCCGTATCATTAAAAAAAAATGGGGGGGGGGGGGGGGGGGGGGGGGGGGGGGGGGGGGGGGGGGGGGGGGGGGGGGGGGGGGGGGGGGGGGGGGGGG
>NZ_JBVVPZ010000080.1:0-11136 GCF_055811415.1 Mesorhizobium sp. WSM4846
CTGCATCTCAAGGGCATCTATGGCCGCGAAATGTTCGAGACCTGGTACAAGATGATCGCGCTGGTGCAGGGTCCGCTCGATGTCAGTGGGCTGATCACCCACCGCATCGGCGTGGACGACTTCCAGACCGGCTTCGAGGCGATGAAGAGCGGCAATTCCGGCAAGGTTGTCATGGATTGGTGAGTGTTGGCCGGGTGCCGTTCCGGAAACGTTGGAGGGGTGGGAAGGATCGCTGCGTAGCAGTTTCATAGCTGCGTCGTTGATCTATCCAATGCCCCCTTAAGTGCCGCCATCCCTTCCGTGACCGCCGCTCGCTCGCTGGCGTTCAGCCTTCCCAGCAGGTCCCGCTCGAACGCTTTTGCCAACGGCACCATCTCGCGATAGGCGGCAAGGCCCGCGTTGGTCAGCGTCAGATGCTCGACACGGCGGTCTTTTTCATCAGGTTTTCGCGTCAGCCAGCGGCGTCGTTCGAGCTCGGCGACGGCGCGCGAAACCTTGGTCTTGTGCATGGCCGACTGTTCGCCGAGCGCTGTTGCCGTCATCGTGCCGTGCTGGCCGAGACCGGCCAGCGTGCGCCATTCGGGCCGCGTCAGGCCGTGGCGGTCCTTGTAAACCCTGGAAAATTCGCGGCTGACAGCATCGGCAAGGCGATAGAGCCGGTAGGGCAGGAAGCTTTCGAGTTCGAGGGTGTCAGCCTCCATGGTCTGCTCCATCACGATTGATAGTTACATTTTCAATGGTTACAAACGAAACCAATTTGGTCAATCCAGGGAGGATGCCATGGCCTTTTCCTACATGCCGGGGTTCGGCAACGACTTCGAAACCGAGACTTTGCCCGGTTCGCTGCCGCAAGGGCGGAATTCGCCGCAGCGGCCGGCCTACGGCCTTTATGCCGAGCAGCTTTCGGGCTCGCCCTTCACCGCGCCGCGTGGCACCAACGAGCGTTCCTGGCTTTATCGCATCAGGCCGAGCGTCAGGCACACCGGCCGCTTCAAGGCGGCGAATTATCCGCTGTGGAAAAGCGCGCCGAATGTCGGCGATCACGAACTTGCGCTTGGCCAGTACCGCTGGAGCCCGGTGCCGATGCCGAAGGAACCGACGGACTTCATTGCCGGCATGCGCTCAATCACCACCGCCGGCGACGTGCTCGGCCAGACCGGCATGGCCGCCCATGTCTACGTCGCCAACCGCTCGATGGCCGACGACCATTTCTTCAACGCCGACGGCGAGTTGCTTATCGTGCCGCAAGTGGGGGCGCTGCGCTTCGTCACCGAGATGGGCGTCATCGAATTGCGACCGGGCGAGATCGCCGTGCTGCCGCGCGGCCTCGTGTTCAAGGTCGAACTGGTCGATGAAACAGTGCGCGGCTATGTCTGCGAGAACTACGGCGCCAAGCTGACGCTGCCGGATCGTGGCCCGATCGGCGCCAATTGCTTGGCCAATCCGCGCGATTTCAAGACGCCCTGCGCCTGGTTCGAGGACAAGGAGACGCCGTGCCGGCTGATCGTGAAATGGTGCGGCCAGTTCCATGTCACCGACCTCGATCATTCGCCGCTGGATGTGGTGGCGTGGCACGGCAACTACTCGCCCTACAAATATGATCTTGCAACGTTTTCGCCGGTCGGCGCGATCCTGTTCGACCATCCCGATCCGTCGATCTTCACGGTGCTGACCGCGCCGAGCGGCGAAGAGGGCACCGCCAACATCGACTTCGTCATCTTCCCGCCGCGCTGGCTGGTGGCCGAAAACACGTTTCGCCCGCCCTGGTATCACCGCAACATCATGAGCGAGTTCATGGGCCTGATCCACGGCCAGTACGACGCCAAGGAAGAGGGTTTCGTTCCCGGTGGCATCAGCCTGCACAATCTGATGCTGGCCCACGGGCCTGACGCGTCTGGCTTCGAAAAGGCCTCGCGCGCCGAGTTGAAACCGGTCAAGCTCGACAACACCATGGCCTTCATGTTCGAGACGCGATTCCCACAGATGCTGACCCGCTACGCCGCCGAGGTTGAAACCCGGCAGGACAATTACATCGACTGCTGGGCCGATCTGAAGAAGCGCTTCAACGGCACGCCCGAGGGCGACTGGTCTTGAGCGCTGATCCAATGCGGGATCGGCTGGTGCTGCTGGGCTCGAAGGGCGGCCCGGCGCTCCGGCCGGGCGGTCCGTGGCCGAGTTCGTCGCTGCTGAAATTCGGCGGACGTACCATCGTCGTGGATTGCGGGCTTGGCGTGACGCACGGGCTGGCCGAGACCGGCATCAGCCTGAAGTCGCTCGACCTGGTCTTCATCACGCATCTGCATTCCGACCATGTGCTGGAACTCGGTCCGCTGATCCACACCGCCTGGACGGCGGGTCTGGCGACACCGGTCACCGTGTTCGGCCCGCCCGGCACCGGCCATTACTGGCAGCGCTTTTGCCAGGCGATGGAATTCGACATCGAGATACGCATAGTCGACGAAGGCCGGCCTGATATCGCAGATTTGGTTTCGATCATCGAGTTCGGCGAAGGCTGGGTTATGGAGGAGCGCGGCCTGAAGGTTTTGGCGCTACGCGTCGACCATCCGCCGGTGAACGACTGCTTTGCGCTGCGCTTCGAGCATGCCGGACAGAGCGTGGTGTTTTCCGCCGATACGGCGTTCTTTCCGCCATTGGCGGATTTCGCCAAAGGCGCCGACATTCTCGTCCATGAAGCCATGCTGGAAGACGGCATCGAGCGGCTCGTCGCGAAAACCGGCAATGGCGCGCGGCTGAGGGAGCATCTGCTCGCCAGCCATAGTTTTGCTGAGGAGGCGGGGCGCATCGCCAGTGACGCAGGAGCCAAAAGACTGGTGCTCAACCACCTCATCCCGGCCGATGATCCCGAGATCGGCGAGGCCGATTGGATCGCCGCCGTCAGGAAAACATGGGCCGGAGACTTGACGATTGCCCACGACGGCCTTGTTGTGGGACTGGAGCATGATCCCGAACCGAAGGACCGCGTTAGCGAAAAGTGAGAACGGTTTTCGGAAGAGATCATGCGTATAACAAAATTCAAAGCGGCACCAAAGCCGCATCAGGAGAGGAAACCGCATGAAGCTTGCCACATTGAAGGACGGGACGCGCGACGGAAAGCTGGTCGTCGTCTCGCGCGACCTGACGCGGTTCACCGATGCCTCGTTTCTGGTGCCGACGCTGCAGGCGGCGCTCGACGACTGGAACCGGATCGCGCCGCATCTGGCGACAATAGCGGAATCGCTGGAGAACAATGCGGTGCCGTCAGCGCGCTTTCACGAGCATGATGCCCATTCGCCGTTGCCGCGCGCCTACCAGTGGGCTGATGGCTCGGCCTATGTGAATCATGTCGAACTGGTGCGGAAGGCGCGCGGCGCCGAGATGCCGGCAAGCTTTTGGACCGATCCGCTGATCTACCAGGGTGGTTCGGACAGTTTCATCGCGCCGCGTGATCCGATCCGCACGGTCGACGAGGCTCTTGGCGTCGACATGGAAGGGGAAGTCGCTGTCGTCGTCGACGATGTGCCGATAGGCGCAAGCCTCGATGCGGCAAGAGCCGCGATCCGGCTGGTCATGCTAGTCAATGACGTCACGCTGCGCTCCCTCACCGCGCCAGAGCTTGCCAAGGGCTTCGGCTTCTTCCAATCAAAGCCGTCCTCGGCGTTTTCGCCCGTCGCGGTGACGCCGGACGAACTTGGCGAGGCCTGGGATGGCGGCAAGGTCAACCTGCCGCTGCTGGTCGATCTCAACGGCAAGCCGTTCGGCCGCGCCAACGCCGGCGTGGACATGACATTCGATTTTCCGGCGCTGATTGTGCATGCCGCGAAAACCCGGCCGCTGGCCGCCGGCACCATCATCGGTTCGGGCACGGTCTCCAACAAGCTCGACGGCGGGCCTGGCAAGCCTGTCTCGGCGGGCGGCGCCGGCTATTCCTGCACAGCTGAGTTGCGCATGATCGAGACCATCGAGGCCGGCGAACCGACAACCCCGTTCCTGGGCCTTGGCGACATTGTGCGCATCGAGATGAAGGACAGGATCGGACATTCGATTTTTGGTGCGATCGAGCAGAGGGTCGAGAAATACGGAGAATGACAGGCGAGACGGTCTATCTTCTTTGCGGTGTCTGGGCACTTGTCGTGCTGGCGATCTTCATCCAGGCGGTCCGGCTGAGCTATCGCATCGAGGCGCGCTCGCCCGGGCTTACCAACCGCAGCGGCTTTCCGCGCAACGCTCGACCATCTGCGCCGCATGGCGCGCAACGACCTCTGGTCGAACGACCGGCTCTATAGCGCCGTGCTGCAGCTTGAGCCCGGCGAATTCGAAGCCGAGCGAACCAGCTTCTTTCCGTCGATCAAGGCGACGCTCAACCATATCCTCGCGGTCGATCATCTCTATCTCGATTTTCTCGAAGAGGGCGGCGTTGGCGCCGCGGCCCATGACGATTTCGTGCCGTTCGATGAACCACAAGCGCTGTTTGCCGCCCAGGTTGCGGCCGACCGGCGGCTGATCGCCTTCTGCGATCATTTGTCGGCCCACGATCTCGACCGCCGTGTCGTCACCGACCGGCGCGAGGACGGAAAAATACCGGAGCGCATCGGCGATCTGCTCGCCCACCTCTTCATCCACGACATCCATCATCGCGGCCAGGTGCACGCCATGCTGTCTGGCACCTCGGTAAAGCCGCCGCAGCTCGACGAATTCTTCCTCGACTATGATCTCAAACTGAGGAGAGCGGAGGTCGAGCGGTTGGCGATTGATGGCGGCAATTAATTGTAGTTACGAAAATTCTTGACTTAATTATTGTAGGTACATAAATTTCGATGAAGATCGTCTGGGACGAACCAAAACGGTTGGCCAACATCGAAAAGCACGGGTCGGATTTTGCCACGCTGGATGAGGAATTTTTCCTTACGTCAACGATCCGTGCGGCCAAAGCTGATCGTCTCATGGCAATCGGTCGGATAGATTGACGGGATCGTTGCCGTAATCTTTGCCTGGCTCGGCTCCGAGGGCATCTCGATCATTTCGATGCGCCCGGCCAACCCGAATGAAAGAAGGTTGTTCAATGACAAAACCTAAGCTGCAGACAAAGTTCGAACCGGGGCGGGGCTACAGCAAGGAAGATTGGGATGCCGTTTCGGACAATCCTGAATGGACAGAGGACGATTTTCGAAACGCTCGTCCCTTCGCTGAAGTTTTTCCCGACCTCACCGAGAGCATTCGGCGTTCGCGCGGGCGGCCGGCGCTCGACAATCCGAAGAAACAGGTGACGCTGCGCCTCGACAGCGATGTGGTCGCTCGCTTTCGCGCCGGCGGTCCCGGCTGGCAGAGCCGGATCAACGACATTCTGCGCAAGGCCGCCGGCTTGCCCAAATAGGCGTCGCCTATTCCGCCGCCTGCACCTTCAGCACGCCACGCTTGATCTGGTCCTGCTCGATCGATTCGAACAGCGCGCGGAAATTGCCCTCGCCAAAACCCTCGTCGCCCTTCCTCTGGATGAATTCGAAGAAGATCGGGCCGATTACGGTTTTCGAGAAGATCTGCAGCAGGATCTTGGTCGTGCCGCCGTCAACCACGCCTTCGCCGTCGATCAGGATGCCGTGCTTTTTCATCCGCTCGATCGGCTCGTCATGGCCGTGCACGCGGGCATGGGACATCTCATAATAGGTTTCCGGCGGGCCGGGCATGAACTTCAGCCCGTTGGCTGCCAGCTTGTCGGTGGCGCCGTAGATCTCGTCCGTGCCGACGGCGATGTGCTGGATGCCTTCGCCATTGTACTTCTTCAGATATTCGGCGATCTGGCTGGTGTCGTCCTTGGACTCGTTGAGCGGGATGCGGATCTTGCCGCAGGGCGAGGTGATGGCGCGGCTGACCAGGCCGGTGATCTTGCCGTCGATGTCGAAGAAATGGATCTGCTTGAAGCCGAACAGGTCACGATAGAAATCCCACCATTTGTCCATATTGCCGCGACAGACATTGTGGGTGAGGTGGTCGAGATAATAGAAGCCGACGCCTTCCGGCTTCGGATCGGGCTCGCCCAGCCAGTCGAATTCGGCTTCGTAGGCCGAGCCTTTGTCGCCGTAGACCTCGATGAAATAAAGCAGCGAGCCGCCAATGCCTGATATCGCCGGCACATCGAGCGCCTTGTCGACGGCTTCATAGGGTGTGGCGCCCTTGGCGACAGCATGGTCGAACGCGTGCTTGGCATCGACCACCCGCCAGGCCATCGAGGAAGCGCAGGGGCCGTGCTTGTCGACGAATTTCATCGCATGCGAGCCGGGTTCGGCATTGACGACATAGTTGATGTCGCCCTGCCGCCAGACGGTGATGTTCTTGGTGCGGTGCTTGGCTACCGGTACATAGCCCATGCGGGTAAAAAGGTCGGCGAGCTTTTCCGGTTCGGGATGCGCGAACTCGACGAATTCGAAGCCGTCGGTGCCGGCGGGATTGGCCTTGCTGATCGTTGCGGGCGGTGCATCGTGCGGGAAGGGACCCATGGTATTGTCCTCCTAAAGCTGCTTGGCCGCAAAGGGCCATTTTGACGCTACTATAGCGCGGAGCAGGCGCATGGTGCTTGCATTCAAACGCTTTAAACGAATAGATCATGCGGGAATTGTGCATGGTGGATGAAAAAATCATGGATGAGGCGCGCATAGACCAGTTTGACCGCAAGATAATGGCTCTCTTGCAGGGCGACGCACGGCTGACCAACAACGATTTGTCGGAACGGGTGAACCTGTCGGCGTCGCAATGTTCGCGTCGCCGCCAGAGGCTGGAGGAGGACGGCTATATCAGGGGCTATCGCGCGGTGCTCGACCGCGACAAGCTCGGCTTCTCACTGGTCAACGTCATCTCGGTGACGCTCGCCACCCACAACCGCGACAATGCGCGGCGGTTCGGCGAATTGGTGGCGCGGCTGCCGGAAGTGCAGGAGGCGCACGCGCTGACCGGCGAGATGGATTACATCCTGAAAGTGGTGACGCCCGACCTGAAATCGCTGTCGGAATTTGTCAACGGCGTGCTCCTGCCGCACGAATCCGTGCAGCATGTGAAGACGGCGATCGTGTTGGAAACGCTGAAGGAAACCGGCGCGCTGCCGATTTAATGCATGTCGCGCAAAAGCATGCCCTCGGGCCCGACCCAGGGCCTGACCCGAGGGTTAGCGGTTTTGCGATCACGACATGAATAAACCAGCAACCTGAAGCGCGTCGCATGAGGCCGGTCAGACGCGACGCGCTTTAGCCCTTCGACTGCTGGATCAGCCCAAAAAGGTTGGTGCAGCGTGCGCCGGAACGGCAATAGGCGAACACCGGGCCTTCGAGCTCATCGAGCGCCTCAGCCTGGTCCTCGACATTTTGGGCCGTGATCTGGCCGCTGATGACCGGGATGTAGCGGAAGGTAAGCCCGGCGGCTTCGACTGCCGCTTTGACCGTGTCCGCCGAAGGCTGGCCGGGCTGCTCGTCATCAGGCCGGTTGCAGATGACGCTCTTGAAGCCCGCGGCCTTGATGGCGGCGACTTCTTCGGGCTGGATCTGGCCGGAGACCGAATAGTCCTCGGTGATCTGACGATATTCCATGTTTCCTCGCAAAACTGGTTTGGCCGCAGTCTTAAGACTCCCCGACGAGATCGGCAATCCGCGCAGAATGAAATCCCACTGCGCAGATAGTTATTTTCGACGGAGAATCCAACAGAGCCGGCGCGGCCCGGCTGGCCAGGAAGGCATCAGCTTCCGAGGATCGCGCCTTTGATCTGGGCGATGTTGTTGTGCATCAGGTCGATATAGGTCGAGGCCGGGCCGTCGGGTTGCGACAGCGCATCCGAATAAAGCGTGCCGCCAACCTTGGTGCCGGTTTCGCTGGCGATCTGCTCGATCAGCCGCGCGTTGGTGATGTTCTCGATGAAGACCGCCGCCGCCTTGTCCTGCTTCACCTGGCCGACCAACTTGGCGACGTCGGCAGCGGACGGCTCCGACTCGGTCGACACCCCTTCGGGCGCCAGGAAGGTGAGGCCATAGGCCTTCTCGAAATAACCGAAGGCGTCATGCGAGGTGATGACGACGCGCTTCTCTTCCGGGATCGACTGGATCGCCGCCTGCACTTCGCCCTCAAGTGTGTCGAGTTTCTCGGTATAGGCGGCGGCATTGGCCTTGTAGCTGTCGCAACCCTCGGCGTCGGCGGTGCAGAAGGCGTCGGCGATGTTCTTCACATAGATCTTGGCATTGGCGACCGATTGGAAGGCATGCGGATCGGTATCTTCGCCTTCAGCGGCGTCGGCATCGGCGAATTCGGGTTTGAAGTTGATCGGCGTGACGCCCTTGGTCAAAACGGCGATCGTCGCCTTGGTCGCGCTGGCGTCGACCAGGCGCTGCAAAAAGCCTTCGAATGCAGGCCGTTGACCAGCACCACATCCGCACCCGCCATCGCCACCGCGTCAGCCGGGCTCGGCTCGTAGACATGGGCATCGCCATCCGGCCCGACGATGGTGGTCAGATTGATCCGGTCGCCGCCGACATTTTTGGCGAAATCGGCAATGATCGTGAAGCTGGCGACCACTTTCAACGGCTCCGCGAGGGCCGACGACGCGCCAAAGGCTGACAATGTCATAACGCCCACTGCCAAGGCGGCGCGGATCGATTTCAGCATGGACAGCACTCCTTCGGGATCAGGCGGTTCTGTGGCGGTGATGGATAATACGGGCGCGCAGGATGCCGCGCGTGCCGAACAGGATCGAGGCAAAATAGACGACGCCGGCGGACAGGATGATGGCTGGGCCGGAAGGCAGCGACACGTGATAGGACAGAAGCAGCCCGGCGACGCAGGAGGCAAAGCCGATCAGCACCGCCAGCACGCACATCGGCTCGACGCGCATGGTCCAGAAGCGGGCGGCGGCCGCAGGCAACATCATCAGCCCGACGGATAGCAGCGTGCCGAGCGCCTGGAAGCCGCCGACCAGGTTGAGCACGACGAGGCCGAGGAAGATGAAATGCACCGGGCTGCCCAGCCGGCTGACCGAACGCAGGAACAGCGGGTCGAGACATTCGGCGACGAGCGCCCGCCAAAAGATTGCGAGGCTGACCAGCGTGACCAGCACGATGCCGCCGATCAGTGTCAGCGCTTCATTGTTGAGCGCAAGCACGGTGCCGAACAGCACATGCATGAGATCGACGCTGGAGCCGCGGATCGACACCATCAGCACGCCGATCGCCAGCGAAATCAGATAGAAGGCCGCCATCGAAGCGTCCTCGCGCTGGATGGTGAAGCGCGAGACGGCGCCGGCGCCGAGCGCGACGATGATGCCGGCAATCAGCCCGCCGATGGTCATCGGCAGGATTTCCAGCCCATAAAACAGAAACCCGGCGGCAGCACCCGGCAGGATGGCGTGGGCCATGGCGTCGCCGGAAAGGCTCATGCGCCGCAGCATCAGGAACACGCCGACCGGGCAGGCGCCGAGCGACAGCATCAGCGAACCGGCAAGCGCCCGCTGCATGAAGGCGAATTCGGCGAACGGAGCGATGAGAAGACCGTAGAGCATGTCCATCATGCGGCCCGCGGCCCGGAGCCGTGATGATGGTCGTGCGCATGGTTGTGCCCAGGGTCGTGCCCGTGATCACCGTGCTTGTCGGGCTCGCACCAGGGCGCGTTCTCCTCCCAGGCTTCGTGGAAGCGGCGCGCGCGCAACAGGTTTTCCGGCCGCAGTGTTTCCCTGGTTTCGCCCCAGGCGATTGGCTGGCGCGCCAGCAGCAGCGTCTCGGGGAAGTTCTGGCGCACCAGTTCCAGATCGTGGACGACAACCAGGATCGTGCGTTCCTCGCCATGCCAGCGCTTGATCAGTGCGATCAGGTCGCCGACGGTCTTGGTATCGACGGCGTTGAACGGCTCATCGAGCAGGATGAGATCGGCGTCCTGCAGCAGCACGCGGGCGAACAGCGTGCGCTGCAGCTGGCCGCCCGACAGCGTATCGATCGGGCGCTTCTCGAAGCCGCCGAGGCCGACGGCCATCAGCGCCTGGCTGACCGAATCGCGATCTTCCCTGGTGTAGCGGCCGAGCAGCCCGCGCCGTGGCCACAGGCCGAGCGAAACCAGATCAACGACCCGGGCGGGAAAGGAGCGGTCGAGCTCCGACTGTTGCGGCAGATAAGCAGCGCGCACGCCGGGCGCCCGGACAACCGTGCCGGCCATCGGCTTCAACACGCCGACGATACCCTTCATCAGGGTCGACTTGCCCGAGCCATTGGCGCCGACGACGGCAGTCAGCGACCCGCGGCGGATCGTGCCATCGAGATGATGGATCGCCGGATGGCTGTTGTAGCCCAGCGTCAGGTCGCGGAATGTCAGGCAGGTTTTGGTCATGTGACGATCCGTGGGACACCACTAATACGGCAGCGGTGGTGGATATGTGATGTTATTACATTAGTCAACAAGTCAATCCGGCGGAATTACGGCGAACGGAGCAATTTGCATGTGCCTATTTTCGCCCCACGCCTGCTGGCTCAAGAGGATTCGCTCATGCAACCTTGCCCCCAGCGAACCGCGACTCTAAAGAGGCGCGACCCACAAAGGAAGGAAACGTCCAATGAGCATTCGTCGCATTGATGTTGGCCCACGCATGAGCCAGATCGTCATCCAGGGCAACACCGTCTATCTGGCTGGTCAGGTCGGCGAACCGGGCGGAAACGTCGGCGCCCAGACCAGGGACATCCTGACGGCCATCGACGAATTGCTGGCCAAGGCCGGCACCGACAAGACCAAGATCCTGCAGGCGATCATCTGGCTGGCCGACATGAGCACCTTTGCCGAGATGAACGCGGAATGGGACAAGTGGGTGCCACAGGGCCATACCCCGGCCCGCGCCACCGGCGAGGCCAAGCTTGCCGGGCCGGAATATCTGGTCGAGATTATTATTACTGCAGCGATTTGAGATGCGGCTCTTAACCCTCCCCTTTGAGGGGAGGGTCGCGGAGCAAATGCCGCATGGCGGCATTTAGTGACGCGGGGTGGGGGGGGGGGAATTTAGCCGCCCCCCCCCCCGCCCCCCCAAAAACCCCCCCCCCCCCCCCGCGGCCCTCCCCCCCCCCCCCCCCCCCCCCCCGGGGGGGGCCCCCCCCCCCCGGGGGGGCCCCCCCCCCCCGGGGGGGGGGGGGG
>NZ_JBVVPZ010000081.1:0-9984 GCF_055811415.1 Mesorhizobium sp. WSM4846
TGGTGTTGGCGAAATCAGTGATGAAGGCCGATCTCCCCCCTCGTGGGGGAGATGTCCGGCAGGACAGAGGGGGGCGCCTCGCTCCGCCATCAAAAGGTTCTGCACCGCAGCAGCGCACCAAGTTTGCCCGTGCCAATCCTGCTGAGAAACCTTCGTGACACAGTGACACGGCTGTGCCAAACAGGGCCAACTGTGCCAGCGAGCGTGGAGAAACTGGTAAACTCAGCAGACTTAAAATCTGCCGCCACTACAATGGCTTACGGGTTCGATCCCCGTCGCTCGCACCACCTCACCTCGGACTTAAAATCCCTCGATCTCTGATCGTACGGGTTCGATTCCCGTCGTCCGCACCAGCAACCGACGCCACAGCGCTGGTGCATGCAGGTTCCGGCTTGGATCACACCCGGATCGGGTTCAGCTTCAGTTGCTGGATCAGGATGATGGTCTTGGCGTCGATGATGCGGCCGTCGTGGATGCCGGCCAGCGCCTCGTCGAGCGGCATTTCCAGGACCTCGATGTCTTCGCCTTCGTCCGGCGCGCCGCCGCCGTCGGAGATGCGGTCGGTCGGCGAATAGCGGGCGACGAAAAACCAGAGCCGTTCGGTCACGCTGCCGGGGCTCATGAAGGGCGAAAACAGCCGTTCGACGTCCTTCAGCCTATAGCCGAGTTCCTCTTCCGCCTCCTTGCGGATGCAGGTTTCGGGATCGTGTTCATCGAGCAGGCCGGCGCAGGCCTCGATCAGCGGCTCGCGGTGGCCGGTGGCGTAGGCCGCGTAGCGGAACTGCCGCACCAGCAGAACCGTCGAGCGCTCCGGGTCGTAAGGCAGGATCACCGCGCCGTCGCCGCGATCGTAGGTCTGGCGGATCTGCGTCTCCCACTGCCCGTCGCGGCGGCGATAATCGAGGACGGTCTTTTTCAGGACTGCCCAGTCGTCGGAAAGGACTTCCTCCGAACGGATGCGAATGCGGTCTTCCATGGTGAACTCCGTGTTGCCGGCGAGGCGTAGCGGTGATCGGGCCTTCGCGCAATCCCGACAGCAATTCAGGGCAATCGCTACAGCGAAGGATCGCGGCTTCATCCAGCAGAGGCGCGCTTCACCGCCTCGTGTATGGCGCGGGCGCAATCCATTGCCTAAATAGCGACAGCCCCTCCCCGGAGTTTCCTGATGACCCCTTCCCTTTTCCAGCCGATCACGCTTGACGGCCTGACCTTTCCCAACCGCATTGCGGTGGCCCCGATGTGCCAGTATTCCGCCGAAGACGGCTCGGCCAGCGACTGGCACCTGTACCACTGGATGAACCTGGCGATGTCCGGCGCCGGCATGGTCACCGTCGAGATGACCGACGTCGAGCGGCGCGGCCGCATCTCGCATGGCTGCCTCGGCCTTTATTCCGACGACAACGAGGCGGCCGCCCGGCGCGCGCTGGATGCGGCCAAGCGCGTCGCTGCTCCCGGCACCAAATTCGGCACGCAGCTTGCCCATGCCGGCCGCAAGGCCTCCAACCAGAAACCTTGGGAAGGCGGCGGGCCGCTGAACGCCGATCAGGACCCTTGGCCGATCGTGTCGGCCTCGGCAATCGCCTACGACACGGGCTGGCAGGTGCCGAGGGCGCTGGAGGATGAGGAGATCCTGCAGATCATCGAACGCTTCGCCGAGGCGGCAAGGCGGGCCGAACGTGCCGGCTTCGATTTCATCGAATTGCACGCCGCGCACGGCTATCTGATCTTCCAGTTCCTGTCGCCGCTTTCCAACCAGCGCACCGACCGCTGGGGCGGCTCGCTGGAAAACCGCATGCGTTTTGTCGTCGAGATCGCCAAGGCAGTGAGAAGGGCAGTGCCCGGGCTGATGCTCGGGGCGCGTCTGTCGGTCAAGGAATGGGTCGATGGCGGCTTCGACGTCGACGACGCAATCGAAGTGGCCAAGGCGCTGAAGGCAACGGGCGTCGCCTATCTCTGCTGCTCGAGCGGCGGCAATTCGCCCCTGCAGAAGCTGCCGGCAGGTCGCGGCTACCAAGTGCACCTGGCGGAGGCCGTTCGCAACGGCGCCGGAATCCCGACAAGGGCCGTCGGCCTGATCGACGATCCGAAGCAGGCCGAGGCGATCGTCGCCGAGGGCCGTGCCGACATGGTGGCCCTGGCCCGCGCCTTCCTCGCCGATCCGCGGTGGGCGTGGCGCGCCGCGGCCACCTTCGGCGAAAAAATCCAGCCGGCGCCGCAGCTTGCCCGCTCGGTGACGACGATGCAGCACTGGATGAAGGCGGCCGGCTGACCGGCCCGATTGCAAGGCCGCCGCCGCAACGACCGTTACCCCGAGACATTTGCGCACGCCGAGGGGCGTGCAACCAAATCAGCGGCTCCGCGTTGGCGGCGATGATGGACAGCAAGCCTTTTGAAAAGCCGGTCGTGGTCGAACTTGGCCGTGTCGGCAAATACCGTGAGATCCGCAGCACCCAGGAAGCTGCGGAGTGCCTGATGACCGTCTGGCCGCTCAATCGTGGCCCTCGGCATCGCGATGCTCTCGACACTTGCCTAAAAGTGCTTGAAGGTTATCGTTCGACAGCGGATGCGCGCCGGGCATTGGTAGAGGCCGCCATGGAATCGGACGTGCTGGTTCCCGAAGAGAGATTGCCCGAAGGCAAACTGCCCGACCGCAAACCGCATTGAGCAACCCGAGCTTTTTCCACTGGAGGATTTCATGGCCAAGCTGACCTACAAGATCGTCGAGCATGACGGGGGCTGGGCCTATAAGGTCGGCGAGACATTTTCGGAGACGTTTCCTACTCACGAGGACGCGCTACGCGCCGCCGAGATCGCTTCGGCCGAACAGCAGGTCGCCGGCACCACCGACGGCATCCAGTACGAGGACGCCGAGGGCAAATGGCACGACGAGCTCGCCGACGGCCGGGACCGGCCGCAAACCGAAGTTTCCGATTAGGCTGGTGTCGTTCTCGCACCTCGGTTTCAAGAGCTGGGGCTTGACAAGTCATGCTCTTGCTATGATCCCGGACATGGCGAATTACAGTCCCGCTGGGAACGCTCACGATCAGGCGCGACGAAGAAGGGCGCTTGCCACGCAGCCGCTTTACAGGGCAGTCTGGTAGCGCTACCGTTTCATCATCGCGCGTGACCAGGGAGGAGCTTTGGGAACTGCCGCGGCCAGTCAGGAAAGCGGTTTCCTTCGAAGACGTCGCAGGAAGCATTCGGGAGGAAATCGATGGCGTCTGTCGCGATTGGCGATGTCTACAAATCATTCGGAACCGTCGAGATTCTGCACGGTGTCAGCGTCGATATAGAGGACGGCGAGTTCGTCACGCTGGTCGGGCCGTCGGGCTGCGGAAAATCGACCCTTCTCAGGATGATCGCCGGCCTGGAAAAGATTTCGCGCGGTCAGATCGCGATTGGCGAGCGCGTCGTCAACAACGTTGCGCCAAAAGAACGCGACGTCGCCATGGTGTTCCAGAACTACGCGCTCTACCCGCACATGACCGTGGCCGAGAACATGGCGTTCTCGCTGATGCTCAAGGGTGCTGCGAAAGCCGAAAGCGCTGCCAGCGTCAAGCGCGCCGCCGAAATCCTGGGGCTGGTGCCATTGCTGGAGCGCTATCCCCGGCAGCTTTCCGGCGGCCAGCGCCAGCGCGTCGCCATGGGCCGGGCGATCGTGCGCGATCCGGCGGTCTTCCTGTTCGACGAGCCGCTGTCCAATCTCGACGCCAAGCTCAGGGTGCAGATGCGCGCCGAGATCAAGGAACTGCACCAGCGCTTGAAAACCACGACGGTCTATGTCACCCACGACCAGATCGAGGCGATGACCATGGCCGACAAGATCGTCGTCATGCATGACGGCATCGTCGAGCAGATCGGGCCGCCATTGGAGCTCTACGACCGGCCCAACAACCTTTTTGTCGCCAGCTTTATCGGCTCGCCCGCCATGAACATGCTGCGGGGCGAAATCGCGACGGATGGCGGCTCACCGTCTTTTCGCGGCTCCGGCGGGATTTCCCTGCCGCTGGCCGCAGTGCCGTCGACCGGCAGCGGCGAGCAGGTGGTGCTGGGGATACGCCCCGAGCATCTGCGGCTATCCCAAGACGACGGCATTCCAGTCATCGTCGTGGTGGTCGAGCCGACCGGGTCGGAAGTGCAGCTCATCGGCCGGACGGCCGGCGGTGACGAGATCGTCGCCAATTTCCGCGAGCGCCATTCCTTCACGCCGGGCGAGACCGTACGGCTCACGGCCGAGCCGGGCCTCATCCATCTCTTTCATGGCGAAACCGGGCAGCGCTTCGAACTGCGCGCCCGGCAGTAGGATCCATAAGGCAAGGACAATAAACAGGAGGAAACGAGCATGAAATTCACCAGACGTGACGTGATCCGCACGACCGCCGGCGTGGCGGCGGGAGCCTTGGGAAGCCGCTTCGTCGGCTCTTCCGCCTTTGCCCAGGAGGGGTTGACGTACAAGCCCGAAGACGGCGCAAAGCTGCGCATGCTGCGCTGGTCGCCGTTCGTTCAGGGCGATGAAGACCAATGGCTGGCCAACACCAAGCGGTTCACCGAGGCGACAGGCGTCGAGGTCCGCGTCGACAAGGAAAGCTGGGAGGACATTCGCCCCAAGGCGGCGGTTGCCGCCAATGTCGGCTCCGGTCCAGATCTGATGCTGGTCTGGTTCGACGACCCGCACCAGTACCCCGACAAGCTGCACGACGTGTCGGAACTGGGTGAGTATCTCGGCACGAAATATGGCGGCTGGCACGACGGACCAAAGCAATATGCGACGCGGGAGGGAAAATTCCTCGGCCTGCCCCTGGCCACCATCGGCAATGCCATCGTCTATCGGGAAAGCTGGGTGAAGGAGGCCGGCTTCTCGGAGTTTCCGAAGGACACGGCGGGCTTCCTCGAGCTTTGCAAGGCCTTGCAGGCGAAGGGCCATCCGGCCGGCTTCACGCACGGCCATGGCGTCGGCGACGGCAACAACTATGCTCACTGGCTGCTTTGGAGCCATGGCGGCCAGATGGTCGACGAGAGCGGAAAGGTGACGATCAACAGCCCCGAGACGCTCAAGGCGATCGAATACGCCCAGGAACTCTACAAGACCTTCATCCCCGGCACCGAAAGCTGGCTCGACGTGAACAACAACCGCGCCTTCCTGGCCGGCGAACTGGGCGTCATCGCCAACGGCATTTCCGTGTATAACACGGCCAAGACCAACAAGGACAATGATCCGAAACTGGCTGAAATCGCCAAGGACATGCGCACGACAAGCCTGCCGATCGGTCCTGTCGGAAAATCGGTCGAGCTGTTCCAGGTGACCACGGCCGTGATCTTCGACTACACGCCCTACCCCAACGCGGCCAAGGCCTATCTGCAGTTCATGTTCGAGGAACAGCAAATGGCAGAGTGGATCACCTCCTCCGCCGGCTATTGCTGCCAGACACTCAAAGCCTTCGAGAACAATCCTGTGTGGACGGCCGACCCGAACAACGCAGCTTACGCCAAAGCCTCGGCGACGCTGCGACCCAACGGTTATGCCGGGCCGCTCGGCTACGCCTCGGCGGCGACCATGGCCGACTATGTCCTGGTCGACATGTTCGCCAAGGCGGTGACCGGCCAGGCGACGCCGCAGGAGGCGATGGAAGAGGCGGAGAAACGCGCCAACCGCTACTATCGCGTTTGATCGCAGCGCAGCCGGGCAGCCGCGACCGCGCTGCCCGGTCTGGTTTCTGAAATCGCGTGGCCGCCACTCAGGCCACCATGCCACTAGACCCTATGAGGAGCCGTCCCATGGCCGTGTCGTCCGCTGCCGTTCAGCCGCGTCCGTCGATCCTGTCGCGGAGCCTGTCGCTCCTGGCCGACAGCCGGAACGCGCTTAGCTTCGGCTTCATGCTGCCGGCGGCAGCGCTGCTGCTGGTCTTCCTCACCTATCCGCTCGGGCTCGGGGTCTGGCTCGGCTTCACGGATACCCGCATCGGTCGCCCCGGTATCTTCATAGGCATCGAAAACTACCAATATCTGTCGGATGACGCCGTCTTCTGGCTCTCCGTCTTCAACACCTTGCTCTACACGATAAGCGCCTCGATCCTGAAGTTCGCGCTCGGCCTCTGGCTGGCGCTCATTCTCAATCAGAACCTTCCCATCAAATCGTTCTTCCGCGCGATCATCCTGCTGCCGTTTGTGGTGCCGACGGTGCTGTCGGCCATCGCCTTCTGGTGGATCTACGATTCGCAGTTCTCCATCCTGTCCTGGGCACTTATGGAAATGGGCCTGATCGACCATCGCATCAATTTCCTCGGCGATCCGGAGAACGCGCGCGCTTCGGTCATCGCCGCCAATGTCTGGCGCGGCATTCCGTTCGTCGCCATCACGCTGCTTGCCGGCTTGCAGACGATACCGCAGTCGCTTTACGAGGCCGCCACGCTCGACGGCGCCAGTCGCTGGCAATTGTTCCGTTTTGTGACGCTGCCGCTGCTGACGCCGATCATTGCCATCACCATGACGTTTTCGGTGCTGTTCACCTTCACCGACTTCCAGCTGATCTATGTGCTGACCCGCGGCGGACCGGTCAATGCCACCCATCTGATGGCGACATTGTCGTTTCAGCGCGGCATTTCGGGAGGCCAGCTTGGCGAGGGCGCCGCCATCGCGGTCGCCATGATCCCGTTCCTGCTTGCGGCGATCCTGTTCAGCTATTTCGGCCTGCAACGCCGCAAATGGCAGCAGGGCGGAGGAGACTGACATGGCTGAGACCGCGATCAAGAAAATGAAACGGCAGGAACTCGACGAAGGCGGCATGGGCTATCTTCAGAGCCTGCCGCGGCGCGTGGTGACGGTCTATCTGCCGTTGCTGGTGTTCGTCATCGTGCTGTTGTTCCCGTTCTACTGGATGACGATCACGGCGATCAAGCCCAATCACGAGATGACCGACTACGCCAATTTCAATCCGTTCTGGGTCGTGCATCCAACATTCGAGCACATCCGCTATCTCTTGTTCGACACGTCCTATCCGGGCTGGCTGCTCAACACGATCATCATCTCCACCGCCGCCACGTTCCTGTCGCTGCTGGCTGCGGTGTTCGCGGCCTATGCGATCGAACGGCTGCGGTTTTCGGGAGCGCGGCACGTCGGGCTCGCGATCTTCCTCGCCTATCTCGTGCCGCCCTCGATCCTGTTCATCCCGCTGTCGGTGATGGTGTTCAACCTTGGGCTTTTCGACACCCCGTTCGCGCTCATCCTGACCTACCCGACCTTCCTGATCCCTTTCTGCACCTGGCTGCTGATGGGTTACTTCCGCTCGATCCCGTTCGAACTGGAAGAATGCGCGCTTATCGACGGGGCGAGCCGCTGGCAGATCCTCATGAAGATCGTGCTGCCGCTGTCGGTGCCCGGCCTGATTTCGGCCGGCATCTTCGCATTCACCCTGTCATGGAACGAATTCATCTATGCGTTGACGTTCATTCAGTCGTCGGAAAACAAGACTGTGCCGGTCGGGGTGCTGACGGAGCTTGTCCGCTCCGACGTCTATGAATGGGGAGCGCTGATGGCCGGAGCCCTGATCGGCTCGCTGCCGGTGGTGGTGCTCTATTCGTTCTTCGTCGAGCACTACGTTTCCTCGATGACCGGAGCGGTGAAGGAATAGCGCCCTGCGGGGCACCTTCTCCCTTCTCCCCCTTGTGGGAGAAGGTGGCCTCGCGAAGCGAGGTCGGATGAGGGGTGTTCCAGCTTGGCACCAACAGCACTCCGTCCAAGACCCCTCAACCGTCTTGGCGCTGCGCGCCAATCCACCTTCTCCCACAAGGGAGAAGGAAGAAGAGGCGCATTGCCGCCAACCATCCGCCGCGTTATCTCAGGCGACCCTGTCTGCCCAGGCGACCTTGTCTGCCTCGGGCGACCTTGTCTGCCTCAACTGACCTTATGCCGGAGCCTGCCAATGCCCGAAATCGTCACCGCCGCCATGCTCGTCATCGGCGACGAGATTCTGTCCGGCCGCACCAAGGACAAGAATATCGGCCACCTCGCCGATATCATGACGGCGATCGGCATCGACCTGAAGGAGGTGCGCATCGTTGCCGACGAGGAAGACGAGATCGTCGCCGCAGTGAACGCCCTGCGTGCCCGCTACACCTATGTCTTCACCACCGGCGGCATCGGTCCGACGCATGACGACATCACTGCGGATGCCATTGCCAAGGCCTTCGGCGTGCCCTGCGACTACGACGCCAAGGCCTATGCCATGCTGGATGCGAGCTACGCGGCGCGCGGCATCGAATACACCGAGGCGCGCAAGCGCATGGCGCGGATGCCGCGCGGTGCCGACCATATCGACAATCCGGTGTCGATCGCGCCGGGCTTTCGCATCGGCAATGTCCATGTCATGGCCGGCGTGCCGGCGATATTTCAGGCGATGCTCGACAATGTGGTGCCGACGCTGAAGGCCGGCACCAAAATGCTGTCGGCCACGGTGCACTGTCCGTTCGGCGAAGGCCTGGTCGGCGGACCGCTGGGCGACATCCAGAAGGCGCATCCGGACACGATCATCGGCTCCTACCCGAAATATGACGACGGCAAGTTCTGGACCGAACTGGTCGTCCGTGCCCGCAGCCAGCAAGGGCTGGACGCCGCCCGCGCCGATGTCGAAGCGATGGTCGCAGGCCTCACCAGCGCGGCCAGCTGATCTAAAGCGCGTCGCGTCTGAGACGATCCATGCGACGCGCTTCAACTTTCTTGTCTGTATGCACGGCGCGATCCCAAATCCGCTGCGCACCCTCGTGCCCAAAGTATGCTTTTGGGCGACATGCATTAGCCCGTATCCGGGTTAGCCGGAACCAAGCATAGTGCAGTGACGTTTCATGCGGGCGAGTTTCGATCGCCCGTGAATTGAGGGGTTACCATGCGATTCAAGACCATCGTCGCCATACTGCAGAACGAACAGGACGCGGAGCGCGTGCTCGAATGCGCCATTCCGCTTGCCGACAAGTTCGAGAGCCATCTAATCGGCATTCATGCCGAAGCGCTTCCCGTCCCCTACACCTCGGCCACCGGCTTTCCCGACACCGAGTTCCTGCAGGTCTCGGCCGACATGAACAAGGAGCGTGCTGAAAAATTGCGGGCGGTTTTCCTCCGGCATGTCGAGGAGTCCGGCCTGTCCTTCGAGTGGCGCAGCCTTGAGAGCTTTTCCGGAGACAGCGCGCTGACCGGCATCCCAACCGTGCGCACCGCGGACCTGATCATCGCCGCGCAGCGCGAGACGGGCGGCGATCCGAGCGCCGACGTCGACACGCTGGTCTATGACGCCGGCCGGCCGGTGCTGGTCGTGCCGCACTCAGGCCCGCTCATCACCAGCTTCAAGCATGTGCTGCTCGCCTGGAACGGCAGCAAGGAGGCGGCGCGCGCCGCCTTCGACGCCCTGCCCTTCATCATCGAGGCCGAAAGAACCGATATTGTCGTCATAGACCCGCCGGATACGCTCGACGAGGCCCCGGAGGCGGCCGGCGCCGAAATCGCCGCCGCCCTGTCCAGGCATGGCGCCACGGTCAGCGTCTCGGTGCTGCAATCGGCCGGCCACTCGGTCGACGAGGTGATCCAGACCAGGGTTGCCGAAACTGGCGCCGACCTGCTCGTGCTCGGCGCCTACAGCCATTCCTGGCTGCGCCAGCTGCTGTTCGGCGGCGTCACCCGCACGGTGCTGCGCACCCTGCCGGTGGCAGCTTTCCTGTCGCGGTAAGTCCACAAGGATCGCTTGCAGGGCAATCCTTCAGTGTTGCGCCGCCCCTCATTGCCCTGCCGGGCATTTCTCCCCGTATAGTGACGGGGAGAAAGACGCCTTCGCAAGGGATTTCGCCAATCTCCAGCGTTGCAGAATGGGTGCCAAGGTTGCGGCCAGCTTCTTCTCCCCCGTTAACGGGGAGAAATGCCCGGCATGTCCGAACCGGATAGATAGGTAACAGAATGGACTGATTGCATGGGTGACAGTTTTCTCCTTCGCCGGGAGGACCG
>NZ_JBVVPZ010000082.1:0-9791 GCF_055811415.1 Mesorhizobium sp. WSM4846
GTCTTGCCATGATCGACATGGCCAATCGTGCCGATGTTCACATGAGGCTTTGTACGCTCGAATTTACCTTTTGCCATGTGATCTCTCCATTCCTGCTCGCCCGTGCGGGCTTTGAATTAAGTTAGCGCTGCAACCCGTTGGGGTTACGCGTATTTCTTCTGGACTTCCTGAGCGACCGCGGTGGGGACCGGCTCGTAGTGATCGAACTGCATCGTGTAGGCCGCGCGGCCCTGGCTCATCGAGCGCAAATTGTCGACGTATTTGAACATGTTGGCGAGCGGCACCATGGCGTTGACAACCACCGCAACGCCGCGCGATTCCTGGCCCTGAATCTGGCCGCGACGGCCGTTCAGATCACCGATGACGCTGCCGACATAATCTTCCGGCGTCACCACTTCGACCTTCATGATCGGCTCGAGCAGCTGCACGCCAAGCTTGGGCGCCGCTTCACGGAAGCAGGCACGGCCGGCGATTTCGAAGGCGAGCACCGAGGAGTCGACATCATGGTAGGCGCCGTCGATCAGCGTCGCCTTGACGCCGATCATCGGGAAGCCGGCGAACGGGCCGGAGGTCATGACGCTGTTGATGCCCTTTTCGACACCGGGGATGTATTCCTTCGGCACGGCGCCGCCGACGATCTTGGATTCGAACAGGAATTCGCTGCTTTCCGGATTCGGCTCGAAGAGGATCTTGACACGGGCGAATTGGCCGGTGCCGCCGGTCTGCTTCTTGTGGGTGTAGTCCTGCTCGTGCCTGCGGGTGATCGTCTCGCGATAGGCCACCTGCGGCGCGCCGACATTGGCCTCGACCTTGAACTCGCGACGCATGCGGTCCACGATGATGTCGAGGTGCAGTTCGCCCATGCCGGAGATGATCGTCTGGCCGCTTTCCTCGTCGGTCTTGACGCGGAAGGACGGGTCCTCGGCGGCCAGGCGATGCAGCGCAAGACCCATCTTCTCCTGGTCGTTCTTGGTCTTCGGCTCGATGGCGATCTGGATGACCGGATCGGGGAACTCCATGCGCTCGAGGATGACCGGATGCAGCGGATCGCAGAGCGTGTCGCCAGTCGTCGTGTCCTTGAGGCCGGCCAAGGCGACGATGTCGCCGGCGAAAGCCTCTTCGACGTCAGCGCGCGAATTCGCATGCATCTGCAGCATGCGGCCGATGCGCTCCTTCTTGCCCTTCACCGTATTGTCGACCGAGATGCCCTTGGTGAGCTTGCCCGAATAGATGCGGGCAAAGGTGAGCGAGCCGACGAACGGGTCGTTCATGATCTTGAAGGCGAGCATCGACAGCGGCTCGCTGTCGTCGGCGTGACGCTCGATCTCGGCGTCGGTCTTGGCGTCGACGCCCTTGATGGCCGGAACGTCGGCCGGCGACGGCAGATATTCGACGACTGCGTCGAGCAGCGGCTGCACGCCCTTGTTCTTGAAGGCCGAGCCGCAGAACATCGGGTAGAACTTCACCGCGATGGTGCCCTTGCGGATCAGGGCGCGGATCTCGTCATTGCTGGGCATCTTGCCTTCGAGGTAATTCTCGAGCGCTGTCTCGTCCATTTCGACGGCGGCCTCGATCATCTTCTCGCGATATTCTTCGGCACGAGCCTTGAGGTCGTCGGGGATCTCGACGACGTCCCAGGCGGCGCCCAGCGTCTCGTCGCGCCAGACCAGCGCGTTCATCTCGACGAGATCGACGACACCCTTGAACTCGGTCTCGGCGCCGATCGGCAGCTGCATGACGACAGCCTGCGCACCGAGGCGCGAGCCGATCATTTCGACCGAGCGATAGAAATCCGCGCCGATCTTGTCCATCTTGTTGCAGAAGATCATGCGCGGCACGCGGTACTTGTCGGCCTGGCGCCAGACGGTCTCCGTCTGCGGCTCGACACCGGCATTGGCGTCGAGCAGCGCAATGGCGCCGTCGAGCACGCGCAGCGAACGCTCGACCTCGATGGTGAAGTCGACGTGGCCGGGGGTGTCGATGATGTTGAAGCGGTGCATCTTGCCGTCACGAGCCTTCCAGAAGGTCGTGGTCGCGGCGGACGTGATTGTGATGCCGCGCTCCTGCTCCTGCTCCATCCAGTCCATGGTGGCGGCGCCGTCATGGACTTCGCCGATCTTGTGCGACTTGCCCGTGTAGTAGAGGACGCGCTCGGTGGTCGTCGTCTTGCCGGCGTCGATATGCGCCATGATACCGAAATTGCGGTAGTCTTCGATTTTGTATTCGCGGGCCATGGGAGGTGCCTCTTCAGTCTCGTTCGCGCTTTACCAGCGGTAGTGCGCGAAGGCGCGGTTGGCTTCTGCCATCTTGTGGGTGTCTTCACGCTTCTTGACGGCGGTGCCGCGGTTGTTGGCCGCGTCCATCAGCTCGCCGGAGAGGCGGTCGACCATCGTGGTCTCGTTGCGGTTGCGGGCGGCGGCGATCAACCAGCGGATGGCCAGCGCCTGACGGCGCTCGGGGCGCACGTCGACCGGAACCTGGTAGGTGGCGCCACCGACGCGGCGCGAACGCACTTCCACATGCGGCGCGACATTGTCGAGCGCCTGATGGAAGACGGTGACCGGCTCCTGCTTGGTCTTGGACTGGACCTGGTCGAGCGCGCCGTAGACGATGGTCTCGGCAACCGACTTCTTGCCGTCATACATAACGGCATTCATGAATTTGGTGACGATCAGATCGCCGAACTTCGGGTCCGGATTGATCTCACGCTTTTCTGCACTGTGACGACGGGACATTTTTTCTCTGCCTCAATTCTGCGTGGTGGCCTGGATCCCGGATCGTCGCCTGGCGCCGTCCGGGATGACCTTGGCTACGCTTCGGTCACTTCGGACGCTTGGCGCCGTATTTCGAACGGCGCTGCTTGCGGTTCTTCACACCCTGCGTGTCGAGCACGCCGCGGATGATATGGTAGCGGACGCCCGGAAGATCCTTGACGCGACCGCCGCGGATCATCACCACCGAGTGCTCCTGAAGGTTGTGGCCTTCGCCGGGGATGTAGCCGATCACTTCAAAACCATTGGTCAGGCGGATCTTGGCCACCTTGCGCAGCGCCGAGTTCGGCTTCTTCGGCGTCGTTGTGTAGACGCGCGTGCAGACGCCCCGCTTCTGCGGGTTCTGCTGCATGGCCGGGACCTTGTTGCGCTTCACCGGCGCAATGCGCGGCTTGCGGATCAGCTGGTTGACGGTAGGCATTAAACCCTCTTGTCTCTCAATTCCGTGTCTCGCCCGGTCAGGGCCGCTCAAAGCGTCATTTCCATACGCAAAGTCGGGCCACAAACCGCGCCTCGCGGTCTTGCCCGAACAAATGGCAGAGGAAGCGGAAACCGCTTCATGCACGCCGGAAATGTCTTTTCGCTCGTAAAACGAACCCTGTTTGAGGCAAACTCCAAAGCGTGTCGCTTCGGAAGGGAGAGCCTCACATCGGTTCTGACTGGGCGGCTTCTACTCGCAAGCCTGTTGCCCGTCAACCCCGGAGCACCAAATATTACGCTGAAACCGAGGCTTGGCAGCCATGCGAAAAGCGCATGTAATTTTCTTTCGCCATTTTGCAAGAGCAAGGAAGAAAGTGACCGGCCCTCGGCTGTTGCATAGCCACGCTTCATGCGAAAAAGCGACATGAACAGCGCAAATCCCCTCGCCCGGAGAATCGGCCCGTGAACGACAATGATGAGCGCCCGGTCACCATCATCACCGGCCGGGCGTGGAAAAGAAAGGGCGGCAAGCCGGAAGGCGTCCACCTCATGCTGGTCGCGCCCGACGACGATTCGGCGGTGCGCCGGGCGCTCGAATCACTCGCGGCCGAAGGCTACGCCGAGGCTGAGCTCGACCAGATCGGCGACTTGGACGGCGTGCCCGACGAAGAGCCGCATTTGTCGGCCTATCAGGGCGCGCTCGAAGGCGAAGTGTCGATCGTCACCTTCGACGTGCCGCTGTGACCAGCCATGTCCCTGGCCGTCGCGGTTTGGGGCCGTCGCGGTCTGGCACTGCTTGCCCGGCATCGGTTCTCTGCTAAGAACCAAGCGCAATATCAACCTGCGGAGTTCCCATGTCCCTGAATAGCGGTCCCATCAAGCTCGGCATCGTCGGCGTGGGAAAGATTGTTCGCGACCAGCACCTGCCGGCCCTGGCCAAGGACCGCGACTACCTGCTCACCGCCGCCGCCAGCCGGCACGGCAAGGTGGACGGCATCGCGAATTTTCCTGATATCGAGGCGATGCTCGACGCCGTGCCTGAGCTCGAGGCCGTATCGCTCTGCATGCCACCGCAGTTCCGCTACGACGCCGCGCGGACAGCGCTGGCGGCGAAAAAGCATGTTTTTCTGGAAAAGCCACCCGGCGCCACGGTCAGCGAGGTCGAGGATTTGAAAGCACTGGCGGCGGCAAACGGCGTCTCGCTGTTTGCCAGCTGGCATTCGCGCTATGCGCCGGCGGTTGAAGCGGCGCGCGCATTTTTAGGCTCGACCCAGATCAGGTCGGCCGCCATCAACTGGAAGGAGGACGTGCGCCGCTGGCACCCGAACCAGGACTGGATCTGGGCTCCAGGCGGCTTCGGCGTGTTCGATCCCGGCATCAACGCGCTGTCGATCGCGACCCACATATTGCCGGCGATGTTCATCAGCTCGGCGATCCTCGATTTTCCCGAAAACCGCGCCGCCCCGATCGCCGCCCATATTGCCTTCCGCACCTCGAACGGCTTGCCGGTGGCGATGGAACTCGACTGGCGCCAGACCGGCCCGCAAAGCTGGGACATCCTGGCCGAGACCGACAAGGGCGCGATGGTGCTTTCGGGCGGCGGCGCAAAACTCGCGGTCGACGGCCGCGTCGTTCACGACGAGCCGGAAGCGGAGTATCCGATGCTCTACAGGCGTTTCGCCGAGATCGTGCGCGCCGGCGTCTCCGACGTCGATCTCGCCCCGCTCCAGCATGTCGCCGACGCCTTCATGCTCGGCAAGCGCAATGTGGTGGAAGCGTTTTTCGATTAAGCCGTGGAGCTGCAAGGAGTGGTCTTCGCTCCGGTTCTGCAAGCGTCGTGCCGCCCCTCATCTGGCTGCCGCCATCTTCTCCCCGTGAACGGGGAGAAGGACGCCTTCGCATAGGATTTCGCCAATTACAGGCGTTGCAGAAAGGGCGCCAAGGTTGCGGCCAGCTTCTTTCTCCCCGTTTACGGGGAGAAATGCCCGCCAGGGCAATGAGGGGCGGCGCCGGACGATCGAAACAAGTCGCAACACTCGACGACGCCTCCTCCAGTCCGTCGCCAACTCAACACGCAAAAAAGCCGCCGGGTTGCCCCGACGGCTTTGTTGCCTGAGATCTTTACCCGACGCGCTTACTGCGCGGCGGAAGCCATGTCGGTCAGCATCGGGTCGGCGACCTCGACGCCCGACGCCTTGCGGCGCTCGTCGATGATCAGCTCGTCGCGCGAGGTGGCGATGCGCCGGATCTGGCTCATCGTGCCGCCGGTGCCGGCCGGGATCAGACGGCCGACGATGACGTTTTCCTTCAGCCCCTGCAGCATGTCCGTCTTGCCGGCAACCGCCGCTTCGGTCAGCACCCGGGTCGTCTCCTGGAAGGAGGCGGCCGAGATGAAGGACGGCGTCTGCAGCGAGGCCTTGGTGATGCCCAACAGCACCGGCTGGCCTTCGGCCGGCTTCTTGCCGTCCTCGACCAGGCGCTCGTTGACCTCTTCCAGCTCGATCACGTCGACGTGGTCGCCCGGAATGTAGGTCGAGTCGCCCTGCGCGGTGATCTCGACCTTCTGCAGCATCTGGCGAACGATCACCTCGATGTGCTTGTCGTTGATCGACACGCCCTGCAGACGGTAGACCTCCTGGATCTCGTTGACGAGGTAGGAGGCAAGCGCCTCCACGCCCTTGATCGCCAGGATGTCGTGCGGCGCCGGATTGCCGTCGAGGATGTAGTCGCCCTTCTCGATGACGTCGCCGTCCTGGAGATGGAACGGCTTGCCCTTCGGGATCAGGTATTCGACCGGCTCAAGCGTCGAGTCATGTGGCTCGATGATAATGCGGCGCTTGTTCTTGTAGTCGCGGCCGAAGCGGATCGTGCCATCGATCTCGGCGATGATGGCGTGATCCTTCGGACGGCGTGCCTCGAACAATTCGGCAACACGCGGCAGACCGCCGGTGATGTCCTTGGTCTTGGCGCTTTCCATCGGGATACGCGCCAGCACGTCGCCGGGGCGAACCTGTGCACCCGGCTCGACCGAAAGAATGGCCTCGACCGAGAGCAGGAAGCGAGCGTCGCCGCCCTTCGACAGTTTGCCGACCTTGCCCTTGGCGTCCTGGACGACGATCGCCGGCTTGAGGTCGTTGCCGCGTGGCGTCGAACGCCAGTCGATGACCTCGCGCTTGGTGATGCCGGTCGATTCGTCGGCCGTTTCCTGGACGGAAATGCCGTCGACCAGATCCTCGAACGCCACCTTGCCCTCGATTTCGGTGAGGACCGGGCGGGTATAGGGATCCCACTCGGCGATGCGCTGGCCGCGCTTCACCTTGTCGCCATCGTCCACGAAGATGCGCGAACCATAGGTGAGGCGGTGCGTGGCGCGCTCCTTGCCGGCCTCGTCGAGGATCAGCACCGCCATGTTGCGGCCCATGACCATCTGCTGGCCGTCGGAGTTGCGCACCACGTTGCGGTTGCGGATCTCGACCTTGCCCTCATACGAGGCTTCAAGGAACGACGAGTCCACCACCTGCGCCGTACCGCCCATGTGGAAGGTACGCATGGTGAGCTGGGTGCCCGGCTCGCCGATCGACTGCGCCGCGATGACGCCGACAGCCTCGCCCTGGTTGACCGGGGTGCCGCGGGCCAGATCGCGTCCGTAGCAGACCGCGCAGACACCGACCCTGACGTCGCAAGTCAGCGCCGAGCGGATGCGGACCGACTGGACGCCGGCTTTTTCGATCTGCTCGACGTCCCGTTCGTCCATTAGCGTTCCGGCCTTGACCAGAACCTCACCCGACACCGGATGCGTGATGTCGTCGAGCGCGGTGCGGCCGAGAACCCGCTGGCCGACGGAAGCGACGACCTGGCCGGCATCGACGATCGGCTGCATGGTGAGGCCCTTGTCGGTGCCGCAGTCGACGGAGTTGACGATGCAGTCCTGCGCCACGTCGACCAGACGACGGGTGAGGTAACCCGAGTTCGCCGTCTTCAAGGCGGTGTCGGCCAGACCCTTGCGGGCGCCGTGGGTCGAGTTGAAATACTCGAGCACGGTCAGGCCTTCCTTGAAGTTGGAGATGATCGGCGTCTCGATGATCTCACCGCTCGGCTTGGCCATCAGGCCGCGCATACCGGCAAGCTGGCGCATCTGGGTGGGCGAGCCGCGCGCACCGGAGTGCGACATCATGTAGATCGAGTTCATCGGCTTTTGACGGCCATTGTCCTCGAACTCGACCGCCTTGATGCGGGCCATCATCTCGTCGGCGACCTTTTCCGAGCACTTGGCCCAGGCGTCGACGACCTTGTTGTACTTCTCGCCCTGCGTGATCAGGCCGTCATTGTACTGCTGCTCGTATTCCTTGGCCAAGGCCTCGGTGTCGGAAACCAGCTTGATCTTGGCATCCGGGATCAGCATGTCGTCCTTGCCGAACGAGATGCCAGCGCGGCAGGCGTGGCTGAAGCCGAGGGCCATGATGCGATCGCAGAAAATGACCGTCTCCTTCTGACCGCAATGGCGGTAGACGGTGTCGATCATCTTGGAGATGTTCTTCTTGGTCATCTCCTGGTTGGCGGTCTCGTACGGCACGTTGACGTTCTTCGGCAGAAGCTCGCCGATGATCATGCGGCCGGGCGTGGTGTCGTAGATCTTCGACACGACCTTGCCGTCCGCATCGACCGTGCGGAAGCGGCCCTTGATCTTGGAGTGCAGCGTCACCGCCTTGGTCTCGAGCGCGTGCTGGAGTTCGCCCATGTCGGCAAACACCATGCCCTCGCCCGGCTCGTTCTGGTTGACGATCGAGAGATAGTAGAGACCCAGGACCATGTCCTGCGACGGCACGATGATCGGCGCGCCGGACGCCGGGTGCAGGATGTTGTTGGTCGACATCATCAGCACGCGGGCTTCAAGCTGTGCTTCCAGCGACAGCGGCACGTGAACCGCCATCTGGTCGCCGTCGAAATCGGCGTTGAAGGCCGTGCAGACCAGCGGGTGAAGCTGGATCGCCTTGCCTTCGATCAGGATCGGTTCGAACGCCTGGATGCCGAGGCGGTGCAGCGTCGGCGCACGGTTCAAGAGCACCGGATGCTCGCGAATAACCTCGTCGAGGATATCCCAGACCTCCGGACGCTCCTTCTCGACCAGCTTCTTCGCCTGCTTGACGGTCGAGGAATAACCCTTGGCGTCGAGACGGGCATAGATGAAGGGCTTGAACAGTTCGAGCGCCATCTTCTTCGGCAGGCCGCACTGGTGCAGCTTGAGCTCCGGGCCGGTCACGATGACCGAGCGGCCGGAATAGTCGACGCGCTTGCCGAGCAGGTTCTGGCGGAACCGGCCCTGCTTGCCCTTCAGCATGTCGGACAGCGACTTCAGCGGACGCTTGTTGGCGCCGGTGATGACGCGGCCGCGACGGCCGTTGTCGAACAGCGCGTCGACGGCTTCCTGCAGCATGCGCTTTTCATTGCGCACGATGATGCCGGGCGCGCGCAGCTCGATCAGCCGCTTCAGGCGGTTGTTGCGGTTGATGACGCGGCGATAGAGATCGTTGAGATCGGACGTGGCGAAGCGGCCGCCGTCCAGGGGAACCAGCGGGCGCAGGTCCGGCGGGATCACCGGCACCACCTTCATGATCATCCATTCCGGACGGTTGCCGGACTCCATGAAGTTCTCGACGACCTTGAGCCGCTTCAGATACTTCTTCTGCTTGAGCTCGGATGTGGTCGAAGCCAGCTCCGAACGCAGGTCGCCGGCGATCTTCTCCAGGTCCATGCCGGCCAGAAGGTCGTGGATGGCCTCGGCGCCGATCATGGCGGTGAAGCTATCCTCGCCATATTCGTCGACGGCCATCATGTATTCTTCCTCGCTGAGGAGCTGGTGCTCCTTCAGCGCGGTCAGGCCGGGCTCGGTGACGATGTAGTTCTCGAAGTAGAGAACGCGCTCGATGTCCTTCAGCGTCATGTCGAGCAGCGTGCCGATACGCGACGGCAGCGACTTCAGGAACCAGATATGGGCGACCGGCGCGGCCAGCTCGATATGGCCCATGCGCTCGCGACGGACGCGCGACAGCGTGACTTCGACGCCGCACTTCTCGCAGATGACGCCCTTGTACTTCATGCGCTTGTACTTGCCGCACAGGCATTCGTAGTCCTTGATCGGGCCGAAAATACGCGCGCAGAACAGGCCGTCGCGCTCCGGCTTGAAGGTGCGGTAGTTGATGGTCTCCGGCTTCTTGATCTCGCCGAACGACCAGGACAGAATCTTCTCAGGGCTGGCGAGCGAAATCCGGATGGAATCGAACACCTGTGCAGGCGCCTGGGGATTGAAGAGATTCATGACCTCTTGGTTCATGCCGTTCTCCTTTTCGGGGTCATCGAAAACCCCTTGCATCTAGCGCGGGCCAAACGCCCGCCGACTTGATCGGCCATCGGCCGAAGAAACTTTCTTGTTTGAGCATGATCTTGGCCGAAAACCGGTAACCACTTTTCGGGATCATGCTCGGCGTGGGGGGGGGGGGGGGGGGGGGGGGGGGGGGGGGGGGGGTGTGGGGGGGGGGGGGGGGGGGGGGGGGGGGGGGGGGGGGGGGGGGGGGGGGGGGGGGGGGGGGGGGGGGGGGGGGG
>NZ_JBVVPZ010000083.1:0-8698 GCF_055811415.1 Mesorhizobium sp. WSM4846
GGGGGGTGCTTCGCGCCGGCCTTGCAACAAGGCCACTGTTGCTCCATTCGATCGGAGCCAAGCAGCGACAAAGGAGAACCGATGACGACCACACAAAGGCGGACCCGCTGATGGCGTCGGTCGAGGTCGACCCCGCCAAGGTCCGCGAATTCAGCGATGCCGAGAGCTTCTACACCTGGCTCGGCAAGCATCACGACACCGAGACAGAAATCTGGATCAAGATGCACAAGGTCGGTTCGGGACTGCTTTCGATCACGCCCAAGGAGGCCATCGACGTCGTGCTGTGCTGGGGCTGGATCGATGCCGTGCGCAAGGGGCTCGACGACAAGAGCTATTTGCAGCGCTACACACCGCGCGGCAGGAAGAGCATCTGGAGCCAGATCAACGTCGACAACGTCGCCCGGCTGATCGAGGCGGGCCGGATGACCGAGCATGGGCTCAAACAGGTCGAGGCGGCGAAGGCCGACGGGCGCTGGGCGCGCGCCTATGCAAGCGGCAAGGACATGAAAATCCCCGCGGATCTGCGGGCCGCAATAGACGCCGAGCCCGAGGCAAAGGCGATGCTGGCAAGGCTCAGCGCGCAGAACCGCTTCGCGCTCGCCTTCCGCATCCACAACATGAAGACCGAGGCTGGCCGCGAGAAGAAGATCGCCGCCTTCGTCGAGATGCTGAAGCGCGGTGAGGCGATCTACCCGCAAGGCAAGAAGTGAGGCTGGCGCCGTCGCGGCTGTGGCTGCCGTTTCGGCAAAGTTCCCGCCTCGTGGGTGTCAGGGTGAGAGAAATTGGCCGTCCACCCCGGCCGCTGCGCAGTAACGGTTTCTTCTTTGCTTTTGCCACACAATGGCGGCGACGAGGCGGGCGAAGTCCAGAGCATGGCCGAAAAGAAAAATCGCGACGGGGAGTTCTGGGAACTGGCGCTCGAACGCGCGCATCTTGGCGTCTGGGACTGGGATCTCGCGAGCGGCGACTGTTTTTACTCGGCGATGTGGTTGCAGATGCTCGGCTATGGCGAGGGTGAGCTTGCGGAGACAAGCGATCTCTGGTTGCAGCTGACGCATCCCGACGATCGCGAGCGGGCGGTGGCCAGCGGGGAACGCCACATTGCCGGCCTGACCGATTCGATCGAAACCGAGCTCAGGCTGAAGCACAAATCCGGTCACTGGGTATGGGTTCTCGATCGCGGCGGAGTGGTCGAACGCGACGCCGAAGGCCGGCCGGTCAGACTGATGGGCGTCCAGACCGACATCACCAAGCAGAAGCAGGCGGAAGCAGAGCTTGAACAGGTCAACGTCCGCTTTCGCCTGGCATTGGCGGCCAGCGGCACCGGCATCTGGCACCACGATCTCGCCGCACGCAAAAGCTACTGGGACAAGCGGACGCGGGACATCTACGGGCTTGTCGCCGACACCGACGAAGTGTCGCAAGACCTCTGGCACAGCTATCTGCATCCGGACGACCGGGCCGACGCCGAGCGGGCCCATTTGGCGCCGCTGCAAACCCAAAAGGTCGTCGCCGTGCAATACCGCATCATCAAGCGGGACGGCGAAATCCGACATCTCGAATCGCTGATACGGTTCGCCGACGCCCAGTCGTCGGGCCAGATCCTGGGCACGGTGCGCGACATCACCGAGGCGAAGCAACGCGAGCAGGAGCTTGCCCATGCGGCCCGCCATGACGCGCTGACCGGCCTTTTGAACCGCGCCGCTTTCGACCGGCTGCTGGCCGAGCACATCGCAACGGCGCACCGGCTCGCGGTGTTCTACGTGGATCTCGACTACTTCAAGGCACTGAACGACTTCGCCGGCCACGCCGCCGGCGACCTTGCCCTGAAGAGCGTCGCCGAGCGCATTCTGGGCTGTCTGCCGCCGTCGGTGCACGCCGCGCGCCTCGGCGGCGACGAGTTCGCGCTGCTGGTGCCTGACTGCGACGCTGTGCAAGCCGAGCGTCTCGCCGGCGCCGTACTCGCGGCGGTTCGCGATGCCGACCTCGGCTCGACGGCGGCGTCGCGCAAGCTCGCGGCCAGCATCGGCATCGCCTTTGTCGCCGATGCGAATACCGCAGTGGCCGACGCGCTCGCCTGCGCCGACGACGCCTGCTATTCAGCCAAGGCTGCCGGGCGCAATCGCTTCGCGGTGTTCTCGCCCGAGACGACATCCGGTTCCAGCGGCCTCAATGCGGCGCGGCTGGCCGCCGACACCGTCGACGCCATGGCGGACGGAAGGCTGAAACTGTTCGGCCAGGAAATCCACCAGCTCGGAAAACCCTGGCAAGAAAGCCGCCATGTCGAGGTCCTGGCGCGGCTCGCCGGGCGCAACGGGCGGCTGATCCCGCCGGGCGAGTTCATCCCGGCGGCGGAGCGGTTCGGCGTCGCCTCGCGGCTCGACCGCTGGATCATCAGGACGGCGCTGTCGCTTCATGGTCCGGCGCTGAAGTCAGGGGCGCTGATGCTCGGCTTCAACCTGTCGGCGCAGACGCTGAGCGACCCGCAGCTTTGGGATTTCGTCGACGCTGTCATCGCCGAGACCGGGGCGCCGCATTCCGGCATCGGCTTCGAGATCACCGAAACCGCCGCGGTCACCAATTTCGCAGCTGCCGAGCAGTTCGTCGGCAAGGCGCGCGAGCGGCGCTGCCGCGTCAGCCTCGACGATTTCGGGGCGGGCATGAGCTCGTTCGAATATCTCCGGCGCTTTCCCGTCGACACGATCAAGATCGACGGTTCGTTCATCGAGCATATTGCCGATAGCCGCTTCGACCGCGAAATCGTCTCGGCGATATCGGGCATCGCCAGGAGCCTCGGCTGCTCCGTGGTGGCGGAGAAGATCGAAGCGCAGGATGCGCTCGACATCCTCGCGGATATGGGCATTGACTTCGGCCAGGGATTTCTGCTGCACCGGCCGGAGCCGCTGCAAGCGATCGTGGCGCGGGCGTGCGCGACCCGGGTGAGCGCGACGCAAGCGGGCGTGTCCCGGGTGAGCAAGGCACGGGCGAGCGCGCCGGCACCAGCCGGGCAGCGAGCCTAGCCCGGATCTCTCCGGGCTAGCCGGGCGAAAAGTCCGCAAAACCGTTCCGGCGCCTTGATGCGCGACTGGTCAGGACTTTCCCGGCGGGCGATAGCGGACCGACTTCGCCTTGCCAAGCGCTTGCATCGTCTCTTCGACGCTCAGGAGGACGGTGGTCTCGTACGAACTGAGCGCTCCTCCCGCACCAATGGCAAGCATGACAGATGCCATTGAAACGTTGTCGGGCGCCTCCCACAGGTTCCAGCCATCGTGCTCTCCGAAGCCGTACCAGAACCCGTGCAGCTTTCCGCCCACCGATTCGATGTAGGTGCGGGCTGCCTCGCGTCTATCCTCGGGGTTTTCGATCAGGCGCGTCCAGGTCTCGGGCGTATAGCTGAATCGTGAGAGATACATGGGCATGGTTCGCCTCCAGGGCCGCCGATCCCCCAGCAGCTCGGCGTCGAGGGGATCGAGGGGGCTGGCGCCGAGCCTGACCGGCTTGGTTGGTTCACCGGCTGACAGAATATGCGCTCAGGCTAATATAATCGCAACACCTATCCTGCAGGCGCCGCCGATGCGGATCAGGCGTTGCGGCTCGCCATATGCGCGTCGAGCTTCTTTCTCGAAGGCCCGTACCGCTTGATGATGGTCGCGGCCTCGCTCGGCGGTATGCCATATTTTTTCGCAAACGCCGCTACGTCGTAAGGCTCCTCGCCGGCGGCCGGTTTGCGGTCCTGCTTGCTCCTGGATTTGTCGTCGGCCATGTCGTCCTCCGTCATATCTGGTGGTTATAGGGTTGCTTGATCGGCCCGACCATCCTTGCCAGTTTGGGAAAGGAGGCACGCCGGTCTGACCGGTTGCCCCGACCGGTGAGCTGCTGGTTCCCGCTCATGGGCTCGAACCACGATTCACGCCTTCAAAGGGCGCTGTCCTACCATTAGACGAAGCGGGAATAGAGGAAGTGACGCTGTCTAGCACTTTCTCATCCGCGCATGAAGCTGCTTCATGTCATCATCGGCTTAAGCATGAGCTTCCAGCAGGGCCTTCTAGAGACGGGAGCAATCGCCGTGAGCAGAACCGACCTCTGTGACATCTACCGAGACTACATTGCCTGCCTGAACAAGCAGGACTGGCCGAAGCTGGGGCAGTTCGTTGATGATGAAGTGGTCCACAACGGCCGGCGGCTCGGTCTATCAGGCTATCGCAAAATGCTGGACCGAGACTTTGCTGAAATTCCGGACCTTTATTTCAACGTCCAGATGCTGATTTCCGATCCGCCCTATATAGCGAGCCGGCTCGGGTTCGACTGCACGCCGAAAGAAAGGTTCCTCGGCCTCCCTGTAAATGGGAGGAGAGTTTCCTTTGCCGAGAATGTTATCTATGAATTTGGGGACAAAAAGATTGCAGAAGTATGGTCTGTGATAGACAAGGCTGCCATCGAAGCCCAGCTTTAGCGCAGGAATGCTCGGCCATCGTTCCACGTTCCGATATGAACCACGGTATGAACAATGGCAGCTGCCTGTCTATCGCCTGTCAAGGACCCGGCCTTGACGCCTGAACACGCTGCCCCAGATTACGCGGCGGAGTTTTTAGAAATGCGATACGACTGGCAGGGGCGCAAATTCCTGGAACGGCATTTCGGCATTGTTATCGCAATTGGCCTGGCTGCAGGGCTGTCCGTGCTGGTCGCGCTGGGCTCACGCCTTAGAGACTGTTTGGAAACTCTACTCTACTCTGGCGGCCATCTGATGGCGTTTTCTGCGCTTCCGGTGCTCACGGACCAAAACGTCCGCTGCGCGCCGGTTCTCGAAACCACCACCATATGACTCGCCAGAGCGAATTTCGAAACAGTCTCTTAAGCCTCGGATTTAGCGCTCTGCTGCGCATGCCCCACGGCATTGGCGAAAGAAATGTCATCCTTGATCTCACGCATCGCCATCGAGGTGATCGTGCGGCGCACGCCGGGCAGGCGGCTGAGCTCGACGCGCAGCATCCTGTCCAGCGCCATCATGTCGACGGTCACGATCTGCAGGAGATAGTCGGCCTCGCCTGTGGTGGCATGGCAGCGCCGGATAAGCGGATGCGCCTGGACTGCAGCCTCGAAGGCTTCGGAGAGCTCGAAATCGATCGACACCTGGATGAAGGCTTCGATGCCGAAGCCGAGCTTGGCCGGGTCGACCCGCGTCGAGTAGCCGCGGATGATGCCGGTGTCCTCCAGCGCCTTGACCCGCTTCCAGCACGGCGTCTTGCTTAAGCCGACCTCGTCGGCGAGCACTGCGAAGGAGGTGCGCGCATCGCGTTCCAGTGCCGCGACGATCTTCCGGTCGACCGCATCCAGCATCACACGTTCTCGAAACATTCGCAATAGATGAACATTCGTCCTCCATTTTCTGGCATTTGGATAACACAAAGGAACAATGTTCAAGTGAAAAGCGACTAAACTGTGGGCTCGGACCGAACAGGGAGCCCTATGGGCCGGGCAAAGGAGCAGCTGCCATGCACAAGCCGGATTATTACGCCCGTATCGAAGCGCCCGAGATGCGCGACTATGGCGTCTACCTCAGCTGCGACAAACTACTCGCCTGCCAGAAGCCGCTGGCCGAGATGGTCAATGCCGACGAGCTGCAGTTCCAGATCGTCCACCAGGTCGAGGAGCTGTGGATGAAGCTCATCGCCTACACGCTGGTCGATGTCGTCGACTTCCTCGAGCAGCAGAACACCCATCGCATCGTCACGCTGATGGGGCGGGTGCATCGGCTGATGCGCCTGATGACGGCGCAGCTCGACCTGCTCGAAACCATGTCGCCCAAGGAATACCAGGAGATTCGGCTGCAGCTCGGCAACGGCAGCGGCCAGGAATCGCCGGGCTTCAGGCTCTTGCTGCGCATGCCGCCGGACCTGTGGCGGGCGTTCAAGGCGTCCTATCTCGATGGTCGCGGGCTCTCGGTCGAGGATGTCTACGATGTCAGCTATGATCACGGCGACAGCTATGTTGTCGCCGAGGCGCTGATCGAATTCGACGAGCTGTTCCAGAAATTCCGCGCCAATCATCTTTATCTCATCCACCGCTCGATCGGGCTCGGCTCGAAATCGCTCAAGGGCCGGCCGGTCGAACTGCTGCAGGCCGGCGCCCTGCATCGCTTCTTCCCGGAGCTGTGGGACATACGCTGCGACATGACCGACCGCTGGAGCGGCCAGTATGGGACTGTGCGGGCACCGATCAGCCACCACGCGGCCGAGTAGATCCAGGCTTGGGTTCCTCGCCCCGCGCGAAGCGGGGGGAGAGGTGGCCGCGAAGCGGCCGGAGAGGGGCCTTTTCTTTGCAGGCGCTGTCCCCCTCTCCGTCGCGGCTTCGCCGCGCCACCTCTCCCCCACTTTGGTGGGGGGCGAGGAACCCAGTCCTGCAGCGGCCTGGCTGCTTGCGCTGTCTCAGCCAGTATTCTCAGGGGATGATGTCGGGTTTGCGGCTGGTGCAACGTCCTTGGGGCGAAATCGGTCGCAACCCTGGAGGACGGCATGTCATCGGAAACCACCCAATCACCGGCTCAACCGCCGTGGCAGACCGCGGCAATCCTGACTGGCCGCTTGATCTTCGCAGCCGTCTTCCTCATGGCGGTGACCTTCAAATTCATCGACATGGGCGCCACCGCGGGCTACATCGCCGCTGCCGGATTTCCGTTCCCGCTGTTTCTGGCCTGGTGCGCGGCCGTGCTCGAAGTCGTCCTGGTGCTGTGCTTCCTGACCGGCGCCTTGTTCTCGCAGGCCGCTCTTGTCGCCGGCGCCTATGTGCTGTTCCTCGCCTTTGCCTTCCACGGGCCGTCGCACTGGGCCGGAAACCAGGCCGAGTTCGGCTTTTTCGTCGATCATTTTACCTTCCTGGCCGGGCTGCTGTTTGCCGCCGTGCATGGGCCGGGCCGTGTGCTGACCTGGAAGGCTGCACTGGCAAGGTGATCGTAGCTCGGGTGGAAAGTGGCGTTCCGATACGGCGAGGCGATCGCGACGTCACATCTGGTCGTTGTAGGGTTCCTTCATCTGGCCGACCATGCGCGCCAGTTTGGAGAAGGACGGCATGTCCGCCTCCGGCTGACACTGGTTCGCCAGCTCCAGCAGCCGGATCGGGAAGTTGACGGCATCGCGGCTCGAGGCCGACATGCCTTCGGAGCGCTCCTCGCTGGTCTCGCTGGCTTCGGCCTTGCGCAAGGCGATGTCTATCTCTTCGACCGTCAGCACGCCCTTGCGGACAAGGACCTGATTGATCGATGCGACGGCCATCAGCAGGCCCTCGAGTTGCAGATTGGCGACATTCATGGCTTTGCTCCCATTGGCAAATTGCAAACGCGCGAACACCGGTTCCGATCCCTGCACCATAGCGCGGCGCGCGGCCGAATTTAGGCCGGCCCGCGAGATTTCGCTTGCTTTGTGACGGCAGCTATGCTAGGAATATAGTCATGGTGCTGATTTGCGCCAACGACCCGCCCACCGAGGCGGGTTTTTTTTATATCAAGCCTTCTCACAAGTTCGTGCCTGTGTTGCCGATATCAAATGTCGGCGGGACAGCGCCCCCCTCTGTCCTGCCCGTCCTCCGCAGCAGCTGCGCTGCAGCTGCGGAGGGTGGACCGGACATCCCCGGCTTTCGCCAATCACCAGCATCGCGGTAGGCCATGGCCGAGAATCCTTTCGACGACGAACCGGCTGATGTGGCCGAACGCAAGCCGTCCGGCCGGCAGAAGCGAGCGAAAAGGACGCTGGCCGATGGGTTTCTGGACGCCATCCGCGCCGATTTCCGGGCGCATGGCGCCGGCGTCATCGCCGAGGTTCGCACCGAAAAGCCCGATCAGTATCTAAAGATCGTGCTGTCGGTGCTGCCCAAGGATCTGCATCTCAACATCAACAGTCTGGAAGCACTGAGCGATGACGAAATCAGGCAGCGCATCCGCGGCCTCGAAGCCGTCCTGCGGCCGTTTCTCGAAAAGTCTGGCGTCGCAGGACTCGCAAAGCCGGACCGCGACAGCGAAGACCGAGTATCTGAGCCTGCTCAGGGAATTGGACCGGAGGCGGCGCACTAACCAGCTTGCCGCCTACCGGCCTTACCCGCGACAGGCCGAGTTCCATGCGGCCGGTGCTGCCAACCGAGAACGCCTGTTCATGGCCGGCAACCAGCTCGGCAAGACAAGGGCCGGCGGCGCCGAATGGGCGATGCATCTCACCGGCCGCTATCCCGAGTGGTGGCAAGGCAAGGTTTTTGACACGGCCGTGCGGCTGTGGGCGGCGGGCGTCACCGCCGAGGGCACGCGCGACAACCCGCAGCGCATTTTGATCGGCCCGCCGCAGCAGCCGGCGGCGTGGGGCACCGGCATGATCCCGGCCGACGCCATTGTCAGCACCATCATGGGGCGCGGCGCGCCGCATGGGCTGGACAGCGTCGTCGTGCGCCATGGCGGCGGCGGTGATGTGCAGGCCGATGAATCGGTGCTGTCGTTCAAGAGTTTTGAGAAGGGCCGCGAAAAGTGGCAGGGCGAAACGCTGCACGGCGTCTGGTTCGACGAGGAACCACCGCTCGACGTCTATTCCGAAGGCCTGACCCGCACCAACGCCACAGGCGGCATCACCATAGTCACCTTCACGCCGTTGCTCGGCATGTCGGAAGTGGTGCTGTTGTTTCTGTCGGCGGAAGAGGTGGAGGGGATGGGGTGAGGGGA
>NZ_JBVVPZ010000084.1:2500-6166 GCF_055811415.1 Mesorhizobium sp. WSM4846
ACATCGTAAAGAGAAGATTTGTTCGAACTTCACAGCCCGCAAGGGGTGTGATTTGTCGCGGGAGACGCTCAATCTCCCGCATATGATGGGTTTGCCTAACCGCACCCTCGAACCGATCTCGAGAAGCTGGTCTTTTTGTGCCAATGCCATTGAAGCTAGATCCTGCACAGGATCTGGTTCGAGCGACGATCTCTTCGAGATCGCGCTGAGGCGACAATCCTTTGGGTTTGTGGCTGAAGCGACGATCCCTTCGGGATCGCGCGGTGGGTATTGGCAATGAGAACGATCAAGTGTCTTAAGGGCAATTGGTGGATGCCTTGGCATGCACAGGCGATGAAGGACGTGATACGCTGCGATAAGCTACGGGGAGGTGCGAATACCCTTTGATCCGTAGATTTCCGAATGGGGAAACCCACCTAAGGTGCTTGGAAAATCAGAGCAGCAGGTAATTGGCGCGAGATCCCAAAAGGATTGAGCGTTAAGCGACGATCTCTTTGAGATCGCGCAGACTTGCTGCTGTGGTTTCCAAGGATCTGTTATAGGTAACTTATCCTGAATACATAGGGATAAAGTGGCGAACGCGGGGAACTGAAACATCTAAGTACCCGTAGGAAAGGACATCAACCGAGACTCCGGCAGTAGTGGCGAGCGAACCCGGACCAGGCCAGTGGCGATGATGAGACAAGCGGAACCTTCTGGAAAGTAGGGCCATAGTGGGTGACAGCCCCGTACGCGTAATGCAAATCATCGTCCTCGAGTAAGGCGGGACACGTGAAATCCTGTCTGAAATTGGGGGGACCACCCTCCAAGCCTAAGTACTCGTGCATGACCGATAGCGAACTAGTACCGTGAGGGAAAGGTGAAAAGCACCCCGACAAGGGGAGTGAAAGAGTACCTGAAACCGATTGCCTACAAACAGTGGGAGTCCAAGGTTCGTCCTGGGTGACCACGTACCTTTTGTATAATGGGTCAGCGACTTAGTGTGACGAGCAAGCTTAAACCGCTAGGTGTAGGCGCAGCGAAAGCGAGTCTGAACAGGGCGTTCAGTTCGTCGCATTAGACCCGAAACCGAGTGATCTAGCCATGAGCAGGTTGAAGGTAAGGTAACACTTACTGGAGGACCGAACCCATAACTGTTGCAATAGTTCGGGATGACTTGTGGCTAGGGGTGAAAGGCCAATCAAACTCGGAAATAGCTGGTTCTCCGCGAAATCTATTTAGGTAGAGCGTCGACCGAATACCCCAGGGGGTAGAGCACTGGATGGGCTAGGGGTCCTCACCGGATTACCAAACCTAACCAAACTCCGAATACCTGGGAGTACTAGTCGGCAGACACACGGCGGGTGCTAACGTCCGTCGTGAAAAGGGAAACAACCCTGACCTACAGCTAAGGTCCCCAAGTTATGGCTAAGTGGGAAAGGATGTGAGGATCCCAAAACAACCAGGATGTTGGCTTAGAAGCAGCCATCATTTAAAGAAAGCGTAACAGCTCACTGGTCTAAATAAGGGTCTTTGCGCCGAAAATGTAACGGGGCTCAAGCCATACACCGAAGCTTAGGGTTCGTGAGCAATCACGAGCGGTAGCGGAGCGTTCTGTAAGCTGATGAAGCCATACCCGTGAGGGGTGGTGGAGGTATCAGAAGTGCGAATGCTGACATGAGTAACGTAAGGGGAGTGAGAGACTCCCCCGCCGAAAGTCCAAGGGTTCCTGCTTAAAGCTAATCTGAGCAGGGTTAGCCGGCCCCTAAGTCGAGGCAGAAATGCGTAGACGATGGGAACCACGTTAATATTCGTGGGCCTGGAGGAAGTGACGGATCATTGAGGTAGTCCAATCTTATCGGATTGAACGGGCTGCTGCGTGGTTCCAGGAAATAGCTCCTCCTTATAGACCGTACCCGAAACCGACACTGGTGGACTGGTAGAGTATACCAAGGCGCTTGAGAGAACTATGCTGAAGGAACTCGGCAAATTGCACGCGTAACTTCGGAAGAAGCGTGACCCTTTTCCACGCAAGTGGAGGAGGGTGGCACAGACCAGGGGGTAGCGACTGTTTATCAAAAACACAGGGCTCTGCGAAGTCGCAAGACGACGTATAGGGTCTGACGCCTGCCCGGTGCTGGAAGGTTAAGAGGAGGGGTGCAAGCTCTGAATCGAAGCCCCAGTAAACGGCGGCCGTAACTATAACGGTCCTAAGGTAGCGAAATTCCTTGTCGGGTAAGTTCCGACCTGCACGAATGGCGTAACGACTTCCCCGCTGTCTCCAGCATAGACTCAGTGAAATTGAATTCCCCGTGAAGATGCGGGGTTCCTGCGGTTAGACGGAAAGACCCCGTGCACCTTTACTATAGCTTTACATTGGCATTCGTAGTGGCATGTGTAGGATAGGTGGTAGGCTTTGAAACCTGGGCGCCAGCTCAGGTGGAGCCACCCTTGAAATACCACCCTTATCACTATGGATGTCTAACCGCGGCCCGTCATCCGGGTCCGGGACAATGTATGGTGGGTAGTTTGACTGGGGCGGTCGCCTCCTAAAGAGTAACGGAGGCGCGCGATGGTGGGCTCAGAACGGTCGGAAATCGTTCGCTGAGTGCAATGGCATAAGCCTGCCTGACTGCGAGACTGACAAGTCGAGCAGAGACGAAAGTCGGTCATAGTGATCCGGTGGTCCCGCGTGGAAGGGCCATCGCTCAACGGATAAAAGGTACGCCGGGGATAACAGGCTGATGACCCCCAAGAGTCCATATCGACGGGGTTGTTTGGCACCTCGATGTCGACTCATCGCATCCTGGGGCTGGAGCAGGTCCCAAGGGTATGGCTGTTCGCCATTTAAAGCGGTACGTGAGTTGGGTTCAGAACGTCGTGAGACAGTTCGGTCCCTATCTGCCGTGGGTGTAGGAATATTGAAAGGATCTGTCCCTAGTACGAGAGGACCGGGATGGACGGATCTCTGGTGGACCTGTTGTGGCGCCAGCCGCATAGCAGGGTAGCTATATCCGGACGGGATAACCGCTGAAGGCATCTAAGCGGGAAACCCACCTTAAAACGAGTATTCCCTGAGAACCGTGGAAGACGACCACGTTGATAGGCCGGGTGTGGAAGAGCGGCAACGCTTGAAGCTTACCGGTACTAATAGTTCGATCGGCTTGATCGTTCTCATTCCCTATGCCCATTTTGGGCGACAATCCTTCGGATTGCGCCGAGATGGTCTGTTCTCACTCACGCTTGTTCCGCCCTGCGGGCGGCGCTACGTGGGTGCGGCGCATCGGCGCCGACGGTCTGTCGACCTTGCGAAGCTTCGCTTCGAAAGGCGCCAAGACCAAAAGAACGGTAAAGGCACACATAAGACCAGCGAACAGCTCAGAGAGAGCAGAAAATAGGGTTCCCTATTCGCTACTCTCTCATCGCTATTCGCTCAAAAAGCTTCTCGAGCAACGTGCGCTTTGCCGACCTGGTGGTTATGGCGGAGCGGCTGCACCCGATCCCATTCCGAACTCGGCCGTGAAACGCTCCAGCGCTGATGGTACTTCGTCTCAAGACGCGGGAGAGTAGGTCGCTGCCAGGTCTGCAAAACGCACGTTGCAAAAATCCAGTCTTCTCCTTACAAATCAGGCCCGCCAATCGGGAACCCGGGCCGCGCAAGCGGCCCTTTCAGTTGGCGCAAGCTTG
>NZ_JBVVPZ010000085.1:0-6153 GCF_055811415.1 Mesorhizobium sp. WSM4846
CGGTCCTCCCGGCGAAGGAGAAAACTGTCACCCATGCAATCAGTCCATTCTGTTACCTATCTATCCGGTTCGGACAGAGCTGCCCTCTCCCCGTCACTATACGGGGAGAGGATGCCGGCAGGCAGGTGAGGGGCGGCGCCAACGTCAGCAAGCGAAACCACACCGGGAATTCGGACAAATTCACTTGGATGCTTCAAGTGCCGGTTCCGCTCGGCGCAACGATGCCGAGCAGCGCCTGAAGCACGAACAGAACGACCAGCGACGCCACGAACATTCCGGCGAAGACAGCGCTGCCGACAGCCGCGCCCCTGCCGATGGCGACGTTTGTCATCCGCCAGGTCAGGATCATCGACAGCGCGAATAAAAGCAGCGACGCCAGTACGGCGAACTCGTTGGTGGACGGCAGGAAAAGCCTGATCAACGCCGCTGGCAGCATCATCCAGGCGATGATCGCCGACGCCCAGTTGCTGGCGACGACATAGTGGACGAAGCGCCCGCCGATGCCGGCGCGCGGCGCGACGAGGGCAAGGCCGACAAGCGGCAACACCCAGACGCCGATGTCGACTGTCGCCAGACGGATCAGCATGCTGAAGCGTCCGGCGAATGCATTCGGATCGCCGATCTCGTTGGCGAGGCCGACCCAACCGACGATCAGCGCCGGTGCCGCGACGACGATGGCGTAGAAGGAATTCCAGAAACCGTCGGCCGAAAGATCGAACTGGCGCAGCCCATCGGCCTTGCCGAGCATCAGTCGCCAGGCGCCGTTGAGCGAAGCATAGGTTTCATCCGACGAAAGCATAATTACGATGCGCCTTGCTCGAACCAGTCTTCGATGAAGCGCTGATAGATCTGCGTCAGCGTCTCGAGGTCGGCAAGTGCGACGCGTTCATCGACCATGTGCATGGTCTTGCCGACCAGCCCGAACTCGACCACCGGACAATGATCCTTGATGAAGCGTGCGTCGGAGGTGCCGCCGGAGGTGGAAAGCGCCGGCTTCCTGCCGATCACCGCCTTGACCGAACCGCTCAGTGCTTCGATCAGCAGCTCGTCGCGGGTGAGGAAGACGTGGCTCGGCCGGTCGCGCCAGGCGAGTTCGTAATCGACCGGCGTCGCCTTGCCGGCCCGGTATTTCTTTCGCTTCGCCGCCTTGTCGAGACGGTTGTGGATTTCCGCCTGGATGGTCTCGGCGGTCCATGTATCGTTGAAGCGGATGTTGAAGGCGGCGGTCGCCTTTGCCGGAATAACATTGGTGGCCGGATTGCCGACGTCTATCGAGGTTACCTCCAGATTGGTCGGCTGGAAGTCCTTGGTGCCCTTGTCGAAGACTGGGTGCAGCAAGGCTTCGACCAGCGTCATCAGGCCGCGCACCGGATTGTCGGCAAGCTTCGGATAGGCGGCGTGGCCTTGGCGGCCGTTGACGATGATGCTGCCGGACAAAGAGCCGCGCCGGCCGATCTTGATCATGTCGCCCAGCGCATCGGGATTGGTCGGCTCGCCGACGATCGACGCATCCCATTTCTCGCCCTTGGCGACCGCCCATTCGAGCAGCTTTGTCGTGCCGTTGATGGCCGGCCCTTCTTCGTCGCCGGTGATCAGCAGCGAGACCGAGCCTTTCAGGCCGCCTTTCGACTCGAGATGGCGCGCCACGGCGGCGATGAAACAGGCGATGCCCCCCTTCATGTCGACGGCACCGCGACCGAACATCTCGCCCTTGGCGATCTCGGCAGCGAAAGGCGGATGCGTCCATGAGGTCTCGTCGCCGACCGGCACCACGTCGGTATGCCCGGCGAACATCAGGTGCGGACCGTTGCCGGAGCGCCGCGCATAGAGATTTTCGATATCGGGCGTGCCGTCCTCCGAGAACACCGGGCGCTCGACGGAAAAGCCGAGTGGTTTCAGCATTGTTTCCAGCGTGCTCAGTGCCCCGCCCTCGATGGGTGTCACGGAGGGGCAGCGGATGAGGGCGGCGAGATTTCCAGCGGGATCGGTCGGCAACGTCATGGGCAAAAGCGTTAGTCGAAAGCGCAAGGCCTGTCACGGCCAGACATAAGGGCCAGCCATCCCGCCGACACTATGGTTTTCATGGCGTATTGTCGCAGGCCTGATGCATGTCGCCCAAAAGGCATGGCCTCGGGCTTGACCCGTGCGGGCGCAGCGGTTTTGGGCAAATGCGCATAAAACAAACAAAGGCTTAAAAGTGCGTCGCAGGAGTCGCTTCAGACGCGACGCACTTAGGCGGGATACGGGATATTGCATGGACTGAGCGACAAAGGCCCAATAATCGCTGTGGTCAGTTCGCGGCCCGCACGTGCGCCCGGTAACGGCCCTTTCCGGTGCGTTTGGCTTCATAGAGCACGTGATCGGAGCAGGTGAGAAGAGGTTCCGGCTCGCCGCCGTCAGCAGGCGCGAAGGCACTTCCAATGCTCAACCCGATGCGTATTGCGGTGCCCACGCCAAGGTCGAAAGGTACCGAAATCTTCTCAATGGCGCGCTTTGCCAGCAGGGTGGCTTCGATCTCGGATGTGTCGGGCAGCAGGATCACGAATTCGTCACCGCCGATGCGAAAGACCACATCCCCCGGTCGGAAAGCACGCTTCAATCGCTCGGCTACCTTGCGCAGCAGCATGTCGCCGACCGCGTGGCCGAAGCGGTCATTGACGTGTTTGAAGCCGTCGAGGTCCATGCTGAGAACGGCAAACGGCCTGCCGCCGTTTGCTGCCGGCGCCGCAAGCTCGCTGCACATGCCGCGCAGTTTCTCCTGAAGGAAGATGCGGTTGGGCAGGCCGGTCAGCGCGTCCTTGATCGCCAGATCGCGATTGTCCAGTTCGGCGCGGATCATGCGGGCGTTGATCGCATGATTTTGAAGCAGTACGATGATGACGCCGGCCACATAGAAAGGCACTTGAAACCCGACGATCGCCATTCCGGGCGCCGGAGATAACAGCGCGCCAACCAGGAAAGGCAGGCTTACGGCCAGCATGACGAATATGGCGTAGCGCGGGGTCGCTGCGTTGCGTGACGACACCACGCCGACGACGCCTGCAACGTTCAAGGCAGCCAGCACTGCGAGCGCCATATCCCCGCTGACGACGCAGCCATAGCAGCCGAGGCCGAAAATCACCGACCATGACCCACCGGCGGCCATGAGGCCTGCCAGCGGCCCCGTTCCCCCGCGCTTGCGGGCCCGCTCACATTCCCGCATCAGCATGAAGCGGACGGCAAACAGGATGAGGTCGGCCGCCATCCAGGCGTAGGGCCACCGGTCGCCGATGACGACCGCGGCGCCGACTGCCAGCACCAGGACACTGATGGTGCCGAACAGGACAGCGAATTTGCGCTCGAAAGTGGTGTCGAGAAGCCGCGCGCGGACAGCTTCCGGTTCCGCTCTGATCGGCGAGGAAAACCAGGCGAACAGCCGCGCGCCGGCGCTTCGCTTTCCGCGCGTTTTCGGGTTGGCCAGCGGTTCGTCGTGTGCCAGTTGAGTGCTCCGTGCCGGTCGACACAGTGTTCACGGGGCATGCTGGACCAAGGTGACTAAGATTAGCTTAGGTACCTGGACGAGCCGACCGCAATGGACCGTCGATCAGCGTGATCTTTTGCCAGATCTTTCGCGACAGATTGGAGCCCAGGGACTCGATGTCGTTGACGCCATCGACGACCACATCGTCGTTGACCGATTGCGCGAACAGTGCGGCGATCTTGCCGGTGATCGACAGCATTTCGGAGCAATAGTCGAGGTAGCGCGCGAGATCGACACGGTCGGTTATGCGTGCCGGTGAATGCGATGTCGGCTTGAAATCGGTTGAAAGCGCTGCCGGATCCTTGGTTAGCTGATGCATGTCGATGACATGGATCAGCGATCGCAAGCCATGAAGCTTGCGAAACACCTGCTTGCGCTTGATGCGCTCCTCGGTCCGGATCAAGGCCAGGAAGCCGAGCATAGCGAGGATGATCATGTTGATCAAGGATTCGATGCCTTGCACCGACTGGATGGCGTCGTGGGCTCCCGAGATGCGGCCGAGCGGCAGGATGGTGCCGACGAACAGGAACATCAGAGCGCCGGCGGCAATGGTGACGATGACGACGCCGCGCAGCCACCAGATCGGCGCTTCCAGCGCCTTCGCCGCCTTGGCCAGATCACGCGACAGCGACACAAGTTCTATAGCGACGCCACGCAAGCCGGTATCGGGAAACCGCTCGGCGACGCGTTTTTCCAGTCGCTCGGCAGTTTCGATGATCAGTTTCGCATCCAGCGTGCGGTAGCGCATGGCTAGAGACCCGCCCGGCGCTCAGGATTCGGCCGGCGCATTGGTGCGTTTGCCGTAGCGGTTGGGTCCGGGATCACTTTTGAAAAAAGCCAGAATGACAAGGAGAATGGCGCCGACGATGAGAGAGATCAATGCGTAGTAGGTAGGCTTGCCGAAATCATGGAACCGCTTCGCCGTTAGCGCAAAGGTTGACCATGTCGAGACAACCACAGCGATCCACCAGGCGAGCGCCCAGTACTGACTTGCAGCAGTGCCCAGCGGCGTTCGCGAGAACTGGTAGAGCAGGAAAAGCTGAGTGAGGAGCGGCAAAAGACCCGCCAAAACATAGGCGCTGGGGTTCACTCGCCCGGAAAGGCTGAAGAAAAGCCATAGAAATCGAGGTCTGTCGAGCAAGCGGGTAGGTCCGTTTTTTTGAAAAGATCAATCGCGAAGCAGTTCATTGATCGAGGTTTTGGAACGGGTCCTGGCATCGACCCGTTTGACGATGACGGCGCAGTAGAGGCTGGGACCGGCCTCGCCATTGGGCAATGGCTTGCCGGGCATCGAGCCGGCGACGACGACGGAATTGGCCGGCACTTCGCCGTAGAAAACCTCGCCGGTGGCACGGTCGACGATCTTGGTCGACTGGCCGATGAAGACGCCCATGCCGAGCACCGAGCCCTCGCGCACGATGCAGCCTTCGACCACTTCGGAGCGAGCGCCGATGAAGCAATTGTCCTCGATGATGGTCGGGCCGGCCTGCATCGGCTCCAGCACGCCGCCGATGCCGACGCCGCCCGACAGATGCACATTCTTGCCGATCTGGGCACAGGAGCCGACCGAGGCCCATGTGTCGACCATGGTGCCGCTGTCGACATAGGCGCCGACATTGACGAAGGACGGCATCAGCACGGCACCTGGCGCGACGTAGGCGGAGCGCCGCACGATCGACGACGGCACGGCGCGGAAACCTGCCTTCTCGAAATCGATGGCGCTCCAGCCGTCGAATTTCGATGGCACCTTGTCCCACCACACGGCCTGGCCCGGACCACCCTTGATGATCTCCATCGGGTTGAGCCGGAACGACAGCAGCACCGCTTTCTTCAGCCACTGGTTGACATGCCATGTGCCGTCGGCTTGGCGCTCGGCAACGCGGACGACACCCCGGTCGAGCAGGTCGAGCGCCGCCTGGATGGCGTCGCGCGTCGCGCCGCGGGTTGCCGTCGAAATCGTCTCGCGTTCCTCGAAGGCGGTTTCGATGGTCTTTTCGAGGCTCGCCAGATCGGGCTTTGACATGAATTCGCTCCATTACCAAGCTGTTAAGGGGCCGCACCTTAACCTGTTTTGAAAGTCGCCGGACCCTATGTGAAGGCTTGGTGAGGGTCAATCGCGGCTGCGTCGCGAGACGGCGCAACTGAATAATTGGACGGGTAGGTAATATGTCTCCTATGGAAAAGGCGGGGTGGACGCCGCTGCCGCATTCGGACGAGGATCTGGAGCGGTCGAAAAGCGTGCCGGACACGCCGCAGACGCGTGCCGAGACCTACCGGTTGGCCTGGAACGATCCCGACTTCATGACACGGCGCGAATTGCGCGCGGTCAGGCTGCAGCTCGAACTGTTGAAGCCGGAGATGATCCTGGCCGAGCGCGGCATCGGCTCGACCGTCATCCTGTTCGGCGGGGCGCGCATCCCCGAGCCGGGCGGTGAAGCCTGGGCGGCCAAGAACGAGACGCAGAAGGAAAACCTCGAGAAAAACAGCAAATATTACGAGGAAGCGCGAAAATTCGCCCGGCTCTGCTCGCAGCAGTCGGCCACCTCCTATTATCGCGAATTCGTCCATCGTGCCGAAGCCGCCGGGAAACACCGCGACAGCCTTGGCGCGCATGACGAAATGCATCTTGCGGA
>NZ_JBVVPZ010000086.1:0-5972 GCF_055811415.1 Mesorhizobium sp. WSM4846
ACCGCCGGAGCTTTCCTGCGGAAAACTACGATTCCTCAAGTAATTTCAACAACTTGCCGTTTATGGACGGACACTAGTCTAGTCCAGCCTGGAAACCGGAATCAGGGCGTTTCCATCTCGGAAAATTTCAACTAGGTGCACATTCTTGAGCCCATCCCAATATCGCGGATTGATGTGCTCGAAGACAATCATCTGGAACTCTTTACCCATTTCATTTGCCGTACTGATGAACTGGTCTAAAAGCCCCAGTGCCAACTTCACCTTCGCGACGTCGCTCTCGTCGACGTCCTTCTCGCCCTTCCCGTCCTTCTGATCATCCTCGCCCCAGTATGGCCTGGAGAACTGATCGATAATCAGGAACGGAGCCACGTGAATACCGTCGTTCCGCATAATCAATTCGTGCAAGCCAAGGAACAGGAACAGGTGAAGGAACATGTGATTGGAACTGCTACCGACGTTCTCGGTCGCAGCTGTTTTAGGCTTGCGCAGATGAAGCTTCTTTTCCGAATAGTTGAATGCGGAACGATAATCGCCATAATTTCCGAGCGCCGCCTTCGTCAGCGAGATGTAATCCTGGATTACCTCATCAAGGGCCCTGGTAAATAGCTCTTTCCGGTCCTCGACAGGTGCTACAGCAAGGTCTTCGATTTGAGCTTCTATGCTTGCGATCAACTCGCTGTTGTCTGGAGCCTTGTCTGACTCTGGATCGCTATACAGCTCAAGCTTGGCCTTCGTTTCGCCGATGAAGATGTACTTATCCTTGTCGCTCTCGAAGCTTTCCATCTCGGCAGGTAGAGCTTGAAGGTCCTTTCCAAGCTTCTCGCCCTGAGATTCCAACCCTTTGATGATTTCGGAGATATTGCTGTCCAGCGGAGTCTTTCGAGCAGTAGCGTCCTTAATTTCCTGTAGGCCCTGGGAAAGGTTTCTGAAGATGTCGTCGAACACGGATGTCCGAACCGTCTCCTCGAAATTCCTTATCAGATACTCAACAGGCTGGAGGCTATCTCCTGTTTCCTTGAGGGTTGCTTTATGGTTCCCATATTCCGAAGCGAACCTACGGAGCCCCCTGATCTTCCGAGAAACCCGGTATATCTGTGAGGAAATTTCATCATACCTTGCCGACACATGCAGGTCGGGTCCACTCTCCCGCTCTGTCACTATTCGCCTCAATGCGGTGACTGAAGCATCAGCGTCTGTATCCTCGGCAACGAGCCCGTACCCCTTAGCCCGAGCGACGGTTTCGGCCAGCTGAGCATTAAACTGCTCGCGTTTTTCCTCCGTTTTAGCCGACAGCTTTTGCTGGCGGGCAAGGCTACGCTCCAACTCTGCGCGCTTCTCTCGCTTCAATATGTTTTCGACTGTGTCGATCCCCACAGCAATATCGAATATGCGTGGTAACGCCTCTTGGTAGCGAGCCTGGTTCTGCTTGTCGAAAAACTGGTCGCTATGCGTGATGATGTCTTGTGAGATTGTGTTGAAGAGCAGGAAATATCGAAGCGACACCCGAGAATTGGCCTGCAGCGTTCTCCCACCAAAGGGAATTTTGACGTCCTGATCGATGCCGAAATCAGCGCTCAATAGCTTCTTCAAGACACTTTCGCTGATATTCGGGCTTGGCGCAGAGTCTGGCACTTCTCCTGTTGAAGAGAAGTGGTAATCGGGCGACGGGGTCGTCCCCACCGGGGCGCGTCTCGCAAGCGTATAGACTTTTTCATTCACATGAATGCGCAGCCCGTACCAAGCGACATTTTCGTTGATTATGCTCTCTGAAATCCGATGCTTGCTCGCGAACATGCTGTAATCGACGATGTCCAAGATCGCCGTCTTACCGGTGTGGCTTTCGCCGGTGATCACATTAACCTTGTTCGGCAGGAACGTAACGGACCGTCTATGTTCGGTCTTCAGCCAGAGTTGCAGGCTTTCGATATAGAATTTCATAGCTCGATCCTCGCATTGAGGTAGAAAACTTCAGCCTTGCCCGAGACTAGGGCAGCTATGTTGGCTGACGCACGCTGCACGCGCTCGGCGCGTTTGCCCATGGACGCATCGAACGGTAAGGCAGACGCGATTACCGCTCCGTCATCTTTCAGTTGAATTACACCAATTTCACACAAAAACTGGAGAGCATTCACTGTCGGGGCGAGCGATGCCAAGTATCGTTCATTGAAATTGTAGAAATATTCGATGTTATCGATTAGATACTGCTCAAAGCTGACAAAGCGAAATTTGCCGTGTCCAAGCTTCTTCACTATCTCGCGATGTGCAACAACGGGCAAGATCAAGGCGATTTTGGGAAGCGTTAAAAATCCAGCCTCTTTCAACACTGAAGAGATAGCAAACGAATTGACCCCGAGGTTATTGTAATATGAGCCGAACTTCACTTGTAGCGATCTTTCCAGGTACTTATCCAGCCGATCACCGGACGATCAGAAAGATCGTAGAATCCGCCATTGCTCATGGATAGCGGAAGCTCCTGCGAAGCGAGCGTGAGCTTTCTCAGCCGCAAGTCTCCGAGGATCCCGCGGGCAGATGCACCCTCGTCAACAGCGGCCCGTTGACCCGAATAAGTTTGGAGGAACTTGCCTTCCCACATAATGCCAGCTTCATCCTCCAAAGCGTCGATATCGGATTGAGTGATATCTCCGTCTTGGATCAGCCGCTCCAGGTTATCGCGAAAGTGCAGACGCCTAGTGGTGAACTTGGTATGAAACTCAATGTTATCCGCCGCGATATCATCGATATCCACCAGTTGCCTGATGAACGTCTGGTCGGACAGATTGTCCGGCAGAACAGGCGGAAATTCCCTGAAAAGCAGAGCACCGCTCCGGGCCTTATCGAAATGCCGTCGGTACCTCTGAGTGAACTCGTCAAAGCTAATCGTGATCTTGTTCCCCGCCTTGACGGTGGCGAAGGAATTTTGCCGCACCTCGGAGTCGACGGCGTTAAAAACGTCGTCAATACGTGACTGGTGTATCTGCTTTTCAGCGATGGACGCTTTGCATAGATTGATGATTTCATCCTTCCCCAAAGCGAACGACAGGTGCTCAAAAAACCTCTCTGACACGGCGGCGCCGAGTGAGAGCACGTCATCGATGTAACCTTGAATCACCCGGTCTTTGCTTTTCGCCTTGAGCAACGTGATATCAGCAACAAGCTCAGCATGACTTTTGGTGGTAGCTTTGAAGGCTTCAATGGATATCAGAAGGGCGTTTTTGTCGTTTTCTGACTTGTTGGATGCGAGCAGGAATCTGGTCTTTTTAAGAAAGGCAAGCTGAGAATCCACGGACGCCCGTCCATCCGCCGGGTCGATGATCAATTTGCACCAGTTCGAAATCGACTTCCAGAGATCACTGTCCATCGTCGTAAGGTTGATCGGAACGCCTTGTGCGCTCGTCTGAACTGTATGCTTCAGCTGGACAAGTAAGTTAGTGCCGTCGGGGCGCTCGACATGAACATCATCTAAAACCTCCAAGCCCACGACTTGGCCGCTCTTCAGATTTAGTAACTCGTTGAGAAAGTAATAATACTGGTAGTCGAAACCAATTGATTTATCTTCTGCACTAGTCGTATCGACACGCGACATTCCGCTCATGGCTTACCAACAGAATTCGAGAGAACACGCCCCAAGTTGTTACCCCGACACCTAGCAGCTGCCATAAGATCCATATCAATTTAACCGATACAGTCGCTGACTTCGCCTTCTCGGGTATTTAAGGAAAATCTGGATATTCTCGTTCGGTTGAATAAATCTCGTCCCGTCCGGAACCGGCAGGACTCTGCAACTTTCTGTCCAACTCAGCCTGTGCGGAGGTGGCGAGTATGTCCGCTTTCAGTGAAAGGTGCTCGCAGAATGACCTTCAGTTGGGTAAGCGCCTGATCATATCCAGGATCTTGATATAACCGTCGAGGACGTCGCCGGATCGAGACTGTCGGCTGCCCCAGCACCACTAAGGCCGCCCCCGATGACACCGCCGCGAACCGGCCCCTCAGCCGCTGATTTCTGAGTGACCTGCGCCATGTGGCCCAGCGGGGTCAGTACAGGTCTCTCGTAAACGCGCTTAACTGGAACAGTACGCATAGATGCGCGCGCAGCGCTGGCGAGGATCGAATTTGCGAACGTGGCTGAAACGCCGAGCGCCGTCGCATGTCCTAGAAATTCACGTCGGCTCAGCCGACCCGCAGCTAAACGGCGGCTGAGATAGTCGAGTTCCTGCGACATTGAGATGCTCCTCACTCGGATGGGTATTCCCTGTGGCCCATATCGAAGCCCTATTTCGACAATATCCACTCATTGGAGCGCTTTAGGGTCAAAATCCTGCTATTAACGCAGGAAATCGGCGTTCTTTCCCTTCCTCGTGCACAGTTCCGTTTAATCTCGGTTTATGGTCAAATCGGCGTGGGGCGCCCACGAGGGTGGTAAACCGGCGTGAGGGCCCTGAGGGTGCGAGCCGCAGATTATTGCGGCGAACCTGTCTGTTCCCTCCGGAGATGCCGCAGAGCAATTGAAAGGGCCGAACGAAGCTCTTACCTCTTGGCCAACGTCTCGGTGCTCGATCGGTCTTGTGAACTCCGAGGCCACAACCGTAACGCAAACTGTGACGCCGATGGAACTCTCGGTCTTCCGATCGCGATGACGTCAAGGCCCGCGTGACCACCTACAACATCGCAGCACACGCCAGTACCCGGCATGATCGTCAAGGCTTTCCGGTGCCGTTGCGGCTCAACGCGCTGCGTTCACGGCGGAATTCGTGCAGGGAGAGATTCGCGCGGCAGGCGCACTGGACGGGCGCGCCATCTTGTCTATCTAATCGCCGACGCAAACCTCACCACGGAAACAATCCACCTCGATCACGAAATCCCAAACATCGTCGTCAAAACGAGCATTCCTCACGACCTGCTGATCGGAACCTACCGAACAAGCAAATTGCGAGCGCCTTGCTTTAGGATTGCCAGGCGCTTCGGCAGGCATTTGCAGACCATCGATTCCTTTTGGCGATGCCACTTAGGTTATGATGAATTGCAAAAAGCTCAAGACTGTTTGGCTGGCCATCGATTCCGGCCGACTGCTCGGCAATTAATTTCACATAATTTCACATTCAAAACAGAGACGAAAGTTGGCCCAGAGCTTACGGCCGAAACGCTCGCTTAGGCAGTTGGATGCACCGTAACTGGGGCGAGGCTTCCGCACCGATTCCAAATCCTTTGCTCTTCGGCCGTCCCCTCGTCCGTCTTGACTAGTACGATCCCACAGCCTATTTCAGCGCCTCGTTAGCACTCTCCACTGGCGAGTGCTAACCACGCTCCGGCAACGGAGAACCTTTCAACCTCCGCACCAGGGATATCCAAAATGGCAAAGTCGAATTTCCGGCCGCTGCATGACCGAGTGGTCGTTCGTCGGGTCGAATCCGAATCCAAGACCTCCGGCGGCATCATCATCCCCGATACGGCTAAGGAAAAGCCGCAGGAAGGCGACATCATCGCCGTTGGTTCCGGCGCCCGCGATGAAACCGGCAAGCTGGTCCCGCTGGACGTCAAGGCCGGCGATCGCATCCTGTTCGGCAAGTGGTCGGGCACCGAAGTCAAGCTCAATGGCGAAGACCTTCTGATCATGAAGGAATCCGACGTCATGGGCATCATCGGCTGAATATCGGCCTCACCTTCACTTAAATCCCAGGGCTCAATTCAGGCCCTTGCCAGGAGCTAAAAATGGCTGCCAAAGACGTAAAATTTTCTCGAGATGCCCGTGAGCGCATGCTGCGCGGCGTCAACATCCTCGCCGACGCTGTGAAGGTCACGCTCGGCCCCAAGGGCCGCAACGTCGTCCTCGACAAGTCGTTCGGCGCACCGCGCATCACCAAGGACGGCGTCACCGTCGCCAAGGAAATCGAACTTTCCGACAAGTTCGAGAACATGGGCGCGCAGATGGTCCGCGAAGTTGCTTCGAAGACCAACGACATCGCCGGCGACGGCAC
>NZ_JBVVPZ010000087.1:0-4622 GCF_055811415.1 Mesorhizobium sp. WSM4846
ATCTCCTCTTACAACGAAGATTGAATCAGTGCTTCAGGACCGCTGCAACCCGGACTTTTTCAACACTATCGGTGGAATGCTGCCATTCGTCTCGTCGATGGGAACGAGCAATTAGCGCCATTTCGCGACATTCGTGGCCCGTCTCAAAAGCTGCCGTTCGCGAAACGGCTCGAGTCGACCCTTTAAGACCTTCCCGCGTAAGAGTTGACTGGAAGTTCCGACCCCCCAATTGCGGCTGTTCGGCCGGTCGCATTACGATGCCGGACTGATGGTGCAACGGGTGCCGTTCATCGTTGCCGAACTCGGCGCCGACGCTGATCCATTCATGCTGCACCTCTACGCCGCGTTGGCAGAAGAAGAACGGCGACTGATCTCGGAACGGACCAAGGCCGCCCTCGCCTCTCGCAAGACCACTGGCATAAAACTCGGTAGTCCGACCAACACCGCCGAAGCTGCGGCGAAGGGTCGGAAGATGTCGATCGAAGAAGCCAACCGGTTTGCCCAGACCGTGCTCCCGATCATCGCCTCCATCCAGCGGTCCGGCATCACCAGCCTGCGTGGCCTGCAATCGCCCTGAACAATCGAGGCATTCGAACCGCGCGCAACGGCCAATGGCAAGTCTCGAATTTGCGCAACATTTTGGCGCGGCAATCTGCTGCCCAGCTTTAATAGGCGGGAGTAACCAGCAGTTGCCATACTTTCGACAATCTCTATTGGGGATTAGCCAAGCTACACTGCCGCGTGCCGACGGAAATCGGCATCACAAATGTGAACACCGTCTGGTCAACATCAGAGGTCACGGACAGTGTGCCGCGATGTGCCTGAGCGATCTGCGAAGCAATGTAGAGTCCCAGCCCGAGACCTTGAGGGCTAGATCGGGGCCCCCTCGCTAGAACGGCTGGAACAGGCGCTGCTTTCTCCGGCATTAGACACGGATATCCGGAGTTCGCCGTCTCGGGTGGTGGCTTCGACCTTAATGGGCATGCCCGCGGCACGAAGTTACAGGTTCGAATCCTGTCGCGTGCAGCATTGCCGCAGTTCGCTTGCCGACAACTATTCCTGCTGGAATTGACAGGGCCAATCTTCAGGCCTCGTCAAGCCAGAAGGCAACTCGGTCCGGGCGTCTCCGCAAGCCATGTTGAGCTGCCACTGGGACAGACCCGCCGAATTGGAAAGGTCGACGCCCTCGATACGGGTCAGAAAGAAAAAGGCGCGGTCAAAGTCTATCGGCGCGGTGAACGTCGCTCCTCGGAAGTCCGCCCGTGCGAGATTGGCAAACGAGAAGCGGCTGCCGCTGATATCGGCGTCATGGAACTGCGCACGCCCCAATTCTGCCTTTGTGAAATCAACATTGGTCAGATTGGCGTCCTGGAAATTCGAGCGCTGCATTTCCGCGCTCGCAAACACAGCGCCCTGCGCGTCCATACGGCTGAAGTCGGTCCTGTAGGCCTCGATTCTGTCGAACCGGGCGCCTTTGGCGGTCGAGTCGGCCAGGGAAGCACGCACAAGCGTTGCCTTCTCAAGATTTGCCGCAAGGAGATTGCTGTTCCTGAGGTCGGTCGAAGTGAAATCAACACCGAACAGGTTCGCCCCGCTCAGGTCCTGTCCTTCTAGGATGAGAAGCTTCTTGTCACATTCGTGCCAATTGACGCCAGGCGTCGCGGCTGCGTGGCAATTGTGAGCAGCAGTGGCGTTCTGCCAAGCAAACAGAGTGCAAACCGCTAGAACCAAGCCGGATGCGCCGTAAGCTCTGGTTCGTCTCAAAGTCATGTTGCTGGACCTCTGCTACTCGCCGACACTCAACCTTACCACATCTGCTGACACTCGAGCCACCGTGACCACCGCCGTCACAGTTAGCGATTTCTCATATTCAAGCTCTTGACCCGAACCAGTCAATGCCGCTGCACGGCGACATCGTCGCCAGAGGGTGGTGAGCGGTCGCCCGTTCTGACCAGCACGAACGAGCATCTTGCGCCAATTCCAGTCATTCGTAGCCCTCCTCCAAACCTGACGTTCGCGCTACGGCTGCCGGCGATCCTGAGCCGACTGTCGGGTATGGCCGCCCGAATCCGCCTGGTCAGAGCATATGCATGAGGTAGGGTTGTCGTGCATGCGCCTTTCCGGGAGTTGACACTCTCGACACTGCGCGAGAAAGGGGCGCATCTTCGAGGCGCCCGCGTCCGCGACTGAGGCGGGCGCTCTTCCATATTTACGTAGGAACACCCCTATGAGGATCAGAATCATCGGCGCTGGAAACATCGGCGCCACATTGGTGCGAATGCTTCGGCGCGTCCTCTCCTTAAAGTCGTCACCGGGCTTGCAATGCGGTGGCGCATTATGACATTGGCTGCATGAGCATGTCCGCACAACCAGTGCGTCTGGTCCGCCCCGAAAAGAAGCGGCGTCGCATCCCCATCGCAGTCATCATGGCGATGAGTTTCGGCAGCCTCGTGTTCCTGTCGGTCGGCGGCGTGCTCGCATTGGCGGTCGGCGCCAACCTTCGCAACACTTTCGATCTGCTCGGCGCCCAGTCGACGCTCCTGATCGATGCGATGGAGGATTTGCTGCGCGCCGAGATGGGGCGCGCCGAGAGCGCCGTGGACGGCGTCGCGCAGCTCTACAAGCAGGGCGAGTTCCAGATCGACGACGAGGCGATGTCGGCGGCACTTGCCAGTGCGCTGGCGGCAGCGCCGGGGGTGAACGCAATGTTGATCTGCACACCCGACCTGATTTGCAGGGGGGCGGCGGTGACCGGGGACAACGACGCCAAATATCCTGCCGGAACGATCCGGAAACTCCCCGCCGAGACCGAGAAATCGCCGCAAGTGCGCGCCGTTCTTGAAGAGCGCCAGCAGGTCGACGGACGCCGGTGGGGCGCCTTCGTGGCCAACGAATATGGCTTGTTCGCCAACGTCTCGGCGCCGCTGTCACGCGATGGCACCACGAAGGCCTGGGTGATCGCCGCGGTGGAACTGCAGAACTTGTCCAAAATCACGCAGGAACTGTCGTCGCGCTTCGGCACGCATGCCTTCATTCTGGATGGCGACGGATCCATCCTGGCGGACCAGCGGCTGGCTTCCCCGGATGCGCTGAAGAACGGCATCCTGCCGCTGACGCCGCTCGCCAATTTCGGCGATCCGGTTCTCGCCGGATATGAGGCGCGCAAACCGGAAGCGGAGTTCAGCACGCAGCGTACCCGCGATATCGAGGTTGCCGAAATCCAGCTTGACGACAAGGACGGTTCGACGTCATGGGACGGAGAGAACACTTACGTCGCTATTACCCGTGAGATCACCGGCTATGGCGACCGGCCCTGGACGCTCGGCGCATATTTCAAGACCAGTCAGATCGGTGACGAAATCGAACGCGTCATGGGATCGGCCATGCTTGGACTTGGCGCGATGGCGGTGGCGGTCATCGTCGCGATTCTTCTCGGCAAGCGCCTGTCGCGCCCGATCCAGGCGATTGCCGGCCAGGCCACGCGCGTCGCCGATTTCGATCTCGACGGCGTGACCCCCCTGCCGCGCAGCAGGGTGCTGGAGTTGGACAACCAGGCTTCGGCCTTCAATGCCATGCTGATCGGTCTGCGTGCATTCTCGACCTATATTCCGCGCTCGCTGGTGGCCAAGCTGGTGCGCACCGGAGAGATCGGCATCGCCGAACCGCGCGAAGCGGTCGTCACCGTCATGTTCACCGACATCGCCGGCTTCACCACGCTATCGGAGAAGATGGACGCCGCCGCCGCGGCCAGGCTGCTGAACCACCACTTCGCGATCCTGTGCGGCGCGGTCGATGCACATGGCGGTACTGTCGACAAGTTCCTGGGCGACGGCATGCTGGCGTTCTTCGGCGCGCCGGATCGTCTGAAGGGCCATGCCGCCGCGGCCGTCCGCGCAGCCGCGGCCATCCGCGAGGAGCTGGACAAGGACAATCTGGAAGCGGCTGGCGAAGGCCGGCCTCCGCTTCATGTCCGCATCGGCATCCACACGGGCTCCGTCATCGTCGGCAATATCGGCGCATCCGACCGCGTCAACTATACGATCGTCGGCGACACCGTGAACGTCAGCCAGCGGCTGCAGGACCTCGGCAAGCAGCTCGAACCGGGCGCCACCGCCGCAATCGCCATTTCCGGCGAGACCGCGTCGCGGCTCGACGAAAGGTTCGAAAGGATCCCGGCGGGCAAGCACCGGCTGCGCGGCCGCGGCGAGGCGACGGAGGTCTTCCAGCTTGGCAAAGTCGCGACGTCAGCATCGCCCCCTATGGACGTTCACCGCGCTCAAGCGGGCTGAGTAACATGCCACTTCCATGCCGCTGATCGGCGGCTTGAAGAAAGCCGCCGGCTTTGGGAATGACTGGAGCCAGGTCACCTAGCGCCGTAGCTGATTTCAATTGGAACGGCAGGAACGGTGCAAAGTCGCTGGTTCCGGGCAACGTCCGCTTACGAGCCGCCAAATCGGCCCAGCAAGGACCGGTTTGGGTCAAGACTGGTGATTCTGGTGAACGTCGGCTTCCGGGAAGGAAATTCGGTCCAGGAAGGGCCGCTTCGGGTCGATAGTGTTGAAGAAGTCGGCGATGAAGCCGTGGATCCACTCGCACCGAAGCGTCTTGATTAAGGTCGACGC
>NZ_JBVVPZ010000088.1:0-4521 GCF_055811415.1 Mesorhizobium sp. WSM4846
GCGTCGACCTTAATCAAGACGCTTCGGTGCGAGTGGATCCACGGCTTCATCGCCGACTTCTTCAACACTATCGGTGGGAAGCGGTCGTTGGTCTCGTCCCAACGAGCAAGTAGCGCCCCTGAGCTGACCCATCCGGGCCGGACCCCGGGGCAGTCTCGCGTGCCGCCCGAGATAACTCGCGAGGCTAAGCCCAGATCAATCACCTTGCCATTCTTGATGTCGAAGACAATGCAACAGAGCACATCCAGCCGTTTGCCGTTGCGCTCCCCGGTATTGCGATGGACGCCGACCACGCGTCCGTCCTCGCTCGCCATCACGGGCTTGCCGCGTCCAACGGCGAGGCGCGGCGACACATCCAGGGCGGCGCCGTGCGGCTGAACGACCAGTCCGTGTCCGACGATCGCCGGTTGGTGACGCTTGAGGATCTGGGTCCGGAACAGGTCGTAAAGCTGTCGCTCGGCAAGAAAAAACACGTTCTGGTGCGGCCGGTCTGACCGGCCGGCTCGGACGCGCCATGTGTGGACGTTCCAGCGCGCGTATCGAACTCGCATCTTGCTACCAAAAGTTGCGCGGAACAAGCCCGCGCAACTTTGTTGCTTTCGGAGTTCACACCGGCTGCGTCGGGGCCGTGGCAGCAGCCTCCAATTCGTTAAACCGCCCATGGACTTCGATATCATCAAGAAGTCCCATCCACAGCGACACACATAACCCAACCATCACGAGGAGGAACGGCGCGGCCGCGACAATGGATGCGGTCTGGAGCCCAGCCAAGCCACCCATCACCAGCAAGACACAAGCAGAGGCTCCGGCCAAAATGCCCCACAGAACCACGATCCCGGACTTTGGGTGAAGAGTTCCGCGCGAAGAGAGCATTCCCATGACAACGGAAGCCGCGTCAGCTCCCGAAACGAAGAATATTGCAACCAGGAACATCGCAAGTGTCGATGTCAGCGTGGTGGCCGGATATTGGGCGAGAAGCGCGAACAGTGATACTGGAGCGCCCTTTTCGTTGACGGCTTCGACAAGACCGCCCAATCCCATCAGTTCCGAGTGAAGCGCGGTTCCGCCCATGACGGTGAACCAAAAGAAGGTAACAGCGCTGGGGATGAGCAACACGCCAACGATAAACTCGCGGATTGTGCGGCCCCGAGAGATCCGAGCTATGAAAACGCCGACAAAGGGAGCCCAGGATATCCACCAGGCCCAATAGAAGATGGTCCAGCTGCCAAGCCACTTTCCGTCGCTGAATGCTGCCGTGCGGAACGACATGGAGACCAGGTCGCTGAGGTAGTAGCCAAGCGATTCGATCAGCGTGTCGAATATGAACACGGTCGGTCCAATGATCGCCAGAAAGAGCAGGAGCAGCAGAGCAATGACCATGTTCAGGTTGCTCAGGAATTGCACGCCCTTGCCAACACCGGAAACCGCCGACAGGATGAACAGCACGGTCAATGCCGCTATAATCGTCAGTGCAATTGTTGCGGACTCGCCGGTATTCCAGAGGAAGTTCATTCCGCTGTTGATCTGCTGAGCGCCAAGTCCCAACGAAGTGGCCGTTCCAAACAGTGTCGCGATGATTGCGAGGACGTCGATCGCCCGGCCGATCGGGCCGTGGATGCGGCTGCCGAGCAGAGGCTGGAAGGCACTCGACATCAAAGTCGGCAGGTTGCGCCTGTAGCTGAAGTACGCAAGCGCCAATCCAACAACCGCGTAGATCGCCCACGGGTGCAGCGCCCAATGGAAATAGGCGTATTGCATTGCCACGACCGCGGCCTCCCGTGACTGCGGCTCCGCCATTCCGTGCGGTGGCGCGCCAAAATGGAAGACCGGTTCGGCCACGCCCCAAAACATCAGGCCGATGCCCATCCCGACGCTGAACATCATGCAGACCCATGACACGGTCGAAAATTCAGGCTTCTCGTCATCTCGCCCGAGCTTGATCTTGCCGAACCTGCCAACCGCCAGGAAAACAGCGAACATCAGGAAGAACGCCGTCGAAACGACAAACATCCAGCCGAATGTCTTGATGATCGTATTCAAAGTCGCTGTCGCCACTGTGGCGAGACTGTCAGGAGCGAGGCCGCCCCAAAGCACAAAGCCGCCAGCTATGATGACAGCCGGCCAAAATACGCCGGAGTCTACACTCCGGGTGCCTGTTACGGACATCCGCTCACTCCCATTTTTGCGTGGATCATCGTGCGCGGCCGGCTTTTCAAGCATTTTCTGGCTGGAACGACAGAGCGGTTCGCGTGGTAAAACTGATTGAATGACGCTGCGTTAGCTGGCTCAATCGCGACTTCGTTGCGACCCAGTTCCGACACATTCGAAAAGTTGTCGGTCATGACATCCGCGCTTCGACTACATCGACCATCGCGCAACGCTGCTTTGCTTAATGCGGAGGAACCCGCTCTTGCCGGAGAGCGGCAGTCCTTCCCGCATGGTCATAGAGCGTGAGAGCGTGCCCTGGACGGTGGTGCCGATCCGAGGGCCGCGCAACACGCCATTAGCCCGCTTCAGATAGCCGGCGCCCTTGATCAGCCACATGCCCAAATTGCTGGATTTGGCAGCCCAGGAAGGATAGGCTTGGTTTTTGGTTCAGGCGATGGAACAGAGACTAGCCGCAATTCTGGCTGCCGATATGGCGGGCTACAGTCGGCTAATGGAGGCCGACGAATCCGGCACGCTCGCACGCCTTCGGACCCATCGCATAGAACTGGTCGATCCCGCCATCGCGAAGAACAAGGGCCGGATCATCAAGACCACCGGAGACGGCATGCTCGTTGAGTTCCAGAGCGTGACCGATGCCGTGAAATGCGCCGTGGAAATCCAACAGCGCATGAAACGGCGCAATTCGGATGTGCCGCAAGAACGGCGTATCGAATTCAGGATCGGCATAAATCTCGGCGACATCATTTTCGACGATGAGGACATTTTTGGCGACGGCGTCAACATTGCCTCGCGCATCGAGCAACTCGCCGACGTCGGCGGTATCTGCGTGACCGCAGCGGTGGCGACCCAAATTGCCGACCGTCTCGAAATTGCCATGGAGGATTTGGGCGAGAAGACGTTAAAGAACATCAGCCGCCCGGTTCGCCTCTATCGCGTTGGGTTTGACAGTCATGTCCTGCCAGAAGTCGAGGCAAAGCGATCCATCTCGAAACCTTCGATAGTGGTGCTGCCATTCAACAACATGAGCGGCGACCCCGAGCAGGAATTTTTCGCGGACGGACTGACCGAGGACATCATCACCGAATTGTCCCGCCATCATGAACTGTTCGTCATCTCGCGCAATTCCAGCTTCGTCTACAAGAACCGCGCCGTGAATGTGCGCGAGGTGGCCGAGAAACTCGACGTCCAATACCTGGTGGAGGGAAGCGTTCGCAAGATCGGCAACAGGGTGCGCGTGACGGTTCAGCTCATCGACACGGCGAATGACGCTCATATTTGGGCAGACAAATATGACCGGAAGCTGGACGACATATTCGCAATTCAGGATGAGGTAACCGCGGCGATCGCAGCCACGCTGCCCGGTCGTGTCGAGGCGGCTCAGCGGGACCAGCTCGCGCGGGCGAAACCTGCAAACATGGCCGCGTATGAATGTGTTCTTGCTGCCAAGGTGCTGCATCACCGAGGCACGATTGAGGATAATGAACGCGCGCAAACCTTGATAGGCAGGGCCGTCGCGCTCGACCCCGATTATGCCCATGCCCATGCCTGGCGCGCCTGCATTCTTGGCCAGGCCTGGGTCCATAACTGGTGCAAAGACAGGGATGCCGTCTGGAACGACATCTTGGCAGCGCTGGACAGGGCGCTGGCGCTGGACGACAACGATGCCGATGTCCACCGCATCCTCGCCGCAGTGAACGTGAACAACAATGAGCTGACCACAGCGCGCTACCATCAAGAGCGCGCCCTCGCCCTCAATCCCAACTACGACCTCGTGGTGGTGCAGCAAGGCGAGTTGTTGACGTGGCTGGGAAGGCCGGAAGAGGGAATTGAATGGATCCGCAAGGCAATGCAGTTGAACCCGCACCACCCGGAGAGGTTCTGGAGCCATCTGGGAAAGGCGCATTTCGCCGCGCGCCAGTATGGCGAGGCGATCGAAGCTTTCATGCATCTGTCAACGATGGACTCGGTTCAGCACGCTTTCGCCGCTGCCTGCTACGGCTGGCTCGGCGACGAAATCGCGGCCGCGGCGCATCTGCGCAAGATCAAAACGCTCGATCCCCAGTTCGACCTCGATTCATTTATCGCTACCCTGCACTATGCCCAGAAGTCTGATGTGCAGCACGTCCGCGAGGGACTGCTGAAAGCCGGTATTGCCAACCTGTAGCCAGCCGGTGACTACGAACCGGATCCAATCGGGGACAGGCAAAAAGACCGGCCCCCACCCAAGGACGAAGCCGCCCCCCCGCCCCCCGGGCCCCGGCGCGGCCGCCCCCGCGGGGGGGGGGGGGGGGTGGGGGCGGGCGGGGGGGGGGGGGGGGCCGCCCCCCCCCCGCCCCCGCGTGCGGCGGAGCG
>NZ_JBVVPZ010000089.1:0-3514 GCF_055811415.1 Mesorhizobium sp. WSM4846
GCGCCCCCCTCTGTCCTGCCGGACATCTCCCCCACTTGGGGGGGAGATCGGCTGTCACCACCGCTTTCGCAATTGTCTAAGTTGCAGGATTGAGCGGAGCGGCCAAGCTGCCGATCTCCCCCCTTGTGGGGGAGATGTCCGGCAGGACAGAGGGGGGCGCTGTCCCGCCGGCATCAAACGTTTTGCACCGTCGTGACGCTCTAATGTCACGGAATGGATCCCAGGGTCTGCGCCGCGTCGCTTCGCTCCTTGCTTCGCCCTGGGATGACGAAGTGTGTCGAGACCCTACCCGACAAACGCGCGCTCGACGACGAAGCTTGCCGGATGATGCAGCGAGCCTTCCTCGAAGCCGAGGCTTTCGGCCAGCTCCTTGACATCCCTGAGCATGTGCATCGAGCCGCAGATCATGATGCGGTCGGTCTCCGGGTCGAGCTTGTCGATGCCGAGATCGGCATAGAATTTTCCCGAGCCGATCAGCGCGGTGATGCGGCCCATGCGCCCGGAGGTTTCGCGCGTCGTCGAATTGTAGAGCGTGACGCGGCCGCCGGTCAGCTCGCCGATCAGCGGGTCGTTCTCCAGCTCTGCAACCAGCTCCTGGCCGTAGGTCAGTTCGGCATTGTCGCGGCAGGTGTGGGTCAGCACGACCTGCTCGAATTTCTCAAAAGTGTCGGGGTCGCGCAGCAGGCTGGCGAAGGGCGCGATGCCGGTGCCGGTCGAGATCATGAACAAGCGTTTGGCCGGGGTCAGCGCGTCGACCACCAGCGTGCCGGTCGATTTCTGCCGCATGATGACGGTGTCGCCGATCTCGATCTTCTGCAGCTCAGAGGTCAGCGGGCCGTCCGGCACCTTGATCGAGAAGAATTCCAGCTCGTCGTCCCAGGCGGGGCTGGCGATCGAATAGGCGCGGAACACCGGCTTCTCGGCATTGGGCAGGCCGATCATGACGAACTCGCCGGAGCGGAAGCGCAGCGACTGCGGCCGGGTGATGCGGAACGAAAACAGCCGGTCGGTATAGTGCTTCACCGAGACGACGGTTTCGGCATAGACATTGGCCGGAATCGGGAACTGCAGCGGCCGGGCGCCGGCGGTGTTGAGCGCGGATGTGGTGTTCATCAAACCTAACCTTCTGGCCCAACCCGAGGGCGCTGACGCCAAACCTTGTCCTGCGCGCCCGAACCGATCAGGTTCCGGCGTGCCGTTTGCACACTGCCAAGCGGTAAGCTCTTGTGTCCGGAATTTATTAGTATACAAATGATATTTGCGTCAAGACGCCAGGCTGAAACACCTTTCCAAACTGAGACATATCTGTAGTCCTGACATTTCGGGTTTCGACAATGGAAGAGAATTTTTCGGCGCAGACGCTGGATTCCTCGGGCAGCGTCGTCGCCGGCATCGACGTCGGCGGAACCTTTACCGACCTGCTTCTGATCGACGGCCGTCACGGCGGCAAGGTGCATATCGCCAAGACCCCGACCACTGTCGACAACCAGGCCTTCGGCGTCGTTTCGGCGCTCGACGCCACCGGTTTTCCCATCCGCGGCATCGACCTCATCGTGCACGGCACGACGACCACCACCAACGCAGTGCTCGAGCGCCGGCTGGCCAAGACCGGCATGATCACCACGCGCGGCTTTCGCGACGTCATCGAGCTAGGCCGGCGGACGCGGCCGCAGGCCTATGGCATGACAGGCAGCTTCGTCCCGATCATTCCGCGCAATCTGCGGCTTGAAGTGGCGGAGCGCGTCGAAGCCTCGGGCGCAGTGCGCATTCCGCTCGACGAAGCCGAGATGCGCGCGGCGGTTTCACAATTGATCGCGGCCGGCTGCGAATCCCTCGTCATCCATTTCCTGCATTCCTATGCCAATCCGGCGCATGAGCGGCGCGCCGCCGCGATCGCCGCCGCGCTTTGGCCGAACAGCTACATCACGACAGGCCATGCGCTGCTGTCGGAAGCGCGCGAATTCGAGCGCGGCGTCACCGCTTCGGTCAACGCCTCGGTGCAGCCGATCCTCGAGCGCTATGTCGAGCGGCTGCGCAAGGAATTGGGGTCAAAAGGCTACGCCCGCGACTTCCTGATCATGAACGGCAATGGCGGCATGATCTCGGCCCGCTTTGTCACCCGCGAATCGGCCAAGACCGTGATGTCCGGCCCGGCCTCCGGCGTCATCGCGGCCGCCTATACGGGAAAACGCGCTGGCTTCGAAAACCTGGTCACCTACGACATGGGCGGCACCTCGACCGACGTGGCGCTGATCCGCAACGCCGAACCGGCGGTGTCGAACGAGATCGAGATCGAATATGCGATGCCGATCCACGTGCCGATGGTGGCGGTGCACACGGTCGGCGCCGGCGGCGGCTCGATCGCCCGCGTCGATGCGGCCGGCCTGATCCAGATCGGCCCGGAAAGCGCCGGCGCCAATCCCGGACCGATCTGCTACGGGCGCGGCGGCAGCGAGCCGACCATCACCGATGCCAATCTGGTGCTCGGCCGGCTGGCGCCGAAAAAGCTGCTTGGGGTCGAAAATCCGGTCACCGTCGAGAACGTCACCGGCATTTTTGAAGACAGGATCGGCCGCCCCACCGGCCTGTCCGGTGTCGAAGCGGCGGGTGCGGTGCTGCGGCTCGGCAACATCAAGATGGCCGGCGCCATCCGCATGGTCTCGGTGTCGCGCGGCCACGATCCTCGCGATTTCGCGCTCTTCGCTTTTGGCGGCGCCGGTCCGCTGCATGCGACAGCACTGGCGCGCGAGCTCGGCCTGCCCAAAGTGCTGGTGCCGGCGCGGCCGGGCATCACCAATGCGCTCGGCTGTGTCGTCGCCGATCTCAGGCACGATTTCATCAACACCGTCAACCAGCCGGTAGCCGGGCTCGATAAAATCCAGCTTCACGCGATATTGGAACGGCACCGAAACGAAGGCGAGGAGCTGATCGGCAAGGAAGCGGTGAAGCCGGAGACGATCCGCGTCACCCATTCCGCCGACATGCAGTTCGTCGGCCAGACCCACATCATCAACGTGCCGCTGCCGTCGTCCGCGGTGACGCGTGAAACATTGCAGCAACTGTTCGAAAAGGCCTATTTCGCCCGCTTCAAGGTCGAGCTGCCGGAAATCCGCGCCAATCTGGTCAACCTCAACACTTCGGTCACCGGCGTGCGGCCGGCGATCGATCTTTCGCGATTGATCGACCCGGCTGGCCGCGCCAAAACGCTTGATGAGGCGCGCCGCGAAATCCGGCCGGTCTGGTACGGCGGACACTGGCACGACACGCCGGTCTACGTCAGGGAAAAGCTGCCGCTCGACGCCGTCATCGAGGGGCCGGCGATTCTCGAACAGATGGACGCCACCACCGTGCTCGAGCCCGGCGACCGGGCGCGCTCGGACGCCGACGGCAACATCATCATAGAGGTGGGGCAGTTATGATAAGGCTTTCATCGAAGAGGACCCCCACCCCTAACCCCTCCCCACAAGGGGGAGGGGGATTCTCGTTGGCGCTGAAAGCAGCAAATCGCTGCGTG
>NZ_JBVVPZ010000090.1:0-2087 GCF_055811415.1 Mesorhizobium sp. WSM4846
AGGTTGCGCTCGGTCAGCAGTGCGTCGAGCACAACGAGAAGGTTCAGATCAAGGCCTTTGAAACGCATGCCTCATCTGTCCGTAACGTGGTTGCTTGTCATCGCGACCATTGTGGGTGGCTAATTCATTGCAGATTGAGATTTGAGCAGACTTGGGCGTGGCGGCGCTCCGACGAGGATCTGCGACACATATCCAAGGTCGCGCGCAATCTTGCGAATTGCCATCGCCGTGACGACAATCGCCACTCCAACCACACTTGCGAACGCGATTCTGGTCGTGAGATTCCAGAGTTCTCCAAACTGTATCACATCCATGAGGCGAAACACGGCACCTTGGACCAGGTAAAGCAGCAGCGTGCTCTGACCAAGCTCCACCGCGACAAACTGAGCTACTCTAGTTGAATAGACAATTCTCCAGCACCGGAACATAAGCTGCATCGCTACTGCAGAAGCTGCTGCCGAGCCAGTGAACATCAGAAATGCTTGTTCAGCCGACTGTTTATCATGAATTAATACGAGATTGTTGTAAGCGTAAGTCTCCTTTCCCCACAAAATAAAGCATATCAAAGCTGTTATTGACAGCAAAACTACAAAAATTGATTTGTCTGCCCAAATGATAATTTTCTGCCATCCAATCGGCTGCGCAAGCAAGAACCCGAGACAATAAAATGGGTAAGTGTATCTTAATGACGGGGCTATTGATAATGTGATGGGCGCGCATGCGACTGCAATTGCAGATGCGCTTATAATCCACATCGATACGCGATTGGAAATCGTAAACAGTCTAATTAGAATGAAAGAGATAAACGCCGCCCATATGAACCAGTATGTTCCAATGAGTTCCTTCGAAAAGTCCAGCAATCCATCAGTTAAGCTTGTCGCAGGAGGGATCATGGCGGACTTTAGTGTCCAAATTAACGCACACCAAAAAAGCATTGGTAGTAGTAACTGCGTTGCTCGATTGCCGACCCCTTGAATGAACGGTTTTCGCAAAATTGCCCCAGAAGAAACATATCCACTTATCGCCATAAAGAGAGGCATATGAAACATGTAGATCGACTTATAATACGGAGACGTCCAGAAATCGTCAGTACCTCGATAAATTAAATATTGTACTAAGTGCCCAATTATCACTAAAGTAATTAGTATACCTTTGGCGAAATCAAGGCTTAGGTCTCGGTCGTGCGTCTCTGCTGGGCGCGAGCCGCGTCCCTTCGCTCCGACTGTTATTTGATCAAGCATCAGACTCCAGCCCATCTGTTGCGGTTGCTACGGCCGTTTCTGGGCACGGCGAGCACGCCAGTTTCGGTGAAAAGATCGAAGTTTACGCGGATCGGGGCGTGGTATCGAGGGCCGACTGGCTGCAACCGAGCGGACGAAATCCCAGTGCCTGATCGCAAACCTGGAGCGCAGTGGCGGTCGCGATCATGTGTGGCGAGGCGATGGCCCGGCACTATGGTCGCCAGGACGTCTCTGCAGAACCTCTCAAGATGATTCCGCAGCGCGTGCCGAATCGTGCCAAAGGCGAATGGAATGCCAAGCTGCTGCTGCACCGGACGGATGACGTGGATAGAATGGCTCATTCCGAGTCTCTCAAGATCCGGATGCACCCTGTACAATCCGAGTTCGCCTACCAAGAAATCAACCTCGCCAACCGTGATGAACGGCGCAGCAGGTCCAAGTAAGCCGCTACGCCGTGCACATAGAGCCGATTGCGCGAACCTCCGGCCTTGCGCCGGCCCAGCTACGACCGCATGAAGGCCCCTGTCGGCCCAGAGGCCTTTCGGAAGAAAGCGGAGAGCTCGACATGATCGGCTACTTGCAAGTCATTTCCCAGCACACGCTACAGAAGCCGTGGCGTGATCGGGTGCATGTCAGGTGCGGTCATCTATGCAGCGCCCTGGAAGTTTGGTAAAATCGATTGTTTAGATCGTGAGCATTCACGCTATGGATAAGTGGAAGCGATGCGCTTCAAAGGCCTTGATCTGAACCTTCTCGTCGTGCTCGACGCACTGCTGACCCAGCGCAACCTGTCGGCGGCGGCAAGCAGCATCAACCTAAGTCAGCCGGCCATGAGCGCGGCCGTCG
>NZ_JBVVPZ010000091.1:0-1682 GCF_055811415.1 Mesorhizobium sp. WSM4846
CTAGTGTCCGTCCATAAACGGCAAGTTGTTGAAATTACTTGAGGAATCGTAGTTTTCCGCAGGAAAGCTCCGGCGGTTTCAGATACACTTTGGCATCATACCACTGATTCCAAAGCGTTTTCTGTCACCCCCGGAGCCGACAATGCGCCAAGAACGCACCGTCCAAGCCAGTGTATTCGATCTTTTCGCCGGACACGAGATCGGCCGTGAGCTGAAGGGCATGTCCGATTGGCTGGACGAGCAGCGTCACCTGACCGAGCTGGTGGCCGCCGACCTGCGCCGGCACGGGGTCAAGGAGACCGGCCGCGAGGGCCTGCCGGCGGAGGCGGTGCTGCGCTGCGCGCTGCTCAAGCAGCATCGCCAGCTCAGCTACCAGGAACTGGCTTTCCACCTGGAGGACTCCGCCTCGTTCCGGGCGTTTGCCCGGCTGCCATGGGGATGGAGCCCGAAGAAGTCGGTCCTGCACAAGACGATCAGCGCGATCCGGGCCTCGACCTGGGAAGACATCAACGAGGTGCTGCTTTCGAGCGCCCGCCACGAGAAGCTGGAAAGCGGCAGGGTGATACGTGTGGACAGCACCGTCACCGCAGCCCTCATCCACGAGCCGAGCGACAGCAGCCTGTTGTGGGACGCCGTACGGGTGATGGTTCGCCTGCTGCGGCAGGCGGATAAATTGGGCAGCGGCGCGCTTTCCTGGCACGATCACTGCCGCGCGGCCAAGAAGCGGGCGCGGGCGATCCAATACAGCCGCGGCCGCCCGAAACGGGTTCAACTCTATCGCGAATTGCTCGGGATCACTCGCACGACACTGGGCTATCTCCGACAGGCGGCGGAGCGGCTGACCCCGGCGGCTGATCTGGACGTTATCGTCTGGCAGGAGCAACTGCGCCACTATCGACCGCTGATCGAGCAGATCATCGCCCAGACCGAGCGGCGGGTGCTGGCCGGCGAGGCGGTGCCGGCCGCCGAGAAGCTGGTCAGCCTGTTCGAACCGCATGCCGACATCATCGTCAAGGGCGGCCGCGATGTCCATTATGGCCACAAGCTCAACCTGACGACGGGCAGGAGCGGCATGGTTCTCGACCTCATCGTCGAAGCCGGCAATCCGGCCGACAGCGAGCGGTTGCTGCCGATGCTTCAGCGCCACTTCGACCGATATGGCGAGCCGCCACGTCAGGCGGCCGCCGATGGCGGCTATGCCAGCCGCGCCAATCTGATCCAGGCCAAGGCTTGGGGCGTGAAGGACATGGCCTTCCACAAAAAATGCGGCATCAAGATCGAGGACATGGTCAAGAGCCGCTGGGTGTATCGCAAGCTGCGCAACTTCCGTGCCGGCATCGAGGCCGGCGTCTCATGTTTGAAGCGCGCTTTTGGGCTGGGCCGCTGCACCTGGCGCGGGCTCGACCACTTCAAGACCTATGTCTGGTCCTCGGTGGTGGCCTACAATCTCGCCCTCTTCGCCCGCCTCAAGTCGAACTGACCCACCGCCGACTTCGCAAAAGCCTACCCGGCGCCCAGCCGGGCGGTTCAACCATGGGCCAACTAGCGGACGGCGGGAGACCTCTACTTCTCTTCTAACGCCCCATGCACATCGAACCACCAAAACAGTCGGAAATACCTATACCTACATGGGCGTCTACAATGAATACTTCGAAAAGTTACTGTTTATGGACGGACACTAG
>NZ_JBVVPZ010000092.1:0-1617 GCF_055811415.1 Mesorhizobium sp. WSM4846
AAGGCTTTCGAACCCTTAGGCTACCGACCCCAACCCGGCGAGCCGCATGAGTTTCACGATCCGTTCGGGCTTAGCGCAAGATTTTGTACAGCTCTTGTCCTCACCCCAGATTGTGAGCTAAGGACACCTTTCGTCCTGACAATCATGGTATTCTGCAAAGAAGATGCGGAGTGGCAAGCGGCCAGTCACTCGGACACTGGCTGCCTGTGGGAATGTCCACGAGGCGACACTTGGGTGAATCATATATGGGCACGTCGAGTAAGATGACGAGACGATATTTCGGAACGGACGGGATCCGGGGAGGGGCCAACAAATTTCCGATGACCGCCGAGGTTGCGATGAAGGTCGGCATGGCTGCCGGCCTGTCGTTCCAGCGCGGCCACCATCGCCATCGCGTCGTGCTCGGCAAGGATACGCGGCTGTCGGGCTATATGATCGAGAACGCGCTGGTCGCGGGCTTCTGTGCCGCCGGCATGGATGTGTTCCTGCTGGGGCCGATTCCGACGCCGGCGGTCGCCATGCTGGCGCGGTCGCTGCGCGCCGATATCGGCGTGATGATCTCGGCCTCGCACAACCCCTATTACGATAACGGCATCAAGCTGTTCGGCCCCGACGGCTACAAGCTGTCGGACGAGATCGAGATGCGCATCGAGGCGCTGCTCGACCAGGATGTCGACATTTCGCTGGCCGACGCGGATGGGCTCGGGCGCGCCAAGCGCGTGGACGGCGTGCACGACCGCTACATCGAATTCGCCAAGCGCACTCTGCCGCGGTCCATGTCGCTGGCGGGCCTGCGCATCGTGGTCGATTGCGCCAACGGCGCCGCCTACAAGGTGGCGCCGGCAGCGCTTTGGGAACTCGGCGCCGAGGTCATCACCATCAACAACGAGCCGAACGGCTTCAACATCAACGAGGAATGCGGTTCGACGCACCCGGTGGGCCTTTCCAAGAAGGTTCATGAAGTGCGCGCCGACATCGGCATAGCGCTCGATGGCGACGCCGACCGCGTGGTCATCGTCGACGAGAACGGCGCTGTCGTCGACGGCGACCAGATCATGGCGCTGATCGCCGAATCCTGGCATCAGAGCGGCCGCCTGGCAGGCGGGGGCGTCGTCGCCACCGTCATGTCCAATCTTGGCCTCGAACGCTTCCTCGGTGAAGCCGGCCTGCAACTTCACCGAACCCAGGTCGGCGACCGATACGTGGTCGAGCACATGCGCGCGCATGGGCTGAATGTCGGCGGCGAGCAGTCCGGCCATATCGTGCTGTCTGATTTCTCCACCACCGGCGACGGGCTGGTCTCGGCGCTGCAGGTGCTGGCCTGCATCAAGCGCCAGAACAAGCCGGTCAGCGAGATCTGCAAAAAGTTCGAGCCGGTGCCGCAGCTCATGAAGAATGTGCGCTTTTCCGGCGGCGAGCCCCTGGAGACAGCACCCGTCAAGGCCGCGATCGAGGATGCCCGCAACCGGCTCGGCAAGTCCGGCCGCCTAGTGATCCGGCCTTCCGGCACCGAGCCCCTGATTCGGGTTATGGCCGAGAGCGACGACCAGAAGCTGGTCGAGACGGTGGTGAACGACATCGTCGGCGTCATGGCCGAGATCAAGACCGCTGCCTAGA
>NZ_JBVVPZ010000093.1:0-1554 GCF_055811415.1 Mesorhizobium sp. WSM4846
TTCGGCTTTTGCGGATCCGTGGTGTCGAGGACGATGACGTCGGCGTTCTTGCCAAGCGCTGCAAGCGCTGCCGAAAAACCGCCGATGAAGGCGACATCGGCGGAGCCTTCCAAAATGTCGCGGCCGGGGTCGTCTCCGGTATGGACGAGGAGGTCGGCCTCGGCGACGCGACCCTCGAACGCGCCGGGCGACGAAATCCCTTCGCCGTCAGCGCCGCCATAGGCATGCGAGGTGGCGTCGAGATAGGCGCGACCGATTTCTTCGCGCGCCGCCCAGTCGCCGCTCGACAGCAACGCCTCGATACCGGCGCCGTAGGTGCCGGGCGAGGTGCCGAAAATGCGCGGGCTGATCTTGCCATCGGCGCGGGTTTTTGCGGCGAGCGGGTTTTCCGTCGCGTCCTCGTTGCGGGCGGCGACGGCGTTGGCGGCCGCATCGATCAGGGCGATCTGGGTCGGGAACATGTCGCGGAACAGGCCTGAAATGCGCCAGGTGACATCGACGCGCGGGCGGCCAAGGGTGGCCGGCGGCAGCACCTCGATGCCGGTGACGCGGCCGGTGGCGCAATCCCATTGCGGCCGGCAGCCCATCAGCGCCAGGCCTTGCGCGATCTCTTCGCCACCGGTGCGCAGCGAGGCCGAGCCCCAGAGGTCGATGACCAGCGAGCGCGGCCAGTCGCCATGCGCCTGCATGTAGCTGCGCAAGACCTCGTCGGACGCCGCCCTGCCGAGATCGAAGGATGTCGGCGTCGGCATGGTGCGTGGATCCGACGTGAACAGGTTGCGGCCAGTCGGTAGGACATCGCGCCGGCCACGCGCCGGCGCGCCGGCAGGACCGGCAGGGACATGGCGGCCGTCGAGGGCCGCGATCAATGCTGATTTCTCGGCCGCCGCACTTTGCTCGCGCAGCTGATCGGCCTCGCCCTCGGCTGAGCGGCCGTAGATGTGCAGCCCGTCCTTGATGGCGAAGTCCTTGAGGTCGCAGAGCCAGGCGTCGATGCGGCGCAGCGCTTCGTCGGGCGCGTCGGTTCCGGCGACGCCGGCCTCGTAGGCGAGCCCGGTCTTTTCAGCGGTTTCGACAATCAGCCTCGCCAGGCGGTCGCGGCGGCGGCGGTCGAGCCCGTCGGCCTGGGCATATTCGTCGACCAGCCGCTCAAGCTGGTGCTGGTTCTCGTCCAGCCCGGCACCGGTCAGAGGCGGCGGCAGATGGCCGAGGGTGACGGCGGCAATGCGCCGCTTGGCCTGCGCTGCCTCTCCCGGGTTGGAGACGATGAAGGGATAGATGACGGGCAGGGGCCCGGTGACGATCTCGGGAAAACAGGATTCGCTGAGCGCCACTGTCTTGCCGGGCAGCCATTCCAGCGTGCCATGGGCGCCGACATGGACGAGGGCATGGACATCGAGCGTCTTGCGCAGCCAAAGGCCGAAGGCGATCAGCGCATGGCGCGGCGGCAAGATCGGGTCGTGATAGTCGGCGCGGCGGTCGACCGAGCGCCCGCGGTCGGGGGCGATCGCCACGGTGATGTTGCCGAAGCTGGTGGCGCGGAAGGGGAAATTT
>NZ_JBVVPZ010000094.1:0-1528 GCF_055811415.1 Mesorhizobium sp. WSM4846
TCGCCATTGAGCTTGACTTCGGTGCCCGACCACTTGCCGAACAGGATGCGATCGCCGGCCTTGACGTCCAGCGGGACGAGCTTGCCGGCTTCGTCGCGGGCGCCGGAACCAACGGCGATGATCTCGCCTTCCTGCGGCTTTTCCTTCGCCGTGTCGGGGATGATGATCCCGCCGGCAGTCTTGGATTCGGATTCAACCCGGCGTACGACCACGCGGTCATGAAGCGGGCGGAACTTCGACTTTGCCATTTTTTATTCCTCGGTGAGAATGGTGAGAACAGTTCCTCCGTCCGGCGGCGCCGGACCTACGCTTAGCACTCACCAATGGCGAGTGCTAACGTGGCGGTGAGATAAGCCGGTGGCTGGCGAGAGTCAAGGCGCTGAGTGAGCTGATCGACAGCCGCAGCCTGCTTCGAACTGATACTTGACTGAGTCAACTAAATGGTTGATCTTGTGCGGGCAGGAGGATGCCATGACGATTCATCATCAACCCGGCATGGAGCGGATCGATGCAGTGCGGGGCTTCAACCGCTTTTACACCCGCCAGATCGGGCTGCTCGACGAAGGGCTGCTGAAAAGCGCCTTCTCGCTGACCGAGGCTCGGGTGCTCTATGAACTGGCGCTTCGCGATGGCCTGACCGCCACCGATCTTGCGCGCGATCTCGGTCTCGACCCCGGCTATCTCAGCCGGTTGCTGAAAAAGTTCGAAGAGCGTGGCCTGGTCGAGCGCGTGGCGACGCAAGCCGATGCTCGGCGCTCGTCGATTGCGCTGACGCCGGCGGGAAGAGCGGCGTTCGCGCCGCTGAACCAGGGTTCGCACGATCAGGTCGCGGCCCTGCTCGACCGGCTTTCCGCACCGGAACAGGACCGGCTGGTCAAGGCGATGCAGACGGTGCAGCGCCTGCTGGGTGAGAATGCAGAGCCCAGGGTCCCTTACATGCTGCGGTCTTTGCAGGTCGGCGACATCGGCTGGATCATCCATCGCCAGGGCCTGCTCTACGCGCAGGAATATGGCTGGGACGAAACTTATGAGGCGCTGGTCGCCGAAATCCTCGGCGCCTTCGTCAAATCCTACGATCCGAAATGGGAACGCAGCTGGATCGCCGAGCGGGAAGGGGAAGTCGTCGGCTCGGTCTTTCTCGTGCGCCAGTCGGACGCCGTGGCGAAGCTGCGCCTGCTCTATGTCGAACCCTCGGCGCGCGGTCTCGGCATAGGCAGGCGGCTGGTCGAGGAATGCATCGGCCTTGCCCGTGCCAAGGGCTACAAGAAATTGACGCTGTGGACCAACGACGTGCTCACCTCAGCGCGCCGCATCTACGAGGCGGCCGGGTTCAAGCTGGCCAATCGGGAACGGCACCACGCCTTCGGCAAGGATCTGGTCGGCCAGAACTGGAACCTGGAGTTGTAGCGTCTTTCCCCTTTCCCCTTGTGGGACAAGGGGAGAAGGCAAGATTGTCCGAACCGGATAGATAGGTAACAGAATGGACTGATTGCATGGGTGACAGTTTTCTCCTTCGCCGGGAGGACCG
>NZ_JBVVPZ010000095.1:0-1329 GCF_055811415.1 Mesorhizobium sp. WSM4846
GACATCTCCCCCACTTGGGCATATGCGCTAAGATAGGAGTTGCAGCGGGGAATCGGTTGTGATTCTACGCTGCGATGACTCACGAATCGCTTGTAGATGACGGCTGGGCCGAGACGATTGAGCTTCTCGGTGGTGAAGAGTTGATCGCGGGGAGTGCTCGCGAGACGAAGGCGTTCCTGCGGCCGCGGGGCGTCAGATCGGCTACTGATCTGTTGCGCCTGACTCTGGCTTACTGCCTTGGCAAGGTGGGCATGCGGGGCGTCGTGGCCTGGGCGGCGGCGAGCGGGATCGCCGACATCTCGGACGTGGCGTTGCTCGGCCGGCTGCGCAACGCAGGGCCGTGGCTGCAGCAGTTGATTGGGTATCTTTTGAAGCGCGAGGAGGTAGGCTTGGCCAAGGGCCGGCTGATCCGCATCCTCGATGCGACATCGGTTGCCAAGGCCGGTGTGCATGAGAAGAAGAACAATGGCCTTTGGCGTATGCACTGCGCCTTCGATCTTGAGCGCGAGCAGTTCGATTTCCTCGAGATCACCGACCAGAGCGAGGCCGAGCTGATCGACCGCGTGCCGGTGGTGGCGGGCGAGATCCGCATCGGCGACCGCGCCTATCTGCAGGCCGAGCGGATCGCAAAGGTCATGGCGCAAGGCGGCGACGTTGTCGTGCGCGCGGCGTGGAAGAATGTGCGATGGCTCGATGCCAGCGGTAAGCCATTCGATCTCATCGGCCACCTGAAGAGCTGCCGCGAGGAGGTCATCGAAACGCCTGTCTGGCTGGGCCTCAAGAAGAAGGGCGAGCCCCTGAAGATGCGCCTGATCGCCTTGCGCAAATCCGAGGCCGCGACACAAGAAGCGCGGCGCAAAATCAACAAGGAAGCCAAGGCCAAGGGCAAGCAGGTTCAACCGGAGACGCTGATTGCTGCCGGCTTTGTTATCCTTGTGACCTCGCTTGACCAGGAGGAGTTTCCCTCCGGCACAGTTCTCAAGCTCTATCGCATGCGCTGGCGCATCGAGCTCGCCTTCAAGCGTCTGAAGAGCCTGATCGGACTGCGCGCGCCTCCCGCCAAAGACCCAAGGATCGCAAAGCCTTGGATTCTTGCCCACTTCCTCATCGCGCTTGTGACCGAACCCCTCTCGCAGGAGTTGGGTGTCTCTCCCCCTTGAGCGACGGACGCCCGCTGCTGTGGCGCGCTACCCGCCAGATCGTCGCCTCTCTGATCGCAGCGATCTTTGCTCAACCTCCCTTGGCAACCCTGCGCCAAAATCTCCATGCCTTGCGACATCGATGGCGTGAACCACCACGAAAGCGCAAATTTCAGTCCATGCCGAAGCT
>NZ_JBVVPZ010000096.1:0-1313 GCF_055811415.1 Mesorhizobium sp. WSM4846
TGTCCGAACCGGATAGATAGGTAACAGAATGGACTGATTGCATGGGTGACAGTTTTCTCCTTCGCCGGGAGGACCGGCGATGGTTTGGCGAGAGACTGGCATCATGGATGAGCGGCTTCGGTTTGTTGTGGAGTGCCTGGCGGGTGATGAGACGATGACGCAGCTTTGTGCTGACTTCGGCATATCGCGCAAGATCGGCTACAAATGGCTGGGACGGTACCGGGAGTTCGGCCCGGAAGGTCTGCATGACCGGCCGCGGGCGCCGCTCAATCATGGCCGGGCGACGGCGGTGGATCTGGTGGAGCGGATCGTTGCTTCGAAGGAGGCACATCCACTGTGGGGGCCGAAGAAGATCATGGCGCGGCTCAAGCGCACCGCTCCCGAGTTGGCCTGGCCGTCGGCCTCGACGGCTGGCGCGATCCTTCAGCGGCATGGGCTTGTCGGTCGGCGGCGCGCCCGCTGGAAGGCGGCGGGCAACGGACCATGGCCGCCAGCTGAGGAGCCGAACGCGGTGTGGACGGGCGACCACAAGGGCTGGTTCCGCACCCGTGACGGGTGGCGCTGCGAACCGTTGACGGTGATGGATGCGTCGTGCCGCTACCTTTTGGCGCTCGAAGCGACGGGCTCGACGGCGGACGACGAGGCTTGGCCGGTGTTCGAGCGGCTGTTTGAGGAACATGGCCTGCCGGATCGGTTCAGAAGCGACAATGGCTCGCCTTTCGCGTCGGCCGGCGTCACCGGGCTGACGCCGCTGTCGGTGCGCTTTATCAAGCTCGGCATCACGCTGGAGCGGATCGCACCCGGCAAGCCGCAGCAGAACGGATGCCACGAGCGCTTCCACCTGACCATGCTGCCGCTGGCCAAGGCGCCGGAGGCCGACAGAACCGCCCAGGGCCAGGCTTTCGAAGCCTTCCGGCGCAGCTACAATGAGGAGCGTCCGCATGAGGCGCTGGCCATGGACACCCCGGCGCAGCATTACCGCTCCTCGTCGCGCGCCATGCCTGCGACACCGCCCGAGCCCGACTATCCGGCCGAGGCGGCGGTGCGCAGCGTGCGCCACAATGGCGAGATCAGGTGGAACGGTGGTTTCGTCTACGTTTCCAAGGCGCTGGCCGGCGAAGCGGTCGCCGCCATCGAAACCGAGGATGGTCAATGGGCGCTCAGCTTCCATGCCCACCCGCTCGGCATCCTCGACACCGGGCGCATGAAGCTTGTCCGCCGCAGCGCCGCGCCAATCAAACCGCATGGCGCTGCGGCGGACACGACAGGGGGAAAACTGTAACCCATGTATCCGGTTCAAAGTGTTACCCATC
>NZ_JBVVPZ010000097.1:0-1177 GCF_055811415.1 Mesorhizobium sp. WSM4846
ATTACTCTTTGATGGTGACGACGATGCCGGCACCGACGGTGCGGCCGCCTTCACGGATGGCGAAGCGCAGCTTCTCTTCCATGGCGATCGGCACGATCAGCTCGACATCGACGGTGATGTTGTCGCCCGGCATCACCATCTCGGTGCCTTCCGGCAGCGACACAATGCCGGTCACGTCGGTCGTGCGGAAGTAGAACTGCGGCCGGTAGTTGGTGAAGAACGGCGTGTGACGGCCGCCCTCGTCCTTGGTCAGGATGTAGGCTTCAGCGACGAACTTCTTGTGCGGCTTGACCGTGCCCGGCTTGGCCAGAACCTGGCCGCGCTCGACACCTTCACGGTCGACACCGCGCAGCAGCGCGCCGATGTTGTCGCCGGCCTGGCCCTGGTCGAGCAGCTTACGGAACATCTCGACGCCGGTGCAGGTCGTCTTGGTGGTCGGACGGATGCCGACGATCTCAAGCTCCTCGCCGACCTTGACCACGCCGCGCTCGACGCGGCCGGTCACCACCGTGCCGCGGCCAGAGATCGAGAACACGTCCTCGATCGGCATCAGGAACGGCTTGTCCAGCGGACGAACCGGCGTCGGGATGTAGTCGTCGACCGCAGCCATCAATTCGCGGATCGAATCCTCGCCGATCTTCTTGTCGGAATCTTCCAAAGCCGCAAGCGCCGAACCCTTGACGATCGGAATGTCGTCGCCGGGGAACTCGTTCTTGGTCAAAAGCTCGCGCACCTCGAGCTCGACCAGCTCGAGCAGCTCGGCGTCGTCGACCTGGTCGACCTTGTTCAAGAACACCACGATCGACGGCACGCCAACCTGACGGGCCAGCAGGATGTGCTCGCGGGTCTGCGGCATCGGGCCGTCGGCGGCCGACACGACCAGGATCGCGCCGTCCATCTGCGCGGCACCGGTGATCATGTTCTTGACATAGTCGGCGTGGCCGGGGCAGTCGACATGGGCGTAGTGGCGGTTGGCCGTCTCGTATTCGACATGCGCCGTCGAGATGGTGATGCCGCGCGCCTTCTCCTCGGGCGCCGCATCGATCTGGTCGTAGCGCTTGTATTCGCCAAAATACTTGGTGATCGCCGCCGTCAGCGACGTCTTGCCATGATCGACATGGCCAATCGTGCCGATGTTCACATGAGGCTTTGTACGCTCGAATTTACCTTTTGCCAT
>NZ_JBVVPZ010000098.1:0-1123 GCF_055811415.1 Mesorhizobium sp. WSM4846
GCCTCGCCGATCCGGCGCCGGTGCTGCAGTCGATCATGGCCCATCCGGCGCTGGTCGAGGCCTTCCGGCTCGACGGGGTCATCACCCTGGTCGACGCGGTCAACGGCGATGCGACGCTAGACGCCCATGTCGAGGCGGTGAAGCAGGCGGCGGTCGCCGACCGCATCGTGCTGACGAAAGCCGATCTGGCTACCGATCCGCGCGACGTCGAGGCCTTGCGGGCGCGGCTGCGGCAGATCAATCCGGGTGCCGAGCTGCTCGATGCGGGTGACAGAAGGACCGATGCAGCGGCGCTGTTCGATTGCGGCCTCTACAACCCAGCCACCAAGTCCGCCGACGTGCGGCGTTGGCTGGGCGAGGAAGCCGCCCATAGTCACCACCACCATGGTGACCACGGCGACCATGACCACGATCATGACCATCGGCACGATTCCCGGGTGCGCTCCTACTCGCTCGTTCATGACGGGCCGGTGCCGTTTTCGGCGATCGAGATGTTCCTCGACCTGTTGCGATCAGCACATGGCGAGCGCCTGCTGCGCATGAAGGGCGTCATCGAATTGCTGGAAGACCCGTCGCGGCCACTGGTCGTCCACGGCGTCCAGAAGATCCTGCATCCGCCGGCGCGGCTGCCGTCCTGGCCGGATGGCCAGCGCGGCACAAGGCTGGTGCTGATCACGCTCGACATGCCGGAAGATTACGTCCGCCGGCTGTTTGCCGCTTTCACCAACCGGCCGTCGATCGACACACCGGACCGCGCAGCGCTGGAAAACAACCCGCTGGCCATCGCCGGGCGGTAGGCTTCTCGTCTTGCAGACGTAGCGCTGCCCCTCACCTGCCTGCCGGCATCCTCTCCCGTATAGTGACGGAGAGAGGGGGCGCTCTCGTCAGCGATTTTGCCAACAGCGTTGCAGAAAGAGCGCCAAGGTTGCGGCCAGTTTCTTTCTCCCCGTTTACGGGGAGAAATGTCCGGCAGGACAATAAGGGGCAGCGCAGACAGAGCGGAATTGCTCTCAGCCGCCGCGCTCGACCAGAAAGCGATGGCCGCCTGATATCGCTGCCGTTTCGATCAATCGATGGCCGCTCTCGGTGCAGAAGGCGGGAATGTCGATGACGGCGAGGGGGT
>NZ_JBVVPZ010000099.1:0-1085 GCF_055811415.1 Mesorhizobium sp. WSM4846
CGGCCCCAAAAAGCCGCCAGGCGGCAACGCACTTTGAGATGAACTCTGCCGCTTCCCGTTAGCCGAAGTTGCAAGCGGCCGCTAACAATCGTGGTTGCGCCTTTAGGGCATCCGTGGTTCAGACCGCTGGTGGATTAGAACTCATGTTGGCTTTGCGATCGGCTCATCGCTGCCGACAATCGGTGACCTATATAAAGGGCATGTCCACGCGCCGAAAAATCAATGCAACAGCGAAGCTGATTGGAGAATGGCCTTTAACCCCGGCTGCAACTCTTGGATCGTCCGTCAGAGCGAGGGGTATTTTTCTCGAAATACGCGCCCGCCTTCCAATGGAGTTCAGGAAACTGCTCCATATCGAGTCCCGCGTGCTTACCCTGCGCCTGTCTGAGGGCGCCGAGAATGATGTGCAGGTGGTATTCGGGATCGTATCCAAAGCACTGCAGAATATCGAAGACCTGCCCGTAATCCCCCGTGAAATCGAGGACATTCTGACGATCTCGACGGCCGAACGGCACCGCTGGCTGAAAGATGGTCGCTTGCAGAGCGCCGGGACGAAAACGGTGAAACTCCGCGGGCGGGCAAGGAACATCACCTTTCACGTGTTCGACCCGCAGCACGTGGAGGATGTGCTTGACCGCGACCTGGTTATGGTCTGGCGCGAACAGGACGCAGCGACAGCTGCAGAGAATAGGCGGCGAGCCGCGGGGAAGGCCGCTATGAAACGTGCTCAAAGAAGCGGTCGCGGAACTGCAGCTTCAGGTGGCTATGGCCCCGATGAGAACTCGCACTCCAGTTTGCGCGGCTGGGAAGATTTTGAGAATGACGGACTCCTGCGCTGATAGGCCGGCCGCACAAGCAGGTTAGGACGTTTGCCTGCGCCGTGCGAGACGCGCAAGGAGGGCCGTCAAACGCCTCGCGTTCAGGACCCGCTTCGCAGGGACACCGCCCTTGCGCGCCATCTCGACACCCCAATGCATGTGGTCGAGCTCGCGGATCGAATGAGCGTCCGGATTGATGCTGAAGATGCAGCCCTGATCGAGTGCCTTTTGATGCCAGCGCCAGTCGAGGTCGAGTCGCCAAGGATG
>NZ_JBVVPZ010000100.1:0-1035 GCF_055811415.1 Mesorhizobium sp. WSM4846
GCGCTAAGCCCGAACGGATCGTGAAACTCATGCGGCTCGCCGGGTTGGGGTCGGTAGCCTAAGGGTTCGAAAGCCTTCGGGCATCTGATGCTCGGTGTCCCAGGTGTAGATGCCTGTCAGGTTGATATGTTACCAACTCAGCGGCGAGATATACTTCAACAGCGTATCTGGAATGTTTCGCCCTCCTCGTTTCAACTGTGTGGCCCGCGCGGTCGAGATAGACCATGTTCCAGTGTACGATCGCGCTGACGACGAGGTTGAGCCCGGATGCGCGGAAGGCCTGGCTCTCGAACGAACTATCGCGAATTTCGCCTCGCTCATGGAAGAACACGGCGCGCTTGAGCTTGTGTGCTGCTTCGCCCTTGTTGGGGCCGGCTTGGCAGCGTGCCGGGCTTGAGTACCATTCAATCATGAATATGGATCGCTCGATCCTGCCCAGTTCCCGCAGCGCCCTTGCGAGTTGACTTTCCTTCTGTCGCTTTGCAGTGAATGAGGGTCTTCCTCAATTTGTGTGGTTCATCCGCTGTTAGCGACGCCACTCTCTATCTTTCCCTGACATGCGGACCTTCCAACCTGCTTAGCGCTAGCGCGCTAGCGCGCTACCCCCGACAGCCTCTTACCGAGCTGTAGCATCTGCCTCTTGAAGCGCCTGCGAACCGTCGCCAGCGCATCTGTGTCCATTCCCAGGGTCTTCCTCAATTTGTGTGGTTCATCCGCTGTTAGCGACGCTATCGCTATGGGCGGGCATGCGAACGAAATCGAAATGGTCGCCCGGCCCAGGGGTCAGAATTCTGGGTGTCGCGCTCACTGATGATCACAGTTGGGTTGTTTCCGCTGCCGGACCAGCGATCGGCATTTGCCCTGATTGTGGCCGGCGGAGCCGAAGTCGGCATGGCTGGTCCAACCGCAGCCTTCAGGATCTGCCGGTCCAGGGCAAGCCCGTGAGGGTGAAGCTCCTGCTGAGCCGCTGGCGATGTGCACATCAGAAATGTGAGCGACAAACGTTCACTGATCGACTCCCGACGGTTGCTTCCC
>NZ_JBVVPZ010000101.1:0-1022 GCF_055811415.1 Mesorhizobium sp. WSM4846
GACAAGTTCGAGAACATGGGCGCGCAGATGGTCCGCGAAGTTGCTTCGAAGACCAACGACATCGCCGGCGACGGCACCACGACCGCGACCGTTCTGGCGCAGTCGATCGTCCAGGAAGGCCACAAGGCGGTTGCCGCCGGCATGAACCCGATGGACCTGAAGCGCGGCATCGATCTCGCGGTTAGCGACGTCGTCGCGACGCTGATCAAGAACGCCAAGAAGATCAAGACCTCGGAAGAGGTTGCCCAGGTCGGCACCATCGCCGGCAATGGCGATGCTTCGGTCGGCTCGATGATCGCCGAAGCGATGCAGAAGGTCGGCAATGAGGGCGTCATCACGGTCGAGGAAGCCAAGACCGCCGAGACCGAACTCGAAGTCGTCGAAGGCATGCAGTTCGACCGCGGCTATCTCTCGCCCTACTTCGTCACCAACGCCGACAAGATGGTTGCGGATCTGGAAGACGCCTACATCCTTCTCCACGAGAAGAAGCTCTCCAATCTGCAGGCCATGCTGCCGATCCTCGAGGCTGTCGTGCAGACCTCGAAGCCGCTGGTCATCATTTCGGAAGACGTCGAAGGCGAGGCCCTGGCCACGCTGGTCGTCAACAAGCTGCGTGGCGGCCTGAAGATCGCCGCCGTCAAGGCGCCGGGCTTCGGTGATCGCCGCAAGGCCATGCTGGAAGACATCGCCATCCTCACCGGTGGCCAGGTCATTTCCGAAGACCTCGGCATCAAGCTCGAGAATGTTGGCCTCAACATGCTCGGCCGCGCCAAGAAGGTGTCTATCTCCAAGGAGAACACCACCATCGTCGATGGTGCCGGCAAGAAGGCCGAGATCCAGGGCCGCGTCGCCCAGATCAAGCAGCAGATCGAGGAGACCACCTCGGACTACGACAAGGAGAAGCTGCAGGAACGTCTCGCCAAGCTGGCGGGCGGCGTTGCCGTCATCCGCGTCGGCGGTGCGACCGAGATCGAAGTCAAGGAAAAGAAGGACCGCGTCGATGACGCCCTCAACGCGACCCG
>NZ_JBVVPZ010000102.1:0-959 GCF_055811415.1 Mesorhizobium sp. WSM4846
ATGCGCGCCTGGCCCTTCGGCACCACCGGAAACGAGAAGCCGATGACATAGATGCCGCGCTGCAGCATGCGCGCCGCCATCTCCTGCGCCAGCGTCGCATCGCCGAGCATGACCGGAATGATCGGGTGGTCGGCTCCGGCCAGCGTAAAGCCGAGCTTACCCATTCCAGACCGGAACCGCGCCGCATTGGCAGAGAGGCGCTGGCGCAGCGCATCGCCATTTTGGATCAGTTCGAAAACTCGGATCGAGGCGCCGGCGATCGCCGGCATCAGCGTGTTGGAAAACAGATAGGGACGCGAGCGCTGGCGCAGCCAGTCGACCACCTGGCTCTTGCCCGATGTGTAGCCACCCGAGGCACCCCCCAGTGCCTTGCCGAGCGTGCCGGTGAGAATATGGACCCGGCCCTCGACGCCGCAATATTCCGGCGTGCCGCGGCCGTGCTCGCCGACGAAACCGACGGCGTGGCTGTCATCGACCATCACCATGGCATTGTGCTTTTCCGCGAGGTCGCAGACGCCCTGGAGATTGGCGATGATGCCGTCCATGGAAAAAACGCCGTCGGTGGCGATCAGTTTGAAGCGGCTGCCTTCGGCCTTCTTCAATTCCTCCTCGAGCGCCGCCATGTCGTTGTTGGCATAGCGAAAGCGTTTTGCTTTGGAGAGCCTGACGCCGTCGATGATCGAGGCGTGGTTCAGCGCGTCGGAAATGACCGCGTCCTCCTCGGAAAGCAGCGTCTCGAACAGACCGCCATTGGCGTCGAAGCAGGAACCGTAGAGGATTGTGTCCTCCATACCGAGGAAGCTCGATATCTTTGCCTCGAGCTGCTTGTGCTCCTCCTGTGTGCCGCAGATGAAACGCACCGACGCCATGCCGTAGCCGTATCGGTCGAGTGCCTGCTTGGCCGCATCGCGCAAGTCGGCGCTATCTGCGAGGCCAAGATAATTGTTGGCGCAGAAATT
>NZ_JBVVPZ010000103.1:0-916 GCF_055811415.1 Mesorhizobium sp. WSM4846
GTTCCTCATGAAATGGACCCGGCAGCGCTGCCATGTCGCGCACAGCACCTTGGTGACGGCCGCCTTGATGCCTTCATGGGCATCGGAAACGACGAGCTTGACGCCGCGCAGGCCGCGGCGGGTCAGCTTGCGCAAAAACTCCGTCCAGATCGGCTCGGCCTCAGACGTGCCGACCTCCATGCCCAGCACTTCGCGCCGGCCGTCTGCGTTGACACCGACGGCGATGATGACGGCGACCGAGACGATGCGTCCGCCGCGGCGCACCTTCAGGTAGGTGGCGTCGATCCACAGATAGGGCCAGTCGCCCTCGATGGGCCGGTCGAGGAAGGCCTTCACCTTGCCGTCGATCTCCTCGCACAGCCGGCTGACCTGGCTCTTGGAGACGCCGCTCATGCCCATCGCCTTGACCAGGTCGTCGACCGAGCGCGTCGAGATACCCTGGACGTAGGCCTCCTGGATGACGGCGATCAGCGCCTTCTCGGCCATGCGCCGCGGCTCAAGGAAGCTCGGGAAGTAAGAGCCCTTCCTGAGCTTGGGGATGCGCAGCTCGACGGTGCCGGCCCGCGTCTCCCAGTCTCTGTCGCGGTAGCCGTTGCGCTGGACAAGCCGCAGCGGGTTCTTCTCGCCATGGGCCGCGCCGGTGGCGGCGCCCACCTCCAGCTCCATCAGCCGCTCGGCGGCAAAGCCGATCATCTCGCGCAGGATATCGGCATCGGGGGTCTTCTCTACGAGCGTGCGCAGGTTCATCATGTCGTTGGTCATCGGTGGTTCCTTCGAATCAGGTTGTGTCAGCAACCCAACCCTACCGAAGAACATCGATGACCGCCGCTGCGCCGCTCGCTCGCTACAGCGCTGTTGAGGGCGCTCGCGAGCGGCTTCGCTATCGCCGACCTACACCACGCGGTGGGACACGACC
>NZ_JBVVPZ010000104.1:0-902 GCF_055811415.1 Mesorhizobium sp. WSM4846
AACTCTGCCGCAAGGTCGAGCGTCTGGCCGGCGGTGCCGGATACGGTCACCGATCCGCCGCCGACATCGAGCGTCAGTTTCTCGATGCTGGCGGCGCCGTTGGCGATGCTCAGGGTCGACGGCTGCGCGATCGCCGCCCTGATGCCGCGAATGGTCGCATCGCCGGAGGCGATTTCGACGCTTGTAGTGCCGTCCGCGATCCTCACCCTGCCTTCTGCCGTGGCCGGAATTCCGGCGACGGTGGCGCCGCCGGAAAACCCGGTCCAGTCGCCATCGCGCTTCAAATCGACATCGATGCCGCTGATCACGGTGCCGCCGGAGGTGACGCTGTCGGCACGGATTTTACCGGAGATCGCCGGTGCGGCGACATAGTTGGCAATCAGCGCATCGATGGTGACCGTCTTTGCCGAAAGATCGCCCCGCGAAATTGAATCTGTGGTCGCCTTGATGGCGACATGAGGCGCATTGCCGGTCTTCGAGAAGACGATCGTGCCACGCACGTCGCCGTCAGCTTTTTCCAGCGCCAGGGCTGCGAGCGGACTGATATCGGGTAGATCCAGCGCAACCGTGCCGAGCGGCAGGAATCGATCGTCGAGAGCAAGGTCGCCCGAAACTTTGTTGTCGCCCAGTGACAGGCTTAGTCCGTTTATGGACCGCTTTCCCTGGCGCGTTACCAGCGACGCCTTGAAATCGAGTGGCTCGTCATTGACGGATCCGGTGAGCGAGATATCGGCCGCCGGGCTGGCGATGTCGCCCTTCCCCGTCGCGGTGAGCTTTAGCCCGGTGATTTCTCGCGCCGCCACCGAAAGCCGGTCGCTGTTGACTGTCAGCGACAGGTCGGGCGCGGTGCTGGCGCCTTGCGCGTTCAGCGCGAAGGTGATGGCGCCGTTGGCGTCCCCAGA
>NZ_JBVVPZ010000105.1:0-762 GCF_055811415.1 Mesorhizobium sp. WSM4846
TCCACGTCCCTCGATCGCCGAGCAGTTCGAAATCCTTGCAGCATGATCATCGGCGCGAAAGCGTCCCGTTGTAACCAAAAGCACGATTTGCGACAGAACCCTTTACCGACACTGGCGGTGCGAGCGATCACGTCTTCGGGCTGTTCGCCCTGATCGGTAAGCGCTTCGCGCCGCGACTGCGCAACCTCAAGGGTCGGAAGTTCCACACATTCGAGAAAAGCGATGCCTATCCGGCGCTGTCGAACCACATCGATCAACACCACCCTGATCCTCGACCATTGGGATGATCTGCTTCATCTAGCGGCGTCGATCGCCACTCGCGCAGTTGTGCCCTCGACGATCCTGAAAAAGCTATCGGCATCTCCGAAGGAAAGCCAACTCGCAAGGGCGCTGCGGGACCTGGGCAGGATCGAGCGATCCATATTCATGATTGAATGGTACTCAAGCCCGGCACGCTGCCAAGCCGGCCTCAACAAGGGCGAAGCAGCACACAAGCTCAAGCGCGCCTCGTCGTCAGCGCGATCGTACACTGGAACACGGTCTATCTCGACCGCGCGGGCCACACAGTTGAAACGAGGGGGGCGAAACATTCCAGATACGCTGTTGAAGCATATCTCGCCGCTGAGTTGGGAACATATCAACCTGACAGGCATCTACACCTGGGACACCGAGCATCAGATGCCCAAAGGCTTTCGAACCCTTAGGCTACCGACCCCAACCCGGCGAGCCGCATGAGTTTCACGATCCGTTCGGGCTTAGCGC
>NZ_JBVVPZ010000106.1:0-725 GCF_055811415.1 Mesorhizobium sp. WSM4846
CTGACGCTCGATGTCGGCGGCGGATCGGTGACCGTATCCGGCACCGCCGGCCAGACGCTCGACCTTGCGGCAGAGTTTTCCCGGCTGCCGGCCGCCCTGGCCAATGATTTTTCACCCGGCCTCGACGCCGCGGGCACGCTCGGTGGAACGGCGCAAGTGACGGGACCGTCAGCAGCCCCTGACATTCGTTTCGATGCGCAGCTCAGCGGCGCCGAGACCAGCCAGACCCGCCAGGCGGGGCTCGGGCTTCTCAACCTCGATGCGGCAGGCAGCTTCTCCTCCGCCGGCGGCGTCGCCATCGACCGCGCGACGCTTTCAGGAGACAAGATTTCCGGCAAGGCTGCCGGCACCATCAATCCGAACGGCGCCAGCGATTTTTCGCTCGACCTGGCCTCGACCGGCCCAAGCCTGCCGCTGGCGCTTGGCAGCACCGAAAGCCCGATCAAGCTCGAGTTGCAGGCGCTTTCGGTAAAGGCTGCGGGGCAGGGCACGCAGCCCCAGCTCGACATTTCCGCTGTTCTGCCTTCGGTCGCGACGAAATTCAGCGATGTCGAGGGGCTCACGTTGGCATTGCACTCGGACGCTTTCGACGTGAAGAGCCGGACGGGGCCGGTCTCCGGCACGGTGACGGCAAACAAGATTGGCCTGGACAATCCGACCATCGCGCCGCTGCTCGCCGGAAAGATTACTGCCAAGGTCGCCGGCGATCTCGCTACCGATACCAT
>NZ_JBVVPZ010000107.1:0-720 GCF_055811415.1 Mesorhizobium sp. WSM4846
GCGCCCTTCTACAGCCCGATCGGCCGTCCCTCGATCGACCCTGAGCTGCTGATCCGCATGCTGATCGTCGGCTATTGCTTCGGCATCCGCTCGGAGCGTCGGCTATGCGAGGAGGTACATCTGAACCTGGCCTATCGGTGGTTCTGCCGGCTTGGCCTCGAGGGTGATGTGCCGGACCACTCAACCTTCTCCAAGACCCGCCACGGACGCTTCCGCGATGCCGATCTGCTGCGCGAACTGTTCGAAACCGTCGTCCGACGCTGCATGGCAGAAGGCCTCGTCGGCGGCGAAGGCTTTGCGGTCGATGCCAGCATGATCGTCGCCGACGCGCAGCGTCAGCGCGGGGTCGAGACGGCCGAGGAGCTCAAGCCTGAGACCAAGCGGGCCGTGGCCGAATACCTCGCCACCTTGGATGATGCCGCCTTCGGGGCCGCCACGCCGGTGGAGCCCAAGTTCGTCTCCCCTGTTGATCCCGCCGCGCGCTGGACTGCCGCTTGGGGTGGCCCAGCCGTCTATGCCTATTGCACGAACTATTTGATCGACGTGGAGCACGCCATCATCGTGGACGTGGAGCCCTCGACCGCGGTGCGCCAGGCCGAGGTGACGGCCGCCAAGACCATGATCGAGCGGGCGCACGACGAGCTCGGCCTCTGGCCGGAGCGGCTGATTGCCGACACCGGCTACGGCTCGGCCGAAATGCTGAACTGGTTGGTGCATGAG
>NZ_JBVVPZ010000108.1:0-666 GCF_055811415.1 Mesorhizobium sp. WSM4846
CGGCTGATTGCCGACACCGGCTACGGCTCGGCCGAAATGCTGAACTGGTTGGTGCATGAGCGTGGGATCGAGCCGCATATTCCGGTCTTCGACAAGTCCAGGCGCAAGGATGGCACCTTCTCGCGCGATGACTTCACCTACGACCATAAGGCCGATACATACATCTGTCCTGGCGGGAAGACGCTCAGGCAACGCCAGAAGGCCTATCGGGTGCCGCACCCTCTCGTCGACGAGAACGGCATGATGCGCTATCGCGCCAGCAAGCTGGATTGCGACGCTTGTGCCCTGAAGCCCCGCTGTTGCCCGAAGGAGCCGGCGCGCAAGGTGCTGCGCTCGATCTATGAGGGCGCGCGCGACATGGCCCGCGACATCGCCAAGACCGACGCCTACCAGATCTCACGCTATCAGCGGAAGAAGGTGGAGATGCTGTTCGCGCACCTCAAGCGCATCCTGAAGCTCGATCGATTGCGATTGCGCGGCCCCTGTGGTGCCCGCGATGAGTTCCACCTTGCAGCCATCGCCCAGAACCTCAGGAAATTGGCCAAGATCTGCACCCTCGGAACACCCATCCGAGCCACTTAGGGCGAGGAGGTCGCGTCGACCTTAATCAAGACGCTTCGGTGCGAGTGGATCCACGGCTTCATCGCCGACTTCTTCAACACTATC
>NZ_JBVVPZ010000109.1:0-644 GCF_055811415.1 Mesorhizobium sp. WSM4846
TCGCAGCGTAGCGAAGTGGCTCAAGTTCAAGGCTCCGCCAGATAGGCGGCGAGCAGCATTTGAACCCCACATCACCATGGTGCTTTGATACGTTCCCTGCCCAATGCTGGAAGAAGGGAACCGCTGCGGACGGCATCTTTTTCATGATGTCAAGCAGCGCGGCTACACCGGCAGCTTCTCCAATCTGGAGCGACTGCTGGAAGCTTGGCGGTGGGCCGAAAAGAGTGCGCGCCGATGATGTTCCTTCGGTGGCGATCAGCTTGGGACCCGTTCGAGGTCCGGATACCGGCCACGCGATTTCGCCAGTTGTTGCCGCGGCGCTGTGCATTAAGCCAAGAGGCCTGCTGACGCCTCGACAAGCAAGGAAAGTCGACGCCCTGAAGCAGGGATCTGACGCATTCGCCGAGATGCGACGCCTGGCAATGCGCTTCAACGGTATCCTTCGGAGCAAGAGGTCGGAAACACTGGACCCCTGGATCGACGATGCAATCGACTCCGACATCATTCCGATCATGCGATTCGCCCGTGTTTTGCGCAGAGACATCGATGCCGTCAACAACGCCATCGAGCTGCCCTGGAGCAACGGACAGGCCGAAGGTCAGATCAACCGCCTCAAGACCCTCAAGCGCGCAATGTACGGCAGG
>NZ_JBVVPZ010000110.1:0-468 GCF_055811415.1 Mesorhizobium sp. WSM4846
CTCGGTCGTCGACATTCTCGATGATCGGAGTGTCGATAGCGCAGCCAGGTGGCTGCGGATCATCCCTCCGTCGAGGTATCGTCAGCCGAGACCGCTGCGGCCTATATGCGCAGGGCCGTCCGTGAAGGCGCACCGCAGGCTCACCAGGCGGCCGACCGGTTTCATGTGGTCCAGAATCTTTGTACGGCAATCGAGGAACAGATGAGCCTTAGTGGACGTGCTTCAGGAAGATCCATCCTGTCCGAGGACGCTATTGTCGACGCTGCGACACATCTCCGGCGTGCCCGTCTCGGGCATAGGCAGTCTCGCCAGGAGATATTCGAGATGCTCCACGCCTTACACCAGGAGGGTCTATCCTACAGCGCGATCGCCCGACGGACCGGCGATGAGTTCGCAGCGTAGCGAAGTGGCTCAAGTTCAAGGCTCCGCCAGATAGGCGGCGAGCAGCATTTGAACCCCACATCACCA
>NZ_JBVVPZ010000111.1:0-463 GCF_055811415.1 Mesorhizobium sp. WSM4846
CTCGGTCGTCGACATTCTCGATGATCGGAGTGTCGATAGCGCAGCCAGGTGGCTGCGGATCATCCCTCCGTCGAGGTCGTCAGCCGAGACCGTTGCGGCCTGTATTCGCAGGCCGTCTGTGAAGGCGCACCGCAGGCTCACCAGATGGCCGACCGGTTTCATCTGGTCCAGAATCTTCGTACGGCAATCGAGGAACAGATGAGCCTTAGTGGATTGCTTCAGGAAGACCCATCCTGTCCGAGGACGCTATTGTCGACGCTGCGACACCTCGCCGGCGTGCCCGTCTCGGGCATAGGCAGTCTCGCCAGGAGATATTCGAGATGCTACGCCTTACGCTAGGAGGGTCTATCCTACAGCGCGATCGCCCGACGGACCGGCGATGAGCGTCGCAGCGTAGCGAAGTGGCTCAAGTTCAAGGCTCCGCCAGATAGGCGGCGAGCAGCATTTGAACCCCACATCACCA
>NZ_JBVVPZ010000112.1:0-425 GCF_055811415.1 Mesorhizobium sp. WSM4846
GTGCCGTCGCCGGCGATGTCGTTGGTCTTCGAAGCAACTTCGCGGACCATCTGCGCGCCCATGTTCTCGAACTTGTCTTCAAGCTCGATTTCCTTGGCGACGGTGACGCCGTCCTTGGTGATGCGCGGTGCGCCGAACGACTTGTCGATGACGACGTTGCGGCCCTTGGGGCCGAGCGTGACCTTCACTGCGTCGGCGAGGATGTTGACGCCGCGCAGCATGCGCTCACGGGCATCGCGAGAAAATTTTACGTCTTTGGCAGCCATTTTTAGCTCCTGGCAGGGGCTTGAATTGAGCCCTAGGATTAAGTGATGGTGAGGCCGATATTCAGCCGATGATGCCCATGATGTCGGATTCCTTCATGATCAGAAGGTCTTCGCCATTGAGCTTGACTTCGGTGCCCGACCACTTGCCGAACAGGATGC
>NZ_JBVVPZ010000113.1:0-401 GCF_055811415.1 Mesorhizobium sp. WSM4846
ACCTCGACGGAGGGATGATCCGCAGCCACCTGGCTGCGCTATCGACACTCCGATCATCGAGAATGTCGACGACCGAGTGACGCTCGAGATCAACCATGGTGCCGTATCGCGTCGCTCGCCGCCAGCTCCAGTCATCGATGCCAACCACCCGAATTTCGGAGGCGCGGTGAGTAACCGCGGCATCCCGCTTCAGTTGCCGCAGGATGGTGTCGTCACTGACCGGCATGCCGAGCCGTTGCATGAGGCGTTCGCCAGGACGTCCACCCGTGCTATGGCCGAGCAAGCCGACAATCTCCACGACCCTCGTCGTCCTGCGCGCATAAGGGGAAGCAACCGTCGGGAGTCGATCAGTGAACGTTTGTCGCTCACATTTCTGATGTGCACATCGCCAGCGGCTCAGC
>NZ_JBVVPZ010000114.1:0-371 GCF_055811415.1 Mesorhizobium sp. WSM4846
TGTCGGCCGCATAGGTGAAACGGACATGGGTGACCGGGTGTTCGGCGCTCCATGTCCGTCGTTCGACCACCAGGCAGGGGGCGCCGGACTCGATTTCGAGTGCGGTCGCAATGTGTCTGTCGGCGGCGACGGCGCGGATGCGGTGCTCGGCGGCACTCCATGGCACGCGGGCGATCAGCCACGGCCCAGGCGCGACGGCAAAAAATTCCTCGTTGGCAGCCTCGGCCACAGCGGCCAGGTTGATCAGCCGCTGTTCGTGGGCGAACGGCCGCTTGCCAGCGAAATGCCTGCATTCCAGCGCCAGCACCGGCCCGTTGGAGTCGAGTTCCAGCAAGGCGCGATCCTCGGCGCTGCTGCGCCTTTTATGTCGC
>NZ_JBVVPZ010000115.1:0-368 GCF_055811415.1 Mesorhizobium sp. WSM4846
CGCACGACCTTGACCGGATCGACGATACCCATGGCGATCATGTCGCCATATTCGCCGGTCTGGGCGTTGAAGCCGAAAGTCGGGCCCGTGTTCTCGAGGATCTTGCCGGCAACGATCGATGCTTCCGCACCGGCGTTGGCCGCGATCTGGCGGGCCGGAGCCTGCAGCGCGCGACGCACGATGCTGATGCCAGCGGTCTGGTCGGAGTTGGCGCCGCTGACGGTGATGGCCAGCGAAGCGCGCAGAAGTGCGACGCCGCCGCCGGGAACGATGCCTTCTTCGACGGCCGCGCGGGTCGCGTTGAGGGCGTCATCGACGCGGTCCTTCTTTTCCTTGACTTCGATCTCGGTCGCACCGCCGACGCGGAT
>NZ_JBVVPZ010000116.1:0-348 GCF_055811415.1 Mesorhizobium sp. WSM4846
GACAATCCGACCATCGCGCCGCTGCTCGCCGGAAAGATTACTGCCAAGGTCGCCGGCGATCTCGCTACCGATACCATCGTCATCGACAGCGGCTCGGTGACGAGCGAGGTACTGGACAGCGGCTTTAATGGAAGGGTCTCCCTGGCCGATGGCGCCATCGATCTCAACCTCAGGGCGGTTGCGGCTTCCGCGGCACTGCCGGCAGCAGTGCGCGGCGTGCTCGCCGAGCGGACGCAGCTCAGTGCCGCGCTGAAGCGCGACGCCAATGGCGATGTCACCGCCAACGCGATCAGGCTGGTGTCCGGCGCGCTGACCGCCGACGGGCAGGCCAGCCTTGCCGACAACAAG
>NZ_JBVVPZ010000117.1:0-331 GCF_055811415.1 Mesorhizobium sp. WSM4846
GGTCTGGGACAAGTCGATGGTCGGTGCGGTCGATCGCGCCATCCGTGAATCCAATCTCGGCTTCAATCCGATCGTCGACGGCACCAATCTCAGGATTCCGCTGCCCGAGCTCAACGAACAGCGCCGCAAGGAGCTGGTCAAGATTTCGCATGGTTATGCCGAGAATGCGCGCATCGCCGTTCGCCACGTGCGCCGGGACGGCATGGAGTTCCTCAAAAAGGCTGAAAAGGACGGCGATATCAGCGAGGACGATCATCGCAAGCGGTCCGACCAGGTCCAGAAGCTCACCGACGAGATGATCGGCACCATCGACCATCTGCTTTCCGATAAG
>NZ_JBVVPZ010000118.1:0-311 GCF_055811415.1 Mesorhizobium sp. WSM4846
GAGGACGTGCTGGTCACCGGCGCCGGGCCGATCGGCATCATGGGTGCGCTGGTGGCGCAGTGCGTCGGCGCGCGAAAGGTGGTCATCACCGACATCAACCCGGTGCGGCTGGCGCTGGCGAAAAAGCTCGGCGTCCAGCATGTGGTCGACGCGTCGAAGGAAAAGCTGCGCGATATCATGCCGGCGCTCGGCATGACCGAAGGTTTTGACGTCGGCCTCGAAATGTCGGGTGCGGCACCCGCCTTCCGCGACATGATCGACGCCATGAACAATGGCGGCAAGATCGCCATTTTGGGCATCGCGCCGACCGG
>NZ_JBVVPZ010000119.1:0-301 GCF_055811415.1 Mesorhizobium sp. WSM4846
GGCGCGCATGCTGCAGCGCGGCATCTATGTCATCGGCTTCTCGTTTCCGGTGGTGCCGAAGGGCCAGGCGCGCATCCGCACGCAAATGTCGGCCGCCCATTCCAGCGCCGACATCGACCGCGCGGTCGAGGCGTTCGGCGCGGTCGGGCGCGAACTTGGTGTGATTTCCTGAACGACCGGAACCGAAAAGCGATTCCGGATCAAGAGTTTCAAGGGACAAAAGAATGTCGAACATGATGAAGGCGCTGGTCAAGGCCAAGGCCGAGCCGGGCATCTGGATGGAAGAAGTGCCGGTGCCGGA
>NZ_JBVVPZ010000120.1:0-281 GCF_055811415.1 Mesorhizobium sp. WSM4846
CTCACTACAGCGCCGGGGGGGGGGGTTGTGGGGGCCGGGGGGGGGGGGGGGGGGTTTTTGGGGGGGGGGGGGGGGGGGGGGGTGGGGGGGGGTTTGGGGGGGGGGGGGGGGGGGGGGGGGTGTGTTGGGGGTGGGGGGGGGGGGGGGGGGGGGTGGGGGGTTTGTGTGGGGGGGGGGGGGGGGCGGGGGGGGGGGGTTTTTTTTGGGGGGGGGGGGGGGGGGGGGGGGAAAAAAAAAGGGCGGGGCACGCCCCAAAACAGACCCACCGCCCCGCCCGGCGG
>NZ_JBVVPZ010000121.1:0-272 GCF_055811415.1 Mesorhizobium sp. WSM4846
GGCGCTGCGCCGCGAGATGTTCGAGGACGATCGCCGTCACATCAACACGGATTCCGACTCGGAAGTGCTGCTCAACGTGCTGGCGCACGAGCTGCAGATCCAGGATCGCATGGCGCTCACACCCGATCACATCTTCAAGGCGGTGGCGGGCGTGCATCAGCGTGCGCGCGGTGGCTATGCCTGCCTGGCGCTGGTCTTGGGCTACGGCCTGCTGGCTTTCCGTGTTCACCAGGTTGCCGTTGTGCGCGAACGCGATGCCGTAGGGCGAATTC
>NZ_JBVVPZ010000122.1:0-270 GCF_055811415.1 Mesorhizobium sp. WSM4846
CGACGACCAGAAGCTGGTCGAGACGGTGGTGAACGACATCGTCGGCGTCATGGCCGAGATCAAGACCGCTGCCTAGACGCTATGACCGTGGTGTGATTGGCGGCCCGCCCTTAGTCTTTGCGGCTGTATAGCAAATGGGGGTTACTCGGGAGGGTTCTGTCGCAAATCGTGCTTCTGGTTACAACGGGACGCTTTCGCGCCGATGATCATGCTGCAAGGATTTCGAACTGCTCGGCGATCGAGGGACGTGGATTATAGGCGAACCTCGCC
>NZ_JBVVPZ010000123.1:0-262 GCF_055811415.1 Mesorhizobium sp. WSM4846
GATAGTGTTGAAAAAGTCCGGGTTGCAGCGGTCCTGAAGCACTGATTCAATCTTCGTTGTAAGAGGAGATTGAGTCGATGATGGGCGAGCAAAGTGTGATGCAGGAGGAGCTGTTCTATGGCTTCAGCCTGCAGCGGCATGTGCCGGCGGACCACCTGCTCAGATCGATCGACCGCTTCGTCGATCTGTCCGCCATCCGCCAGCATCTGGCGCCCTTCTACAGCCCGATCGGCCGTCCCTCGATCGACCCTGAGCTGCTGAT
>NZ_JBVVPZ010000124.1:0-257 GCF_055811415.1 Mesorhizobium sp. WSM4846
GCATGTTCGACGTGATGCCCGACTTCAAGGCGTTGCTCGACGCCGGATACGGCGGTGAAATCGACAAGAACGCTGGTCGCTTCCCCGGTTTGCATCGCTACGCCGTCATGCTCTCCAATGTCGCCGAGGGGATCGCGGAAGGTTCCATCCGGGTGCCGCGCTGACGCCCTGTTTCGCTGGCAGGGGATGTGAGCAGACCTTTATGATTGCGAGCAGCGCAGGATGATGTCGAGCACACTGGCAGATAATTCGCGCCG
>NZ_JBVVPZ010000125.1:0-238 GCF_055811415.1 Mesorhizobium sp. WSM4846
CATCTGAGCAGATTCCGGGCTCCGGGTGTTGGCGGAGGTCGGGGGGGGCGGAGGGGGGAGGGGGGGCGGGGGGGGGGGGCGGCGGCGGCGCGGGGGGGGGGGGGGGGGGGGGGGGGGCGGCGGGGGGGGGGGGGGGGGGGTGGGGGGGGGGGGGCGGCGGGGCGGGGGGGGGGGGGGCGCGGGAGGGCGGGGGGGGGGGGGGGGGTGGGTGGCGAGCGCGGAGGGAGGGGGGGGTGGG
>NZ_JBVVPZ010000126.1:0-238 GCF_055811415.1 Mesorhizobium sp. WSM4846
TTCGCGCCGATGATCATGCTGCAAGGATTTCGAACTGCTCGGCGATCGAGGGACGTGGATTATAGGCGAACCTCGCCTGCCGTTTGCGCATCATGTGAACCATCTCGATGCCGGAAAGGACGGCATCGGCACTCCATCGACTTGAGCCGAGCATTGACCGAGTGCGGCGCTTGATGCGCCGATGGTCCTGCTCGATCTGATTGTCGAGGTACTTGCTCTTGCGGATGCGGATCGGCTT
>NZ_JBVVPZ010000127.1:0-237 GCF_055811415.1 Mesorhizobium sp. WSM4846
ATTCGGGATTGGGCTTGCGCCAGATCGCCTGCCGCAAGGCGAGCGCCGTGTTGAGGGCACTGGGGGCATCGAGGCTGAGGAAGTAACCGGCGATGGCTCGGCTGTGATCGTCAACGATGACGGTCAGCCAAGGACGCACCGGGGTTCCGGCATCATCGAGCACGAGAATGTCGAGAACGGTATGATCGGCCTGCCACATCTCGTTCGAGGTCGCGGCTTCGCGCCGATGCACTAGCT
>NZ_JBVVPZ010000128.1:0-220 GCF_055811415.1 Mesorhizobium sp. WSM4846
GGTGAAGTTGGTAATGTCCGTGCTCGACGATACCCCCCTCTGTCCTGCCGGACATCTCCCCCTCAAGGGGGGAGATTCGCTTGCTTTGGCGACGGCCCTTCCCTCAGCAATGTTTGCGATTGGCGCCACGGCTAGTGACGGCCAATCTCCCCCCTTGAGGGGGAGATGTCCGGCAGGACAGAGGGGGGTATCGTCGAGCACGGACATTACCAACTTCACC
>NZ_JBVVPZ010000129.1:0-208 GCF_055811415.1 Mesorhizobium sp. WSM4846
GGGCGGCGCCCATCGGACGTACCTAAAAGGAATATCCCTTGTTCTCTCCGTTGCGGCCGGCAGGCGGCCATATCGGCGTCAAGATCGTCACAGTGTCGCCTGACAACAATGCCGTAGGCAAACCCGCGGTGATGGGGCTTTACCTCCTGCTCGACGGCGCGACGGGCTGCGCATTTCATGCGCTCTTTCGGCACCACGGAGAGAACAA
>NZ_JBVVPZ010000130.1:0-201 GCF_055811415.1 Mesorhizobium sp. WSM4846
TCCAGTTCCACTCGGATAAATGCTCATCTGTCGTGATCCTTCGCGCCCCCCTCTGTCCTGCCGGACATCTCCCCCACTTGGGGGGAGATTGGCAGCTTTGGCGTACCGCTCGCTCCCGCGACGGTGGCGGTTCGCGAAGGCAGTGGTGACGGCGATCTCCCCCCTTGTGGGGGAGATGTCCGGCAGGACAGAGGGGGGCGC